>CASFAN010000117.1 GCA_949292715.1 uncultured Eubacteriales bacterium
AAAAAACACGGTTTAATATAAGAAACCGTAAAAAACCGCAAGCGCGGAAAAGATTTGGCGCACGCGGAAGCGAGCGTTAGCGGTGCGCCAAAAAAAACTTAATGCAAGAAAAAATTAAATTAACAAAAGGAGGATATTAAATAAAATGGCATGGGAAAAGCCTAAAACGGATTGGAAGCCGAGCAGTGTACCCACTGCGGAAGCGTTCAATCGTATAGAAAATAATATTTTGGATCTGCAAAACAACAAAAGGGATAAAAGCTCGACGGTTCCTGTCGCAAACGGCGGAACGGGCGCGACAAATGCAGAAACCGCAAGGAATAATCTGGGAATAGAAATAAAAGATTTTAAAGTAGGTTATTATCAATTTTCCGGAAACGATACTGCTATTGGTCCAGACTATGAATATACCAAAAATGAGGCACAGTTCAGGGGAATAAAAATTGGAAAGTATACTATTTTTACAGCACGTATAAATTATGGGATTTCCGGTAATGGTTGGCTTAGATTTTCTTTACCAAATAATATAGTATACAATGAAAAAGAAATAGTAACAGTTTTAGCTACAGCAATTAAAGATTCAACACAAGGTTATACTCCCGGTTGCATAGTATACACGAATAGAAAGAATATTTATTTGGGCAACGATGAAAATAATACGAAAGGATTTATGGTTACTATTATACTTAGTGAAACCAATATTGATACTGACTAAATCTATATATGAGGATTAAAAATATGTATTATTACGATAAAAGTGAAAATATTTTCAGGTTAAATCAAAAATACGACGAAAACGGAACAGGTATATATGTGGAATACACAGACGAAGCATACAAAAAACTCTTTAATTGCGATGAGTTTCATTATGTGGGACAAGACCCGATAACTAAGCTGCCCGTGCAGAAAGAGAATAACGCGCGGACAGATCCGAATTTCTGGCGCAGACGCAGAGAGAAAAAATGTTTTCCGCTTATCAACCGCGGACAGTTGTGGTATGACGCCTTGACAGACGCGCAGAAAGAAGAGTTGCGGGCATGGTATAAAGCATGGCTGGACGTGACGGTAACGTTTACGGAACCTGCGCCGCCCGCGTGGCTTAAGTGAGAGGAGGCGAATATGTACACAGGTCTGACGGGAGCGCTGAAAATCGTCGACATAATAGGACAGCGTATGACCGTAGCTTATGTCAGCGGTTGGAGCGTCGATGATAAAACGGAAATGATAGATTGTTCGCAGTTCGGCTCTGCCGATACGAACAAAATCGCGGGGCGTAAAAGCTGGAGCGCGAGCGCGGAGGGTACGGTATGTTTTGCGGAAAATGCCGATCACAGCATACTTTTCGAGAGAAAGGCGGCAGGGATCCCTCTTGAACTGGAATTTTACCTGGATGTCGGAGAAAGCGGCAAAGACTCCGAAAGCACGGGGACTTTCCTTCGCGGCAGCGGATATATAGAATCGCTTTCTCTCGATCTTTCGGCGGGAGATAAAGGGAACATATCTATCAGCATTACGGGCGACGGACCGCTTGACGTTTATACGGCGGGTACCCGAATAGGTTCGGGCAACGCGAGTGAAAAGACGCTGGAATTTTTCATAAAAGATAAAAATCTTTTCGTGAAAGGTCCGTTGAAATACAAGAACAGAATAAACATTGACGGAGACGGTCATCTTATAGTGAAAATCGAATAAAAGGAGTAATCATGGAAGAACAGACATTTGAAAAGGATCTCGGCAAAGTCGTCGGAACGGACGGCATTACGCCGCATATCGGAGAAAACGGAAACTGGTTTTTCGGAGAAAAAGATTCCGGGGTTCCGGCAACGGGACCGCAGGGCGAAAAAGGAGAACCCGGTACCGCTCCTCCGTTATACCGCCACCGCGTGCGCGCTTCGGGGGCGGTAACGAGCGGAAGCATTACGCACTATGCCGCGGCATACATAGACGTTTACACGCGCTCGGATACTGCTATATTAAGCGCGAGGAATCTTGCCGAGGCGTTAAGCATTAGCTACGGCGGTACAAAAAACGTCCCCGCGTCGGGTTACCGCGAAAACGGAGCAACGCATACGGTGCTTTGTACGGAAGCGACAGTTACCGCCGATACGTCCTCTGATGTGTCCGACGCGTCGGTCACTCTGCACGGAATGTATTTCGGTTGCGATAATTATAACGACGGTTATATTGAACGCGTGACTGTTGCCGCTACGGAGTTTAGCGACGAAGTTACGGCTGTGTAAGGAGGGGCATTATGCAACTCTATATCTACAAAAAAATTCACCCCTACAACGACACGGTAAAAATGAGCAAGTTCATAGAAACCATGTATTTATACAAAAATCCCGTTTGGGTGAAGTCTTACGGCAACTATATCACTTTATGGAAAGGCGTTCATGAGTTTACCGCGACAAGCTCACTTGTCATTCCGGGTATAGAAGTATATTCAAGGCGGGAATTTTCCGCGATCGCAGAATTCCTTGTGGAAGAATATGAGCCTTATGTCAATATCAGAAGCAGTGAGATCAGAGTGGAAGAGATAAAGTTCCAGACTTTGCCTTATTTCTGCTATTGCGAAGCCGCTTGCATAAAGGTATATTTTGAAGGCAGTGAGCTGAAAGTGGAATTTACGTCGGGTGAATACGATATGAAGGGCTTTACCCAGAGAACGACCCCCACGAAACTCACGCTGACTGAGGTGAGGAGGTATTTATGAAAATTTCGGTCATCATTCCGATAAAAGACCTCGGTTCTAAAATTTTGCCGTGCCTTAACAGCATATATTCGCAGGATATGTCCAAGTCGGATTATGAAGTTCTTACGGTATTCGATTCCTGTTCGGACGACTCCGAAAGCGTGGTGCGCGAATGGGTCAAACAACATTCGGATATGCGTCTTCGCGCATTCCGAGCTGAATGCAAGTGTCCCGGCGGCGCGCGTAACGTCGGGCTGGATCACGCGGCGGGCGAATTTATTATGTTTGTCGACGGTGACGATAAGCTTATAAACAACAGCGCCATGACGATACTTTATAACGCCGCGCAAGGTCACAACGCCGTGCGCGTGACGGATCATAAAGTTACCCCGCCCATGACGAAATATTCCCAAAGGCTTACTATCTGGCTGCACTTCTTTTCCCGCGCTTTGATCGGGAACGACCGTTTTACCGATCTGCTGCTTTGCGAAGACTACGAATTCGTCAAGCGCATCAGAAGTAAAGCGGAGTACGACGAAGCGATCGTGACCACGCCCCTGTATTATTATAACTATGATCACAACAGAATGAAGGCGCGCATCAAAAAAGTGCTCGCTTTGTCCGAGGAACGTAAAAAAGAGGGGCTGCCGCCGCTCTACGTCTGCGATGAATTCGTGCCGGTAAGCGCGCTCGAAAAGATATGAAAAAGCCGAAAAGCCCTTATATATTCGACTGGCACAGGATCCTGTACGAGGACGGCGTGCACATCGAATACAGCATAACGGATATTTGCAACAGAAATTGCAGGTCGTGTTCGCACCTTGCGCCGCTCGCTTCGGCGCCCAATTTCGTCGGCGAAGAGGAGTTCGCGCGTGTATGCAAAGAGCTTTACAGGCTTTTGCCGGATACGCACACTTTCTGGCTGACGGGCGGCGAGCCGACTCTGCACCCTGCGTTCCCGCGGCTGCTCGAAAAGGCGTGCGGTATTTTCGATAACAGTTATATCGGGATATTCACCAACGGCATAATGCTCAAAAAATTTGCCGTATACGATAAACTCTGGGATCTTACCGCGCGCAACGGTATCGTGTGGGCGGTCACGCCTTACGATATAGGAGCGGAGTATTTCCGCGAACTGTTTGCCGAAAAAAACTGCGAGAACAATCTGACGATAGTGCAAAGCGGTCGGATGTTCACAAAGCTCGTCAATTATTCGAAAGACCAAAGCGTTTCGCGCGAAAAATACCTGAAATGCGGCTGGGAGCGCTGCAAGATAAACGTCCGCGGCGGCAGGATATATAACTGTCCTTCGTCCGAGTTCTGCGATCTGTTCTCCGCGCATTTCGGCAAGCGGCTCGCGCTGACCGAAAGCGATTACCTTACGGTAGACGAAAACCTGACGCGCGAACGCATAGATCGATTCCGCACGGCAATGCCGTTCTGCTCGCAGTGCGACCCGTCGCGCAGATTCAAAGACATTTTTATGAACTCGCCGAGCGAAAGAAATATCGGCGAATGGTCGGAGTTATGACCCGACCGCGTTAAAACCAAGGAGAAGTAAAATGGAAAATCTTGAAATCATACTGTCCGTTGCCGGAACCGCGCTCGGACTTCTCGTGACTACGGTCACGTTCCTGACGAAATTCATAAAGAATGCGAAAGCGAAAAAAGCCGCCGAAAACATCGTGGACATAAGCAACGCGATCATAGGCTATATCGAGGAAGCGGAGACTTTTCTCAATTACAGCGGCGAAGAGAAAAAACAGTACGTTATGACGAAAGCGAATCAGTTCGCGATCGAAAGCGGTATTAAATTCGACGCGGAATCGGTCAGCGCTAAGGTCGAGGAGCTTGTCGGCATGACCAAGCAGGTAAACGCTTCGACGAATAAT
>CASFAN010000118.1 GCA_949292715.1 uncultured Eubacteriales bacterium
AGGAGGTATTACTGAATGATGATGGTGATGAAAAAGATAAAAACATTTTTCGGATCCAGAAGTCTTGGATTCTGGTTTACCGTTGCGGCGGTCGTACTGTCTTTCGTACAGTTGATAGTTTATGCGGTAGCCTTTTCAAGTCCGTCTTTAAGAAGCTACGGCGATTGGAAAACAACGTTTTTTTCCGTGATTGCCGTCGTTTTATGCGTGGGGTTGGCATGTTTTAAGTATACGGAGCGTTTTGCGCCCGTTGCGCTTACCTTATTCGAGCTGATATCGTTTTACATGTTCATGCTTTACGGTTACATGTATTTTTCGACGTTATTCTATAACGGTATCAGCGCGGAAGCCATATCCCTGATGCATTACGGGTACTGGCTCAGTATAGTGCTTTACGTGCTTACGTTTGCGTTGGGAATAGTGGCAATTTACAAAAAGCAGTCCAGAGAAGAAAAAACCGTCGCTCAGGGGGTTACAACGGAATGAAAATAAAAAACATCAGACTTATATCTAAAATCTGTATCACGGTATTCACCGCTTTGTTTGCGCTTTTCATGCTTGCTGGTACGATTATGATAGCGAACGAAGACGCGGTTAACTCCGTGCTGAAAGTGGAAACGCAGGTAAAGATCGATGATCCGAATGCGGCAAGCAAAGATCTCGAATACTACAAATCCGCGTTCAGAAGCGTCAAGGAGGTAAAGGCGAACGGCGCAAGATATGCCGAAACCGTTGCGTCCGAAGGTATGACGCTTCTTAAAAACGAAAACGACGCGCTGCCCATCGAAAAAGGCGCAAAAGTCAGCCTTTTCGGTTCGGGTTCCGCACATCCGCTTGCCGCCGCTAACGGAAGCGTCGAGAACAACATTACATTGCTCGAAGGTCTGGAAGAGGCAGGACTCGACGTAAATGACGAGCTTTTTACCTGGTACGACGAGAACTATGCGAAATACGGCTGGGAAAAAGCGGGCGGCTCCGTCGGCGCGCGTTGGTATAACCGCGAAGCGAAGTGGGAACAGATCGATTCTTCCGCAAAAACCGATAAAGCGGATACGGCTATTTTTGTAATCGTAAGAGGCGGCGGAGAGGGGCGCGACTGTGCTATGACAGGCGCAAAGAATAAAGATACGACGACTTCGGACAGCACAAACGACAATTATCTGCAGTTGTCCGAAGGCGAAACAGATACGCTCAAAAAGCTTAAAGAAGAAAAAGATAAAGGTACGTTCGAGCATATCATGGTCGTTCTGAATACGGCAAACGTAGTCGAATGCGATTTCATAGACGATCCCGCTTACGGCATAGATTCTGCGATGTGGGTAGGATCTTACGGCGAAATGGGCGCGTTCGCTCTCGGCGATCTGCTGGTGGGTAACAGAACTCCTTCCGGCAAACTGTCGGATACTTTCTTCGCAAAACACAGACTTAATCCCGTGAATGCGAATTTCGGTATGTTTGTTTACGACGAAATGGATTTCGATAAGTGCGGACAATACGACGGCAAAACCAATACCGTGGCGGACGGCAGACACGCCGTTTATCAGGAAGGCATTTATGTCGGCTACCGTTATACCGAAACCCGTTATGAAGATAAAGTAATGGGAGTCGAGAAGACGGGTGATTACGATTACGAGGAAGTTGTGGCATATCCTTTCGGTTACGGACTCAGCTATACGACTTTCGAGTATTCGGATTTCGACGTCGATTATGTTATAGCGACGCCCAACACCGAAGAAAAAGAAAATACGTATTATGTTTCCGTAAAAGTCACCAATACGGGCGATTACGCGGGAAAAGAGGCTGTACAGATATATCTGCAAAAGCCTTACACTCAGTACGATAAGCAAAACGGCATTGAAAAATCCGCCGTCGATCTGGTTGCTTTCGACAAAACCGAGTTGCTTCAGCCGGGAGAAAGCGAAGTGCTTAGAATCGGTTTCAGCGAAAGGGAAATGGCTTGCTACGATTCGTACAAGGAAAGAACGTACATACTCGAAAACGGAAATTATTATATAACCGCGGCGAAAGACGCGCATGCGGCGGTAAACAACATACTTGCCAAAAAAGGTTATTCGGTTTCGGACGGTATGAC
>CASFAN010000119.1 GCA_949292715.1 uncultured Eubacteriales bacterium
GGTGAGTAAAATATAATTGACGAAGCGTTATTTATTTGTTATAATGTGTACGGTTTGCGGCGGCGAAACTTGACGCGGCGCACGCAAAAGACGGAGCTGTAAATGGAAATAGTATTCGTGTGCCACGGTAATTATTGCAGATCGCCGATGGCGGAATTTATTATGAAACATAAGCTCGCTCGGGCGGGTATAAGCGATGTAAAAGTATGGTCGCGTGCGCTTCATACCGACGAGATAGGCAGCGATATGTACGGCAAGGCCAAACAGACGCTTACGGCGCACGGCATTCCTTTTTCGAGACATACGGCTACGCTTATGACGGAGTCGGACGTTGCGAGGGCAGACGCTGTCGTAGTCATGGACGGATACAATTATCGCGATGCGGTCAGGCGTTACGGCAATGAAAAAATAGTGATGCTCAGGTGGGCGGAAGGTATTGACGACGATGTGGACGATCCGTGGTACACTCGAGATTTCGAACGCACTTACCGCGAAATAGACAGCGCGCTCGGCGCGCTTGCGGATAAGCTGGCGGGCGGCGCGGAGCGTAACTTACAGGCACTTTTCGGAAAATAAAAACGACGGTCGGCGACAGTGCCGACGAAGGAATATAAAATGAAAGTAATTTTACTCAAAGACGTAAAAGGTTCGGGAAAGAAAGGCGATATCGTGAACGTCAGCGACGGTTACGCAAACAATTATCTTTTCCGTCAGGGACTTGCGCAGCCCGCTACGGCTCAGAACCTGAACGCGCTGGAAGCGAAACGTTCGAGCGAACTCTATAAAAAGGAAGTTGCGCTCAAAGAAGCCAAAGAGCTTGCCGAAAAACTCGGTACGGTAACGGTGGAACTTACGGCGTCTGTGGGCGCAAACGGTAAACTTTTCGGCGCGCTTTCGTCGCAGTCTATAGCGGAGGCGCTGGAAAAAGCGGGCATAAGCGTGGACAAAAAGAAAATAGTCCTCGATCAACCTATCAAACAGACGGGTAATTACAGCGTCAGCGTGAAACTTCATCCCGAAGTGACTGCGAAAGTCAACGTATCGGTGAGCGCGAAAAAATAAGGTCGGCGGCATGGAAAAGCGGACGAGAGCATTTATCGAAGATTATAACCGCATAGTCGTTTTCGTTCCCGACGCATGGAGCGTTACGCGCGACGATTTTCGCGTTTACAGCGGCGGAGTCAGAATGGGCATTGCGGATTTTTACAGCAATCCGCACGAAGGACACGAAATAAACCTCGTGCTTTCGGGGCATCTCAATCCCGAACAGCCTTGTTTCGTAGTGCGCGCGGGGGTAAGCATACCCGCTCAGCCGAAAGGTATTTACGATACCGAAGAATTCGAGTCGCGATATACGTATACGGGCAGACTGGGCGCGAGTATAGAGAGCGGAAGAACGGTTTTTCGCGTGTGGGCGCCTTTTGCGCAGTGCGTAAGGCTGAATATATATGCGGACGGCGATAGCGGCGACAATCTTTACGGAGGCGTTATGTCGCGCGGCGAACGCGGAGTCTGGACTGCTACGCTGGACGGCAATCTGGCGGGGCGGTATTATACTTACACGCTTTCGTATAACGGGCGTGAGGATGCGGAAACAGTCGATCCTTATGCCGCGAGCGGCGGCATGAACGCCATGCGCGGCATGGTAGTGGATTTTTCGTCGCCCCGTCTTACTCCTTACGGCTGGGCGGAAGAGCATGACGCCTACAAAAAAAATCATTCGCTTTCGTCTTACACCGACGCGGTAATATGGGAAACGCACGTGCGCGATTTTTCGGGAAAGACGCGGGCGATGAACAGAACGCGTTTTCTCGCGTTTACCGAACGCGGACTCGTAAATTCTTCGGGCGAAAAAATTTGTCTCGATTACTTGGCGGATCTCGGCATTACGCACGTTCATCTTCTGCCCGTGGCGGAGTTTGCCACCGTCGATCAGACCAGGCTTTACGATGAAACTTATAATCCTTTTAACTGGGGCTACGATCCGAAACATTTCAATATGCCGATGGGGGCTTACTGCACCAATCCGCGCGACGGGGTTTCCCGCGTGCGCGATCTCCGCGAGGCGGTGTGCGCGCTTCATGCAAGCGGGATTGGCGTAGTGTTCGACGTCGTATACAATCATACCTACGATTTCAACGCGCCGCTTGCCATTACGGTGCCGTATTACTATTACCGCTACGATCACCGCGGCAATCCGTCTAACGGCAGCGGATGCGGCAACGAGACCGCGAGCGAGCGTTCGATGTGCCGTAAATTTATCATCGATTCGCTGCTGATGTGGCAGGAATATTATCACGCCGACGGATTCAGGTTCGATCTTATGGGATTGCACGACGTTGAGACCATGCAGGCGATAGAACGCGCTCTGCACACAGTCGATCCTTCGACATTGCTTTACGGAGAAGGTTGGGTAGGCGGCGGCACGTTGCTTGCGGGCGAAAAACAGTGCAATAAGTGGAATGCGGGCGGTATAACCGCAAGCGAAGACGCCGCGGGCGCGGTAGCCGTATTCTCGGATACGATGCGCGACTGCGTCAAAGGTTCGGTGTTTGACGGCGGCGCAGGCGGTTATGCCAACGGCAGAGCGTACGAAAACGTCAACGCCGTCAAATTCTCATCCATGGGGGCGACGTCGCCGAATTTCAATATGCATTGGGTAACCGACAGCGCGGCACGCGTAATCAACTATGTTTCGGCACACGATAACAATACGCTGTGGGACAAAATAAGCATGACCAGCGGATATGCGCCGCTTGAAGAAAGACTGCGCATAAATCGTTTGTGCGCGGGCATAGTGTTTACTTCGCGCGGAATACCTTTCTTTCAGTCGGGAGAAGAATTGCTCCGATCCAAACCGAAAGAGGGCGGCGGGTTCGAGGAAAACAGCTATAACTCTCCCGACGAGCTTAACAATATCGAATGGGAGTCGCTGGTAAAAGGTTCGGACGTCGGGAATATGCGCGATTATTATAAAGGACTTATCCGCTTCCGCAAGGCGCATCCCGCACTCAGAATAACGGGACGCGACGAGATAGAAGAAGCTACCGATTTTCGCAGCGACGTGCGTTACGACATTATAGCGTATACGCTCCGCGCAAAAGGCGAAGAACTTTATATCGTGTACAATCCGCTTGAAAGCGCGCTTGTCCCGCTTCCGGAAGGGAAGTGGTCGCTTCGCATAAACGGAGACCGCGCGGGCGACGAGGATATGGGAGTATACGAAAACAAAGTGCACGTCGACGGCAAAAGCGTTTACGCGTTCGTGCGCGTCGGTTGAATACCGTTTATAAATAACGAGAAGTCTTTCCTTGAAGGGATATGACGTATAAATGACAAAAACGTACGTTGCATTTCGTGCGTTTTTGTTTTTTATCTAATAAGATTGACTTTAATATCGGACAAAATCGCAGAAATTGTATAAAAAAATAAATTTTTTTCGTAAAATGTATTGACAAACGGGATTCGGGGGTTTATAATGCAAACAAGTTCGGTAGGTAAGGCTACTTCGGGGATACGGACCGTTGCCGCAAAATAATGGAGACATTATTCGCAGGTTTGAACAGGGTATGTCGCACACAAGGCATATTCTAACACGGTTTCATCGCCCCGCAGTGTCAAAGCTCAGACGACGTAATACGGTTATTGCGACCGCGCGTTTATTCCGAACGCGCGGTATTTTTATTAAGGAGGCAAGACAAATGGACCACAGTCGAAGTTGCGTATTTAAGTTATCACGGCGTTTTCGGAATCTGTCGGACGCGGTACGTTTGCCGCGCCGATAACAGACATATCTTCCGACTACCGCCGTGCAGTAAACGGCGGTTTTTTCATGCCGTCGAAACAAAATCACGATAACGTTATGAAAAAATCACGGTGCGCGTCGGAAAGAATATGAATAAAGCGAAAGCGGATTATGCCGCGCTGAAAACGTGAAGTTCGTTCCGCGCGTACCCCGAGAAAGGAGGTATGCGTAATGAAAAAATTATTCGTAAAAACTCCGCGTTACGCGGTATCCGCACAGGCGGAAAAACAACTGAAAGAAGCGGCGGTTATGCCGACCGAAGAACTTTTCGCAAAGCTCGGAACGGGAGCGAACGGACACAGTGAAGAAACGTTGAGCCGCGCCCGCGAAATTTACGGCGAGAATATCGTATCCGCGCGCAGAAAAACCAATGCGTTTATGCGGCTGCTTTCCGCGTTCGCGAATCCGTTTACTGCGGTGCTTGCCGCGCTTGCGATAGTATCGGTGTTTACCGATATAATATTTTCCGACGAGAAGAACTATGTGACGGTCTGCGTTATAGCGGTTATGGTGGGAGTAAGCGGACTGCTCAGGTTCTTTCAGGAAACGCGCAGCGAGACTAACGCAAAAAAACTTGCCGATATGATTCATACTACGGCAACCGTCGTGCGCGACGGCGTCGCTTCCGAAGCGGAGATGAGCGAAATCGCCGTCGGAGACGTCGTTTGTCTGTCTGCGGGGGATATGCTTCCCGCCGACGTCCGTATACTCACCGCGAAAGATCTGTTCGTAAGCCAGTCCGCGCTTACGGGCGAAAGCGAACCCGTGGAAAAAGCTCCCGTGTGCGCGTGCGCGGAAGTCGGAATTACCGATATGACAAACCTTGCCTTTACGGGCAGCAACGTCGTCAGCGGCAGCGCCCGCGGAGTAGTAGTCGCTACGGGCAGAAATACGGTCATGGGCGGAATTGCAGACAGACTGAACAAAGGGAGAGTGAAAACCGAGTTCGACCGCGGCGTAAGCTCGGTGTCGCGCCTGCTTATAGGCTTTATGCTCGTAATGGTTCCCGTCGTGTTCCTTATCAACGGACTCACGAAAGGCGATTGGCTGCAAGGCGGTTTGTTTGCGGTATCGGTAGCCGTAGGACTTACTCCCGAAATGCTCCCGATGATCGTCACGACGTCATTGGCTAAGGGAGCGGTCGCGATGAGCAGAAAAAGAGTGGTTATAAAAAGCCTCGATTCCGTACAGAACCTCGGCGGAATGGATATACTCTGCACGGACAAGACGGGCACGCTTACTCAGGACAAAGTAATACTCGAAATGCATCTCGATACCGACGGGAAAGAAAACGAAAGGGTGCTCAGACATGCTTTTCTCAACAGCTATTTTCAGACAGGGCTTAAAAATCTTATCGACGTTGCGGTCATAGAAAAGCAGAGAGAATACGGAGCGGACGATCTTATCGCACGCTATATGAAAACCGACGAGATCCCTTTCGATTTCGAGCGGCGCAGAATGAGCGTAGCCGTGACCGATTCGAACGGCAAAACGCAGATGGTAACGAAAGGCGCGCTCGAAGAAGTGCTCGATTGCTGCGCGTTCACCGAGCGCAACGGGAACGTGGTGCCTCTCGACGGAAAGGTGAAAGAGCGCGTAATGCGCAGAGCGGAAGACCTTAACGCGGAAGGCATGAGAGTGATTGCGGTCGCGCAGAAAAACATTCCCGCATTCAACGGTCAGCTTACCGTGGCGGACGAAAGCGGAATGGTGCTTATAGGTTTTCTCGCGCTGCTCGATCCGCCCAAGGATACGGCGCGCACTTCGATAAAAGCGCTGAAAAATCACGGCGTAACCGTGAAAGTGCTTACCGGCGACAATGAAAAAGTTACCGCTTGTATCTGCCGTAAAGTCGGTCTTGACGCGGAAAGAGTGCTTCTCGGCGCGGACGTGGAAGCAATGACCGACGAAGAACTTACCGCGCGTGCGGAGACGACGGACGTATTTGCAAAACTTTCGCCTTCGCAGAAAGCGCGCGTCGTGGCGGCGCTCCGTGCCGGCGGGCATTGCGTGGGATATATGGGCGACGGTATAAACGACGCGCCCGCGATGAAAGCCGCCGACGTTGCGGTTTCCGTGGATACGGCAGTGGATATCGCCAAGGAATCCGCGTCCGTGGTTATGCTCGAAAAGGATCTCAACGTGCTCGAACGTGCGGTGGAAGAGGGCAGAAAGACGTATGCGAACATGATAAAGTATATTAAAATTACCGCTTCGTCCAACTTCGGCAATATGTTTTCCGTTCTCGTCGCGAGCGCGTGCCTGCCTTTTTTGCCCATGAAGGCATTGCATCTTATTGTTCTCAATCTTGTATACGATATTTCCTGCATTGCGCTGCCCTGGGATAACGTGGACGCCGAATATATAAAGAATCCGAGAAAATGGAATGCTCGCGGCATAGGCGGATTCATGCTGTGCATGGGACCTATAAGTTCGCTTTTCGATATAGCGACGTACCTGATTATGTTTTTCGTAGTGTGTCCCGCGGTTTGCGGCGCGCATTTCTCCGAACTGACCGATCCCGCCGAGATTGCAAAGTTCATAGCGCTGTTTCAGACGGGTTGGTTCGTGGAATCGATGTGGACGCAAACGCTTGTCGTGCATACGCTGCGCACGTCCGAACTGCCTTTCGTACGCAGCCGCGCTTCGCTTCCCGTTTGTATGTCGTCGCTGGCGGCGATTGCTTTTGTTACGGCGTTGCCGTATTCTCCGATAGCAGAGGCGCTGTCGCTTGCCGCGTTGCCCGGCGTGTACTTTTTTGCTTTCCTTTCGGCTGTGATTTTCGCTTATCTGCTGCTCTGTACTTTGGCAAAAAAGCTGTATATGAAAGTAACGAAAGAATTTTTATGAGCGTAAAAACAAACTGCCGAAATTCCGAACGTAAAACGCATTCCGCCGCATATTATGTTATTATATGTATATACGGGAGCGACGCAGATGAATGTAATTGACGAAAAGTTTTACGGACTCATGAAAGAAATAAGCGGTCTGAGCGAAAAAGAGCTTTATCACAGAATACGCAAAGAGTACGATAAAGTGCCTCTCGAAACGCGCAGAAGCTGTATGAATTTTTTCAACAAGTTCGGGTACTGGGGCAGGCTGGACGAGGACAAAGGGATCTTCGAGGAAATAGAACTCAAAGCCGCCGCGCTCGGCAGGCATACGGAAGATTTCGTGTGGCTTTATGAACGTTTGTGCGATTACCGCTCGAAAAAAACGCTTTACGCCGTATTGAATAACTGGTACTCTTATGACTTTGCAAGCACGTCGCAGGCAAAAGAGTATATGTTCGACGCATATTTCGACCTCGATCTGATCCCCGAGTGCAAAAACGAAACGATAGCCGAACTCGGCGCGTTTACCGGCGATACCGTGCAATCTTTCGTAGCCAACTACGGCGCGGACTGTTATAAAAAAATTTACTGTTATGAAATAACGCCGTCCACGTTCGAAAAGCTGGAAAAAAACCTCTCGGGATATAAGAACATAGTATGCCGACTCGCGGGGGTGTCGGATTCGGCGGGTGCGGCGTCGCTCGGCAAAAGCGCGGGCGGCGATTCCGCCAACGCGCTCGCAGACGGAGGAAACGAAGTAATAGTTACCACGCTTGACGATGACATCAAAGAACCTCTGACCATGATAATAGCGGACATCGAGGGCGGGGAACGCAAAGCGCTCGAGGGCGCGCGCGGGCATATACTCCGCGACCGACCGAAAATGCTGTGGTCGGTTTATCACAACAACGAAGATATTTACGGCATAGCTCAGGCGGTCTGCGGAATGCGCGACGATTATAAATTTTACCTGCGTTATAAAAGTTCGCCGATTTATCCGACTGAAATAACGCTGTATTGTCTTTGAGGAGGAATGGGGAGTGTGTTGAATCAGCAACGGAGCGAAATTCGATTTCGAATTTCGCTCCGTTGCCGGCTTAACGTAAAAAACGCTCTTTTATGACTTATTCTAATAAAATAGCCGTTATTCAACTACACAAAAGTTTTATGAATAACTCCCATACTAACAGTCGATATAGCCTCTAAATACTTCCAAATAACGTTTTATAATAGGAATTGCTTTTCGTGCAAGTTCACTGAAAACAACCGATTGTCTGTCGAAAGGTATATCTATCTCTATTCTTCTGGTATTTGTTCCGTTGAATTTCCGTTTTCCGCCGTTCGTATAAAAATTATTTTCTATCCACATACATTCGAATCCTAACTTGTTTTCGATTTCTTCCTTACGTGCTTTTAGTTTTTCGTATAAAGACAAATTATTTTCTATATAAACATTTATTCGCAAGATTTCTTTTATCCACAAAAAATCCAATGCGATACAAGGTTCGTGATAATTATATGTTTTTTTATTAATAATTGCCCATTGTTTGTTTTCGGTAAAGAAAAACGGTTCATCTTGTTGTTTCAAAGTTTCTCTAAGCGTATTCCAAAAATTTTTTCTTGCTTGTTCTGCGTCCATATATAACCTCCTGATTTTTATTTAATTGCGACTTTTTAAATTTTATATCACATATTATTCATTTAATATTTTCTCGATTTCAGTCGTAATATTTTCCAAGTCCACGCTACCGTAGTTTATATGTTGTTCGTCCAGATATTCACACAATACGAATTCCGAAAAATGCGTTTCCACGGCAAACAATCTGATTTTTTGTTCGGCGGTACGCACTAAAAAAATAAGGGCGTTTTGACATATTGAATTTACATCACAATGAAATAAATACACAATTGCATCTGCCGCGTTTAAATCTTCAACCAAAACCAGATACAACCCGCTAAGAGTCTGCGGCATAGGCGCATAAGGCATTTGTTTGCAAACATCAAGCAAAAATTCTCCGGCCTCGTCATCTCTTATATTGTGTACCGTCCTTTCTTCATCCAGTTCTAATCTCAAATGTATGGCATTGAATCTTTCGCATAGATTATCGACTGTCGATTGATTATTATCGCTATGGTTTGGCTGCGACGATAGTTCTTCTTTTAGTATAAGATCAATCAAATCGTCCAAATCGTCACTTTTATATTTTTTGTCTATCATATATAGCAAAGCGATACCGGCAATGACGTCTATAACAAGCAAAACAATAGACCAAATCAATAGAGTATTGTTTCCTGTTATTATAGCACCGACTATCATTCCTAAAAAAAGAAGAAAAAGAATTTGCGTCAATGTTTTTAATCCTTTCATTTTAATTCTCCTTGTCTTTTTTATTTGTTAATCCGGCAAAAAAAACTATCATTTGTAGAATCATAATAATAGCCCCCGTTTTTACATTGTTTTTGTTTTATCGGTACATTAATTTCAATTAAATATTTCAAATTTCTTGCTACTGTTTTTCTTGTGCACGAAATACCGCTATCGTTCAAATAATTCGCCAGAGCCGTTTGAGTAACGGGATAATCAAATGACGTGTAATTATATAAAATTCTCAATATGTGCACTATGATAGTTTTTTTAAGGTTCGCTTTCATATATCCTCCTATAATATTATAGCAAATCGCAGTGGACAAAAAATACCCATTAATAAAAAATGCGACTTATTAATGGGTGACGAAAATACAGCTCTCAATGTTGCTACACATTTCTCCCAAAGTCAGGAGATAAACACATTTTTACCAAAAGTATCACCAAGACATTGCGTCTATATGGCAGCGTTAAGCCGACAAAAGAGCGAAATTTTACAAATAATTTCGCTCTTTTGCCGACTCAACACGGGCATCCCCGTTTTCTTTATAAGTTATTTTATTTGTTGTCCGATGTATCTTTCGTAGGAGCGGGAGAGGGAGTCTTTATGACTTCCGCAATGCTAGTCA
>CASFAN010000120.1 GCA_949292715.1 uncultured Eubacteriales bacterium
TCGCCTCCATATACAGAAAATGTCCGACATTTTCGAGCGAACCGACTTCGTTGTATTTATATAACGAAAACATTCTGTACTGATCGGTAAATATCGCCGCTAAAGAAACGGTAAAAAGCGTTACTATTGTCGGAAATATCGTAGGTATGGTAACGTATAGAAATTCCTGCGCAACATTAGCTCCGTCGAGCTGCGCCGCTTCCGACATTGATGCATTAATGTCTCCCATAGAACTTGAATAAATTAGGCTGTTTATACCAAACCACATTATAATATTAAAAACGATTGCGGCGCCCATCTTCGTCGATTCTTCTGTGAGAAGCTGGAACTTCGTGGTATCTGCGACATGGAACCATTCGCTCATGATTTCGGGTATCACATTGTTTAACATGCACCTGTAAAGCGTTGCAACTATTATTTCCGAAAGGATATACGGCATAAACAGCATAACCTTGAAAAATTTACTCATAAAACACTTTTTATAGATATAAAAAGAAAAAATGAGAGTGATCGGCGTAAGAAGGAACAGATTTACAGCATCGAAAATAAGCGAATTTTTTATCATGCTCCAACCGCTTACACTAAATAATTGACTGAGTGCGTTTTCAAAATTTTCGAATTTTGCAAAACTCGATACCATTCCCTCGCCGCTGATTATTTCATACTTTTTGAACGCTAATGCGAATGAACTTAAATTTATATACAAATAAAAAATCAAAAAATGCAAAATAGGGATCGCGAGCATCAAAAGCGAAAAAACCGCTCTCCGCTTGTTTTCGATTATTACTCTTTTACCCGTTTTTCCGAATTCCATAGAAAAATACCTCTGAAAATGCACCGCCGTCGACGGTTACCGTTAGTAAGCAACCGTCGACCGGTGCGCCGTGCCTGCCGTCAGAAAAATCTTCTGACTTTCGATAATTATTTTTTTGCGTTATCCCTTAAAGCCTGCCAGGTTCCTACGCTTAGAGTTGACCCCGTGAAAATATCTTTTGCCGTTCTTCCGTTTCTGTACGCCTCAAGATAACCTTCCATCATAACTTGTCCATTATAATTGTAGTAGTTGAGCGCGCCTCCAAAACCGAGAAGAAAACTTGAAAGATTCTTATAGTGAATAGGATTGTTTGAAGCCACCGTTACGACGTCGGATTGTCCGTTTCTGAATTCCTTAAATTCCTTGTAGTAGTAATCGCCGAGTTTCGTTTCATCGTATTCATAGTTTATAGGAATGTTCATGCCGAGAAATTCGGTAAATGCTGCAAGCTCTTTTTCAGAATAAAGAAACTTAAGAAAATCAAAAACCGCCCTCTTCTTGCCTTCATTTTCGGATACGCGATTGTTAACGAAGATAAAAGACGAACCGACGTTAAGCATCGTGTTCTTTTTACCTTCACCTTCCGCTACAGATCCGTCTAAAGTAGTCGGTAAACACATATAACTGAGTTTACGCTCTTTACCGCCGCTCGTTCTTCTCCATTGCGTGAACGCAGATCCTTTGTTGTAAAGTTTTGCTTCGTGATACCAGTAAGTTCCGTCTATATACATAGCCGCTCTTTCGTTCGGATTGGTTGCAATGAAAGTCGTCTGCACCTTATCGGCGCTGGAATCAGATTTTGTTTCGGAATGAAACCAGTCGTTATCGTAAGCGAGTTGCATAAACGAAAGCGCATAGTATCTGGACGCCATATCGTACATTTTGTAACCGTTTGTGTCGTCTAAAACAACCTTTTCGGTTATCGGCATAAGAATGTTTTGATCTCCGAAGAAATATTCGCCTTCTTTAAAGCCCGTTACGACCTCAACGGGATTTTTGGAATATTCCGCCTTAATGCTTTTCATCGTCTCCGCGCCTTCGAGAGCCGCCCAGATCGCCTGAACCATATGGAAGGAATAAACCGAACCG
>CASFAN010000121.1 GCA_949292715.1 uncultured Eubacteriales bacterium
AGGTATATATGGATAAAGAGGCGAATACAAAGGCGGTATTGAACAGAATATCGCGTTCCGCGGGACATCTCGGCGGAATAAAAAAGATGATCGAAGACGGCAGGGACTGCAAGGATATACTTATACAGCTTTATGCCGTAAGGGCGGAAATTACGTCAGTAAGCAAACTTTTACTGAAAAATTATACGGATGACTGCATTACGGACGCAGTGAGCGGCTACGGAGAAAGCGCTGTATTGAAACTCAAAGAAGCGATAGACGTACTGTTGTAAAAATCATTACGGTTTTATCGCAACTTTGATTACGCCGTCGCGTTTGTTTTCGAAAAGGTCGTAGGCTGCGGCAATATCTTTAAGCGCAAAGGTGTGCGTTATCAGACTGCGCGTATCGAGTTTATTTTCTGCAATGAGTCGGAGTATTTCGTCGCATTTGCAGCCGTCCACGCCGCCCGTTTTGAAAATCAGATTTTTTCCGTACATATCGGGAAGCGGGAGCGATTGCGCGTCGTCGTACATGGCGACTATCGTCACGATCGCATTCGGTCTCGCGCATTTCCATGCAAGCGTGAACGAATCGGGCGAGCCCGCGACTTCTATGACTCTGTCTGCGCCACCGTGATCGCTGTGAGCTTTTACGAATGTTTCGATTTCATACGGAGCGCATACAAGTACGTCGGGATAGTGTTCCGAAACGAATTTGCGTCTGTTTTCGTCAAGCTCGCACACGATGACGCGCGCGGGGGAACGGAGAAGAACGCATTGAAGCGTGCATATTCCCGTAGGTCCGGCGCCTATTATAAGCACCGTATCTTCATGCCCGATTTCGGTTATAGCCGCCGCCCAATAACCGGTTGAAAGCAGATCGCCCGTAAACAGCGCGCTTTCGTCGCTCACTCCGTCGGGTATTTTGTTAAGACCGCAGTCGGCGTACGGCACGCGGACATACTCCGCCTGCACGCCGTCAATGCGGCAGCCGAGCGCCCAACCGCCGATTTTATCCGTGCAGTTGTTGACGTAACCGTGCTTGCAGAAAAAGCATTCGCCGCAATACGTTTCCACGTTGATTGCAACGCGATCTCCTACGGCGACGTTATGCACCTTTTCTCCGACGGCTGTCACTATTCCGACCGCTTCGTGTCCCACGGTTATTCCGACTTCGGCGCGCGGAACGCTTCCGTGTTTGATATGCAAATCGCTTGTGCATATCGAAGCAAGCGTGATTTTGACAACGGCGTCGCGAGGATCGGTAAGACGCGGCAAAGGTTTTTCGGTAAGAACGAATTTATTTTTATCGGCGTAAGTATAAGCGAGCATAATTGCCTCCCGAGTCAATTATAATACCCGCCGAGTATAAAATCAAGTATAAGCGCGGCATTGAGCCGAATACCGTATATCAATAAATGAACAGGAAAGAGTTTTTAAAACTGCTGAAACATCCGCGCGGGTTGTTTCTGATACCGCTGTTTTTGTCGACAGTCGGTTTCGGGGCGGGAGCGATAATCGCTACCTTATATTTTCCGCATGCGTTTTTGGCTTATATACTATATGCCGTAGCGGCGGTATTGCTCGGGTATTCGGTTTATGCTTTCGTACTGCTCGTAAAAAGTATAAAAAAAGCGGCGGCGCTGAAAATGCGTAAATACAAATTTACGGGAGCGCTGACCGAAAATTACGGTTTCCGTACGGCGGTATTTTCGGGTATAAGCGTGTTTTTGAACGTCGCGTTTTCAATATTCAACGGCTTATCCGCAATAATAATGAAATCGGTATGGCACAGCGCGCTCAGCGGTTATTATTTTGCTTTGGCGCTTGTGCGCTGCGGCGTGCTTGCAGGCGGTATACGGGCAAAACGTATATCGTACGGCGATGAAAAAGCCGAACGCCTGCGCAAATTATCCGTTCAGCGCGCCGCGGGCATAGTGCTTTTATTGCTGGAACTTGTAATCCCCGCGGCTATATCGAGACTGCTTATTTCTTCGGGTGATTACGATTATCTGCTTTTGTCCGCGCTTGTGTCGGCTTCGTATTCTTTCACGAAACTCACGCTTGCAATAATAAACCTCGTTAAAGCGTACCGTCACGGCGATCCCGTGATCTATTCGATCCGCGGTATAAATCTTACCGATGCGCTTATGTCGATAATGATAACGCAGATAATGCTCGTTTCTTATGCGGGAGGGGAAGAAGACCGATATTTCGCGGCGGCGATAAACATCTGCACGGGATCCTCGGTCTGTCTTGTTACCGCGGCTATAGGAATAGTTATGTGGGCAAGCGCGAATATAAACATAAAGCGTTTGCGGCGTTCGCGCACGGAGATAACGGAACCCGTAACGGGCGATGCGGAAGAGGCATGCGAAAACGATTATGCCGAAAAAAACCCCTCGACGGAATCGGATGTGCGCGAATAATAATATAAACTCGGCGAAATATTTAAAATAATGTTAAAATTTGCGAAGATACGCAATAATTGTGCAAGTTTTGAGCTTTTTGAAATTGACAAATAATTTTCGTCGTGATATCATATTTTAAAAATGACGCAGCGTGTTTGCCGTGTGCGTCGGAGGAACAATGTCGGAATCGGGAAAAACAGGAACGGGAAACAATCGCAGAAAACATCGGATAGTTAAAACGGGTCTTTGCGTGGCGGGTGCGATAATCGCGTTGGCGGGAGTCGTTCTTACCGTAATAGGCTTTTACTTTTTCTATAACAAGGAAAGCAATTTGCAGTTCGCGGCGTTTATCGGAGTATCTTTTATAATCGTCGGAATGTTCCTGGTTCTTTTTAGTTTTCAGCGCGAGTTATCACGGTACAAAAAGGGAGAAAATACGGTTATTTTCGAATCCGAAAATACAGACGTCCGTTCGTCTTATATTCCTCCCGCGGAAGAAAAGGAAAGCGCGGTAACCGTTGTCTGCGAATGCGGTACGGTTAACGACTCGGACGCGCTTTATTGCAAGAAATGCGGAAAGTCGCTTCATTCCGTTTGCCCGTTTTGCGGCGAGGAAGTGGACTCCGACAGCGAATACTGCAATAAATGCGGTAAGCGGCTGACAAAAGAATAAATTAATTCGTATAATAAAAACCGTCGGTTCGCTCCGACGGTTTTTTGACGTTCTTTAACTAGCGAAAATCATTTCATAAGACGTTTTATTGTTTTCAGCTTTTTTTCGTTATAGGGTTGGTATCTTACGGGAATGTCGATAAACGTTTTTTTATCGACGATTGTTTTGTAATGCGTGAAGGTATCGAATCCCGCTTTTCCGTGGTATGCGCCCATTCCGCTTTCGCCGTATCCGCCGAATCCGGCTTCGCTTGTGGCGAGGTGAATTATTGTGTCGTTTATGCACCCGCCGCCGAATCCTACACGGCGGGTCAGTCGTCCTATGCGCTCTTTGTCCGATGAGAAAAGATAGAAAGCGAGCGGTTCGCTTATTTGCGAAATAACGTCGGTTATATCTTTTTCGGTTTCGAAGGTAATCACGGGAAGCACGGGGCCGAATATTTCTTCCTGCATTACCGCGTCGTCGAGAGTGACGTTATCCAGCACCGTAGGCTCTATTTTCAGCGCGGATTCGTCGCTTTTTCCGCCGAGGTATATTTTATCTTTGTCTATAAGCGATAAAATGCGGTCGAAATGTTTTTTGTTTATTATTTTCCCGTAGTCGGGATTGGCAAGCGCGTTCCCGAACATATTCTTTACCGTGTTTTTAAAAATGTCGAGAAATTTGTCTTTAACGCTTTTATGAATAAGCAGATAATCGGGCGCGACGCAGGTTTGTCCTACGTTAAGAAATTTGCCGAACGCAATGCGTTTTGCCGCAACGTCAAGATTTGCCGTTTCGTCGACTATGCACGGGCTTTTTCCGCCGAGTTCGAGGGTGACGGGCGTGAGGTGTTCGCTCGCTTTGCGCATTACGAGCCTGCCGACGTTTTTACTCCCCGTAAAGAAAATATAATCGAATTTCTCTTCGAGCAACGCGGCGTTTTCTTCGCGTCCTCCGAGCACCGTCGAAACGTATTCGGGCGGAAAAGTTTTGCCGATTATTTTTGCGACGACTTCGCTTGTGGCGGGCGAGTAAGCGCTGGGTTTCAGCACTGCGGTATTTCCTGCTGCGATTGCGTCGGCAAGCGGCTCGATCGAAAGCTGAAAAGGATAGTTCCACGGGCTCATTATAAGCGCCGTGCCGTAAGGTACGGGAAGAACGTAAGTCGACGAGCAGAACTGCGCAAGCGGAGTGCGCTTTTTCTGCTTGCCTGAAAACGCGCGGATGTGTTTTATCATGTATGAAATCTCGCCGAGAGCCATTCCCGTTTCGCACATTCGGCTTTCCGTTTCGCTTTTGCCGAGATCGCTTTCAAGCGCGGCGAATATTTCGGCTTCGTTTGCTATTATGTTTTCGCGCAGTTTTTTAAGCGCGGATATTCGGAACCCGACGTCAAAAGTTTTACCGCCCGAAAAAAAGTCCCGCTGTTTTTTAAGTATTTCTTTTATGTCGTACATGATTTACGCCCCTTATTTCTTTTTTTACATTTTGCTTTATTTTTACGTTTTTGTCAACTGTTTCGGACTTATGTCCGAACTCTGTCTTGACAATCTTTGTCGGGAATGTTATAATACCGACATGAAGATAGAGCAGAGCGTAGAGGACTACCTTGAAACCATATATATAATATCTCAGTCGGCGGAGCAGGTGCATCAGGTCGACGTTTCCCGTGCGCTCCGCGTTTCTCAGCCCGCCGTAACGAAAGCGATGCGTAAGCTCAAAGACCTCGGTTACGTCCATACCGTCGGTATGCATGTGTATCTGACCGAGCAGGGTCTCGCGCGCGCCGAAAACGTTTACGAAAAACATAAACTGCTTCGCGCTTTTCTCACGGACTTGGGAGTAAGCGGGGAAAATGCCGAACGCGACGCCTGTCTGATCGAGCATATAATAAGCGACGAAACTTACGAAGCGATAAAAAAACGCATGCGTAAAGAGAAATCCTGATTTCCGCGTAGCGTAATAATCGGTTTCAGCGACTAACGGCTTTATGCGGTATGCTTCTGAAGCGATTCCGACGCATATCGCAAAAATTTGAAAAAAATTTATTAACCATAGTTAATTTTAGTTGACACGCGGCATATATCTGTAATATAATAGCCGTGCAGCAGGGAAATACGGTGTTTACCGACTGCGGTATTTGTTTTGAAACAAAGCGCTCGAATGCGCTTAAAAATTTAGAAAATAAATTAACCGTAGTTAATATTTCCCGAATTGTAATTCAAACGGAGCAGGAGCATGATTAAGAAACTGACTGAAATGAAGCCGGGTGAGAGCGGGGTCGTATGTGCAACGCTCGGCGAAGGCTGGATGAGAAAAAGGTTGCTCGATATGGGAGTGACCAAAAGCGCGCCCGTAAAATTCGGTAAGCGCGCTCCGCTGGGCGATCCCGTGGAAGTGACGTTGCGCGGATATGAACTGTCTTTGCGAAAGGCGGAAGCGGATTGCGTGGAAGTGGAGGTGGAAGAATGAAAGAGCGTAAAAAACGATTGACCGTTGCGCTTGCGGGAAATCCGAATTGCGGAAAAACGACGTTGTTTAACGCGCTTACCGGAGCGACGGCGCATGTCGGCAACTGGCCGGGCGTTACGGTGGATAAAAGAGAAGGGGTATGCAAAAAAGGACGCGAGCCGTTTTCGGTAGTCGATCTGCCCGGAATATATTCGCTGTCGCCGTATACACCCGAAGAAGTAATCGCACGCAATTACATACTTGACGAAAAACCCGACTGTATTATAAATATAGTGGATTCGACAAATCTGGAACGTAATTTATATCTTACCACACAGATAATGGAAACCGACGTACCCGTAGTGGTAGCGCTCAATATGTGCGACGAGCTGGAAAAAACGGGGGATAAAATCGATGTTAAACTGCTCGGCGAGCGACTCGATCTGCCCGTAGTCGGCATTTCGGCGGTTACGGGCAAAGGTATAAAAGAACTCGTGGATAAGACGCTTTCGGCAGCGACGCGCAAGAGGCGCGGAATAAGCGTGCTGTCCGATACCGTACTTTCGGAAGCAGTGGCGGACATTGCCGTAAAGCTTGACGAAGAAGGAGTGCCTTCGCCGCTGTTTCACGCGATAAAGATAGCCGAAGGCGATTCGCTCGAATGCGAGAATCATAAAAAAGCGGCGGCTTACGCGGCAAAACTCACGTCGAAGATAACCGACGAAACTTTCGGAAACGATTGGGAGGCTTTGTTCGCAAACGCGCGCTACGACTACATAACTGCCAATTATTCTCCTGCGCTCACTGTTAGCGGCAGGAACGGAAAACGCAAATTATCGGAGAAAATCGATCGGGTGCTTACTAACAAGTGGGCGGGCATACCTATTTTCATTGCAATACTTTTCGCGATATTTCATCTTACTTTCTCCGAAAATTTTCTGTTCCTTGCCGGAGCGCTCGGCAAAAACGGGGACTGGGTGAGCTTTGAGGGCACATATTTCGAAGGACTTTTCGGAAGCAGCGGGGGAATCGCTTCCCCGGGAGTAATACTTGCAAATCTGCTAGCGGGTATTACCGACGCGATCTCGGGCGGCGTAAGCAACGGATTGTCGTCGGCAGGCACTGCGGAATGGGCGCAGGGATTTGTCGTTGACGGCGTACTCGGCGGACTTTTCTCGGTAATGAGTTTTCTTCCTCAGATCCTCGTGCTTTTCATGTTCTTCTCTTTGCTCGAAGACAGCGGATACATGGCGCGCGTCGCATTCATACTCGACCGCATATTCCGTCGGCTCGGACTTTCGGGCAGAGCGTTCATGCCCATGATAATGGGATTCGGATGCAGCGTTCCCGCAATGGTCAATACGCGCACGCTTGCGGACGAAAAAGAACGCGCCGCGACCGTTCGGGTAATACCGTTTTTCTCCTGCGGAGCCAAACTGCCCATACTCGTGGCTTGCGCAGGCGCACTCGTAAGCGTATCGGGCATTGCGGGTGGATTTGCGGATATGATAACCATGCTTATGTATCTGCTCGGTATAGTTACGGCGTTTGTCGCGGTAGTTATCATGCGTAAAACAACCATGCGCGGAGAACTTACTCCGTTTATTATGGAACTGCCGAATTATCGCCGTCCCGGGGTGAAGAATACTTTACTTCATCTTTGGGATAAGGCAAAGCATTTCGTAAAGAAAGCGTTTACCGTAATACTCGTTTCCACTATACTCATCTGGTTTTTCTCTCACTTTACGTGGAACTGGAATTACGTTCCCGACGAGCGCATGAACGAAAGTATACTTGCTTCGGTGGGAATGCTCGTTCAGCCGATTTTCACTCCGCTCGGGTTCGGCTCGCAGCTCGGAGTAAACGGCTGGGTATTCGCCGTTGCGGCGGTTACGGGACTTATCGCAAAGGAGAACGTCATTGCCACATTCGGAACGCTTGCCGCGTGCGTGGTTGCGACGTTCAATCCCGATCTTATGGGAGAAGAGGGCATTGAGGCGGTAGAAGCGCTTATTACGGCAACGGGTATAAGCGGAGCCGGCGTAATTTCTTATATAGCGTTCAATATGCTGACCGTGCCTTGTTTTGCGGCAGTAGCTACGGCGAAAGCCGAACTCGGTAAAAAAAGTTTCAGAATGACGTTGTTGTTCTGGGTCGCCACTTCGTACATAGTGGCGTCGATGATATATACGATAGGCGTCGCGTGGTGGTCTGCGTTTATCTGGGCGGCAGTCTGGGCGATTGCGATTACCGTGATTGCGATAATAAACAAAAAGTGCGGTTCGTCCCGCCGCCGGATAGCCGCGGCATGAACGCGGGAGGTATACCATGATTGCGGAAATTATAATAATAATCTCGGCGTCGGTAATCGTCGCCGCCGTAATAGGATTCGCCGTGTGGAAAAAAGTTACGGGGCGCGGTGGCTGCGGATGCGACTGTTCCGCCTGTGCGGGCTGTAATGGCAAAAGACGCAAAAAAACCTGCGCCTGCGGAAAAAACGCAAAGCGTACGGAAACGGGCGTAAGCCGTAATAAAGAATAAATTCAAAGGAGGTAACGATCCGATACTGATTCCATAACCTGTCACGGGCGTAAGCCCATACAAAAAATTCATCATCATAAATGACTCTCGGTTGAAGCTGTCCGCGTTTAACGACGCGGGCGGCTTTTCGTAAGAGCATAAAATTTTTCAGTTCCCAGAACAATTCAGGCTGAAGAAAATAAGCATTGACTTTTTTCCGCAAAAAGGGTATAATCATTATTATGGATATGAGAGAAGAATTGGTACTTATCGACGGGAACAGCCTTATCAACAGGGCGTTTTATGCATTGCCCATGCTTACGGGCAAGGACGGAATGCCTATAAACGCGGTATACGGTTTTGCCAACATACTCGTAAAGCTGATAGAAACTTATAAACCTAAGTATATGGCGGTAGCTTTCGACGTAAAATCCAAGACTTTCAGACATAATATGTATGAAGGGTATAAGGCAACGCGCAAGGGAATGCCTAACGAGCTTGCAAGCCAGCTTCCGATACTTAAAGAAATGCTCGGAGTCATAGGCATAAAATGCGTGGAAAAAGAGGGAATAGAGGCGGACGACATAATAGGCACGCTGTCAAAAAAACATTCGCTTCCCACTTATATTCTTACCGGTGACCGCGACAGTTTCCAGCTTATAGATAACAGCACGACGGTGCTTTTTACGCGAAAAGGAATAAGCGAAGTCGACGAGATGACGCCGTCGTCGCTTATGGAAAGTTTCGGGCTTACTCCTTCGCAGGTCGTCGATTTCAAATCTCTTGCGGGCGACGCGTCCGATAATATACCCGGAGTGCAGGGAATAGGCGAAAAACGCGCGAAAGAACTGCTCGGTATTTACGGCTCGGTTGCTGAGGTGTACGCGCATCTGAACGAAATAAAGGGCAAACTGCACGACAATCTCGAGAAAGGCAGACAGTCGTGCGATTTGTCTTACG
The DNA here is from genome assembly GCA_949292715.1 of uncultured Eubacteriales bacterium. Taxonomy (GTDB): domain Bacteria; phylum Bacillota; class Clostridia; order Christensenellales; family Pumilibacteraceae; genus Protoclostridium. The sequence continues at coordinate 8,979 of CASFAN010000121.1, forward strand.
CGCTTGCGACTATAAAAACGGACTGCGATCTGGACGTGCCTCTCGGAGAGATGACTTATGTGTTCCCTTTTTCGAGTGAGGCTCACGAATTTTTCGAGCGTGCCGATTTCAAATCCATAACGCGGCGCGGCGAACTGTTCGGCGAAAGCGTGTTGCCTTCGCGAACTTATGAGGAAGTCAAGCGTATCTCGCTTGCTGGCGCGGGAGAGCTTGCGGTGGTTTGCGATAAAAGCGATTCTTTCGCTGTAACGTTCGGAGACTGCCTGTCCGTAAGCGCGGACGGAAAATCTCAGTACGATCTTCCGCTTCGCGCGGATCTGCTCGGCGACGGGGCGGACGAAACCGAAGCGATACGCGCGATCTCGGATCGTCTTTCCGACGCGTCGGTAACAAAATACGTTTACGACGCAAAATCCGTCAAGCGCAGACTGGCTGCGTTCCGCACGGAGCTTAACGGCTATGAGGACGTAGCGCTTATGGATTATCTGACGCGTGCGGGATTCAAATATACTTCCGCTCAGGGCTTCGCCGAAACTCTGGGGCTGAGCGGCGACTGCGCCGCGGGCGCTCTTATGACGGGCGGCAACGAGCTGCTCGGCGAGCTGAAAGCGCAGGGCATGGAAAAACTGT
>CASFAN010000122.1 GCA_949292715.1 uncultured Eubacteriales bacterium
CGCACGCTTTCCAAGTGCGACGCGCTTAAAGCGGAGCTTGACGGCAAAACAAAAACCGTCGTTACCACGGCAAAAGTGGACGCGGACAGTTTCGACGAGCTTTGCGCGCTTATCCGCGCGTATAAACCCGATCTCGTCATGAATATCGCCCTGCCCTATCAGGATCTCACGATAATGGACGCCTGCCTTGCGTGCGGAGTAAACTACATGGACACCGCGAACTACGAACCCGAGTATACCGACGATCCCGAATGGCGCAAAGTCTACGACGCGCGTTGCAAGAAGGAAGGATTCTCGGCTTATTTCGATTACTCGTGGCAATGGGCGTATAAGGAAAAGTTCGAAAAAGCGGGACTTACCGCGCTGCTCGGCTCGGGCTTCGATCCGGGCGTGACGCAGGTGTTCTGCGCTTACGCTCAAAAGCATCTTTTCGACGAGATAGACACAATAGACATACTCGACTGCAACGGCGGCGATCACGGTTATCCTTTCGCAACGAATTTCAACCCCGAAATAAATCTGCGCGAAGTATCCGCGCCCGGTTCTTACTGGGAAAACGGCAAATGGGTGGAAATTCCCGCAATGAGCATCAAGCGCGAATATAACTTCGAGGGCGTGGGCGACAAGGACATGTATCTGCTTCACCACGAAGAAATAGAATCGCTCGCAAAGAACATAAAGGGCGTTAAGCGCATACGCTTTTTCATGACGTTCGGACAGAGTTACCTTACGCACATGAAGTGTCTGGAAAACGTCGGTATGCTCTCCACCGTTCCCGTGGAGTTCGAAGGACACAAAATAGTGCCTATACAGTTCCTTAAAGCGCTCCTTCCCGATCCCGCGTCGCTCGGACCGCGCACAGTAGGCAAAACCAATATCGGCTGTATCTTTACGGGCAGAAAGGACGGCAGAGCAAAGACCGCATACATTTACAACGTATGCGATCATCAGGAATGTTACCGCGAAGTCAAGTCGCAGGCAATATCTTACACCACGGGCGTACCCGCCATGATAGGCGCGGCGATGCTCGTTACGGGCAAGTGGAACAAGGCGGGCGTGTATACCGCCGAGGAGTTCGATCCCGATCCGTTCATGGCGGATCTTAACGAATACGGTCTGCCCTGGAAGATCGACGAAAATCCCGTACTCGTCAAATGAACACGCCGTACTTTACGATAGACGAAACCGCGCTCCTGCATAATCTGGAGATTTTACGCGGGGTTAAGGAGCGTACGGGTTGCCGCATACTGCTCGCGCAGAAAGCGTACTCGGCTTTCGCCACCTATCCCGTCATTTCGCGTTACCTCGACGGCACTACGGCGAGCGGACTGTACGAAGCGCGGCTGGGCAAAGAGCATTTCGGCGGCGAAACGCATGTTTTTTCGCCCGCGTACAAAGAGGACGAATTTACGGAACTGCTGTCTTATGCCGATCATTTCGTGTTCAATTCCCCCGCGCAGGTAAAAAAGTACGCGCCGCGCGCGCGTGCGGCGGGAAAATCGTGCGGACTGCGCGTTAATCCCGAATGTTCCACGCAGGACGGACACGCCATATACGATCCTTGCGCGCCGCTGTCGCGTTTAGGCACCACGCTTGCCAATTTCGACGAGAGCCTGCTCCCCTTGCTCGACGGTCTGCATTTTCACACGCTGTGCGAGCAGGACTCGGACGCGCTGGAAGTGACCGTCGACGCATTCCTCGCTAAGTTCGGCAAATACGCCCGCGGCATGAAATGGATAAACTTCGGCGGCGGACATCACATAACGCGCGAAGGCTACGACATACCGCGCTTAGAACGCGTAATAAACCGCGTACGCTCGGTCAGCGGTGCGGAAGTATACCTCGAACCGGGCGAAGCGGTGGTACTGAACGCAGGCACGCTCACGGCGTCCGTGCTGGAAATCGTGCATAACGGCGGCGACATTGCTATTCTCGACACATCCGCAGCCTGCCACATGCCCGACGTGCTGGAAATGCCTTACCGCCCCCCGCTCCTCGGCGCGGGACTGCCGAACGAAAAACCGTATACCTACCGACTTGCGGGCTGTACCTGTCTTGCGGGCGACGTTATCGGGGATTATTCGTTCGACCGCCCGCTCGCCGTCGGCGACGAGCTGGTGTTCGGAGATATGGCGCTGTATACCATGGTCAAGACAAACACGTTCAACGGCATGCCGCTCCCGTCCATTGTCTTCCGCCGCGCAGACGGCTCTCTGCAAGTCTTGCGCGAGTTCGGTTACGAAGCCTTTATTTCGCGTTTGTAATTTTTAATTTTTTTAAAAAATGTTTTAAGGGAAATCCTTTCTTTGTCCAAAGAAAGGTTTTCCCTTATACCCTTTCCAAAGAAACTTACAAACTTTATGTTATTATTAAACAATAACCGTATCCAATAAAAATGTTATTCATGGTCAGAAATAGTAGTGGTTATTGAATAGAATTTCAAACAATGAGTCGTGTTTTTCAGTTGACGCTATATATAAAAACTTGTAAGTTTTTAATGAAGGGGTTGGGGAACCGCTTTTTGTCCAAAAAGGGGTTCCCTGAAAAACTTTTATAAACATAAAAACAAGCGGCGTCGCGGAAGCGACGTCGCTTGAACGGTAAAGAAGTTCCGATCCCCGTTATTTGCGGGTTAATCGACGATATAATTATTTATCGGAGTTTCCGCTGTCATCGGAATCCGTGTCTTTCGGCGTTTCATCGGACGTTTCGCCCGTTTTCGCACCCTTTGCGGCGGCTTTTGCTTCCGCTTTGGCTTTTTTCGCGGCGGCCTTTGCTTCGGCAGCCGCGCGTTTCGCCGCCGCCTTTTCCTGACATTTTGCTTCCTCCGCCTCATAGGAAAGACCTTTTTTCTCGCAGTATGCGCGAAGCTCGCTCTTACGCGCTTCTTCCGCTTCTTCGTTGGCTTTGGCTTCTTCGAGTTTAAGTCTTTGTTCGGGCGGGATCCATTCCACGCCTGCGGCAAGCGCTTCGGCTTTCTGCCTTTCGAGTATCAGTCCGCGATCGGCGGAAATATGTTTTTCGACGAGGAAGAAAATGAACAGTACCGCGCACAGCGCGTAAGCTATCGTTTCCACCCATACATAGGAGGCTTTCATAACCGTTACCGTGCTTTCCGCCTGTGCGGCAAGCTCGGGGTTATAACCCGTCGCACCTATAAGCGCGTTGAATATTCCCGTCGTTATGGGCGTCGCCGCGACCATTATCGAGCTGTATATGGACATTGTCAGTCCGTCGCAACGGTAACCGCGCTTGGCTTCCACGTGATCGAGCACGTCGGCTATCATCGCAAGTATCATATAGCATGCGGGCGCGCTTCCGAGACATTTAAGCGCGACGCCTATTGCGACGGGCACCATATTATCCCCGCCTATCCAGGCTATAATACCGCCAGCAACGCCTACAACCATTCCGATAAGCGTGACGTTCTTTTTACCGAACTTATTCGACAGCGGCCAGACGAACACCACCGCGATCGCCATGGGTATCGCGCCGAGCACGCCGAGTATGGTCTGCGACAAGCCCGCGCTTGCAGCACGCGTCATGCCCTCGAAAGGTTGAAGCACCCACTGACAGAAATACTGCATGGAAAGATTTTTCATGCCGCCGCTGAACTGGAATATCAGGTAGAAAATTATTATTATCCACCAGAAAGGCTCGCTTGCCACGCCTTTGAGCTGCTGACCTATGCTTACCTTTTTAGTCTTTTCGGCAGGCAGGTTCATAGTTTCTTCGGTAACGCGCTCGCGTGTGAAATAATACTGCAATATGCAGCATATCGCGGTGAATATACCGACGGCAATGAACATTATCATCCACGCGAAATACACGGGTTCTTCGTTAGCGTCGAAAAGTATAAATCCCGCTATCGTGGGGAACACCATCGAGCCTGCGCCCATAACGCCCAGTCCCGCAACGTTGGTCACGGAAGCAAGCAATCCGCGCTGTTTGCCGTTACGGGTGGAAACGGGTATAAGCGTGGAGTTGGACGTATTGTACATCGGATATGCGACGGAATAATAAAGGTTATACGATATCGCATACCATACCATTTTCACTATACCGTTCGCGTCGCCGGGTATGACGAACATCAATATGCACGCGACGCCGAGAACCACGGAAGAAAGCAGAATCCACGGTCTCGCTTTGCCTGCGGGGGACTTCGTACGCTCTATCAGCTGACCCACGACGAGATTGCCCGCGACGATGAGTATCGTGGAAAGCAACGGCAACAGCATCGTAAACGTGTTTATCGACGCTTTGGTCGCCGCGTCGGCAAGCTCCGTTCTGAAAAGCACGTTCGTCAGGTATGTATTAAGATAAGCGCCGAAAATACCGCTCGCAAGAAGCGCTCCGAAAGGTCCGATAAAATACCCGATCAGAAGTTCGGGGATCTTAACGTTCGCGGACTTGACTCTGCTGCGGAAAAACGGCTTTCCGAGAAGCGATTTCGAATTGTCTTTCATCTCTTTTCTCCTTTTAATGCGGAATGCGGACAACGCATACCGTCTTTACGATTTT
>CASFAN010000123.1 GCA_949292715.1 uncultured Eubacteriales bacterium
GTAACCGCAGTATATCCGAGCGCAAAGTTACCGCCTGCTATTCTTTCGATTATCTCGGCTATATCGATATAGCCTATGATAAAGTTACCGAGACTGTACAGAATGAACGTATCGAGACACGCGAATGCCGCAACGCATACGATTCGTATTATAGCGCCGCGTACCGTTCCGTATCCGAATCTTTTCAGCGGCATGCATATCAGGCTGTAAGGCACAAAAGTGACGGCAAGCAGCACAAGCACCACCACGTTCGCCGCGGAACAAAGAAAGCCGAGCGCTACGCTGACTGCCATTGTCGCAAGCCCGTAGCCTATCCCGCATCTCTCCGCAACGATATTGTAGCACAGAGAGATAAGGATAAGCGGCGCAACCGTCACCGGCAACCATGCGGCTATCGTTATCATTACCACGCTGAGCGCCGCACCGATTGCGCTGTATGTCACTTTTTGCGAAGGTCTCATCCTCCGCTTGCGACGCACGGGCGATCCTTCGCCTTTTATCTCAATCTTCCCGTCGCTCGGCTTTCCGGAATCGGGATCGGACGAATCGGAAGACTGATTTTCCCCGAAATCTCCGAACGGATCTATCCGATCGCGATCTTCGGGAGTTTTATTTTTCTTATCGTAACTCAATGGCAGCCTCGAAGAAGCGTGCAGCAAAGCTCGGTCATGCAGTACGCGCATATGCAGTTCGCACAGGTATTGGCGGTGGAATCCGTCGCTTGCTGTTGTTGCTGCTGATATTGTTGCTGATACTGCTGTTGCTGGTAAGGGCCGTACTCGGTTCTGCCCATATCCTGAGCGTTAATGCCCGAGTTCCCCATGACCATATCGATTTTTCTGAGGCTTTCTTTATATTTATTGTTGTTCGGTTCGAGCTGAACGGCAAGAACAAGCTGCGCGCGGCTTTCGCTGAGCCATTCGCGCTTATAGAATACTATCGACTGAAAGTAATGCCATTTACCGTCGCGTTCGGGTATCGAATCGAGAATGCTCTGTGCCTTATCGTAATCGCCTCTCTTGATGCAATCTTCTATTTCTCCGTAACCGCTTCCGCCGCGACTGTTCCTTTCGATATCGCTTTCTATTATCTTCCAGCTTTCTTCGAGTTCGCTGAGAAGACGCGCGCCTTTGTTTCCATCCTCGCCGTCCTGAAAACGCTGTTCGCTGTAACGGGCTTTCAGTTCCTCGTATTTTCGGCGGAGCGATTCGGGATCGCTGTTTTTGCTCATTCCGAGCACTTCGTAAGGGTCTCTCATAATTATCCTTTTCCGTTATCGCCTTTATCGGCTTTTTTACGTTTTTTTATTTTTTTCATTTCCTCTTTCGCTTCATCGGAAGCATATACCGAAGGCGGAGGAAGTTTTTTATCCGCGGCAAGCAACTCTTCAGTTTTTGCACGCAAACCTTCATAGATTATATTACGCACAAGGTCGTTTGCCTGAGTCAGACGAATGTGATTAACGCTTTCTATCGCTCTGTTTACAGTGGAATTGAGCGAAAACTCAAGCTGTGTGCGATGTCGCTTTTTAAAATCGCGCGGCTTGCCCTTTTCGTAATCGGGCATTGCGGCAAGCACAGGGTTATATCTGCCCGCTCTGAAATCTTCGTCGATATCGTCCACCGCGTCCGCAAGATATACGAACTTGCCTATATTATAACAAAGTTTACGCATCTCTGCGGCGTAATATTCGTCCTTGCATTCGGTGAGCGCAACGCTTGCAAACAGCTTTTCGAGCATCGAAGCGAAATATTCGCTCACCCTGTCGAGAGAAGCCAGCTTCTCCTCTTCCGCTTTGCGCAACGCCGCGTATGAATCCGAGATTATCCTGTCTGCCTCGGGAAGCTCGGCAGCCGCTTTGGCATGCGGATTCTTTAAAATTTTTTTTATTACAGAATGTTTTCTTCCGCCGTCGGCGACATCGTCGCAAGCCTTGTACCAACAAAGCAAAATGTTGACGTCAGCCATTTTCCGCATAAAATCGCTGTCTTTTACATACGGCTTTTTGCGCACGTCTCCGAGACATCTGCAAGTACCGAACTCGACGGGCGGCCGCATTGCTTCGAGCGCAAGGAGCGCGAACGCAGTTATATCGTAATTGACGGTAAAACGCGAAAGATTGCCGTATCTGCTTTTTGTCGTCAGGCAGATCCCGCAGTACATCGCACGGAACATCGAATAATCACGAAGCGAAAGCGTTTCGCTTTTTGGCAATACATAACCGAACATTTATCAGACTATAAAACCTACTTTACGGTAAACTTTGGAAAGCGTTTTGCGCGCGAGGTAGGACGCTTTTGCCGCGCCCTCTTTTATGATACGGTCAAGCTCGCCTTTATCCGAAATGTATGCGGCGTACTTTTCGCGTATCGGACGGAGATGCTCGATAACCGCGTCCGCCACGGCTTTTTTGAAAGAAGCGTAGGACGAGCCTTCGAATTCTTTTTCGGCGTCTTTCACGCTCTTTCCCGTCATTACCGAATATATGCCGAGCAGATTGGTAATACCCGGCTTTTCCGCCGAAGCGCGGACTTCATTGCCCGAATCGGTTACCGCACGCGCGAATTTGCGAGCGATGGTATCGGGTTCGTCGAGCAAAAATATTACGCCTGCGGTATTATCATCCGTTTTTCCCATTTTTGCGGTAGGATCGGTCAGGCTGTAAATCTTCGACGTACTCTTGTTGCCGAGATAACCTTCGGGCAGTTTGAACGTCGGACTGTATCTGTTGTTGAAACGTTCGGCAATGGTACGCGCCAGCTCGACGTGCTGCACCTGATCTTTGCCGACGGGAACGAGATCCGCCTGATAAAGCAGTATGTCGCTTGCCATAAGCACGGGGTAATCGAAAAGCCCGAGGTTTATGCCTGCCTTACCCGCTTTTTTGCTTTTATCCTTGAACTGAGTCATTCGGCTCGCTTCACCCATCATCGTGTTGCAATTGAGTATCCAGGTGAGCTCCGCATGCGCGGGTACGTGACTCTGAACGAACAGCACCGATTTTTCGGGGTCAAGACCTATCGCCATGAAAAGCGCCATGAAATCATAACTACGGCGCCTGAGGTCGGCGGGAACGGTATCCACCGTAAGCGAGTGCATATCCGCGACGGTATAAATACAGTCGTATTCGTCCTGCATCGCTACCATGTTACGGAGCGCGCCTATATAATTGCCGAGCTGAAGATCGCCCGTCGGTTTAAGCGCGGAATATACGATTTTCTTTGCGGTTTCTTCCATTCTTTATTTCCCCGCTTTAAGCGAGCGGGCAAACTCCTCCACAGTGGCGTTCACGTCCGCAATATCTATAACTTTTCCGAAACGTTCTTTCATTCCGAAAAGCGCATAAACGCTTTCGGGCACGGGGAACGCCGTAAGCTCCTCCATTTTACGAAGCGCCGCGACATCGTCGTCGGGCACGCTTTCGCCCAGGCTCGCAAGCACGGTGGAAGCGAACTTGACGGGAGACGCTGTACTTACCACCACAACGGGTCTGTCTTCCGTGCAACCGTCCGTATACTGCCCGCAGACGTCGAACGCAACCGCGGTATGCGGATCGGCAAGGTATCCGTACTCGTCATATACTTCGGCAAGGGTTTCGGCATAATCGCTCTGACGCGCATAGCCCCCGTAAAAAATCTTTCTGATGTTGTCAAGACGTTCCTTGCCTATGTCGTAACTGCCTTTTTCTTTAAGCTCTTTCATCCAGCCGCTCACGACCGAACTGTCGCGCCCCGCAAACTCGAACAGCAATCTTTCGAGATTGGAGGATACGAGTATGTCCATAGAAGGCGACGTGGTTTTTATAAATTCCCTGTCAAGCGAATACACGCCGCTGTCGAGGAAGTCGGTAAGCACGTTGTTGTCGTTTGACGCGCACACGAGCGTGCCGACGGGAAGCCCCATTCTCATTGCGTAGTATCCCGCAAGTATGTTTCCGAAATTACCCGTGGGAACGCAGAAATCGACTTTTTCGCCCGCATTTATCTGTCCCGCGCCGAGCAAATCCGCATAAGCCGAGAAATAATATGCGACCTGCGGCGCAAGTCTGCCGAGGTTGATTGAATTCGCGCCCGTCATCTTGCAACCGAGCGAAGCGAGCTTGGAGCGGAGCGCTTCGTCGCCGAACGCTCTTTTTACCGCCGTCTGCGCGTCGTCGAAATTGCCTTTGACCGCAACGACGGAAACGTTATCGCCGAGAGTCGTGACCATCTGACGGCGCTGTGTATGGCTTACGCCGCCGTCGGGATAGAAAACGATAACGCCCGTGCCTTCCACGCCCGAAAAACCTTCGAGCGCCGCTTTGCCGGTGTCCCCGCTCGTCGCCACGGGAATGAGGCAGGTTTCTTTCTGCCCCGCCTTAGCTTTAAGCGCGGTCATCAAAAGCGGCAGAACGGAAAGCGCCATATCCTTGAACGCGTGCGTTTTTCCGTGCCAGAGTTCGAGCACGTAAAGTCCGCCGTCGAGTTTTACGAGCGGCGCGGGATCCCCGTCGAAAGTGGAGTACGCTCTGCGCGTTATGTCGAGCAATTCGTTATAAGACAGTTCGTCGAAGAACAAGCTCATTATTTTCGCGCTGCGCTCTTCGTATCCGAGTTCGGTCATCGCCTCTATTTCTTCGATAGAAACCGAGGGAAAGCTCTGCGGTACGTAAAGCCCGCCGTCGGGAGCAAGTCCCGTAAGAACGGCGGTCGATCCGCTGACGGTAAGTTTATCGTTTCTGGTTGAAATGTACTTCATTTTGTCCTTAAATATTATACATATTTTTTAAGATATTTCGGCAATTTGTCGCAGGTAAGCGAAATACAGAAGTCCGCTCCGCTGTTTTCGGACAAATTGTCGAGCCGCGTGAAAAAGTCTTCGAGGTCGTCCGCGGGCACTCCGAGAGTGCGCACGAGTCCGTCGATATAGATTTTCTTTACATCCGAGTTGGACGCTATCACGCCTTTTATGAACCCGAGAAGCGACTCCTCGCTTATTTTCCCGTTTTCGGGAAGATATTCGGAAACGTTTACATAACGAATAGCGGTTTTTACGCTGCGCGAATATTCGGCGGTGTCCGTTATGTACACTATGTTGCCTTTGCAAACTTCGAGCTCGCTGTTGGCTCCCGAAATGATTTCCTTGGTTTTGCCGCTGCCTTTGGGTCCGTAGATCAGACTTATCATTGTTTTATCCCCCTTTTGTCCTTCAGGACTGTTGTAATTTCAGATATTTTATCCGTCCGAGATTAAAATAATCTTGATATAACGGTTAAAATCAGATTAGTTTCATTAAAGCGCCGACGTGAACTCGGCTATTCTGTCAAGACCTTTTCTGATGTCTTCTTCGCTCGTAGCATAAGAAAGTCTGACATAATCGGGAGCGCCGAACGCCGCGCCGTCCACCACCGCGACAAGCGATTTTTCGAGAAGTTTATCGCAGAAATCGCTTGAATTGCGTATTACCTGTCCGTCGCACTTCTTTCCGAACGTACCGGTTACGTTCATCATCACATAGAACGCGCCCATGGGTTCAACGCAATCGAGAAGAGGCGCTTTACGGATAAGTTCGACTATCAGTTTGCGGCGTGCGTCGAACTTCTCTTTCATGCTGCAGAGGAATTCCTCTCCGCGTTTGTCGGTGAGCGCGATAAGCGACGCATACTGCGCGATAGAGTTGGTATTGGAAGTCGTATGGCTCTGTATGCTGCTCATGGCTTTAGCCACGTGCAAAGGAGCCGCGGAATATCCGACGCGCCAGCCCGTCATCGAATAAGTCTTGCTCATTCCCGAGCAGATTATCGTGCGCTCTTTCATTTTTTCGCTGCATGCGGCGATAGAGAAGAAATCAACGCCGTATACGAGTTTCTCGTATATTTCGTCGCTTATAACATATATGTCCCTGTCCTCGAGAACTTTCGCGAGCGCGCGGATCTCGTCCTCCGTATATACCATACCCGTAGGATTGGAAGGGTTGTTGAAAACGAAAGCCTTTGTTTTGGGCGTGATTGCTTTTTCCAGCATTTCGGGCGTTATTTTGAAGTGCTGCGCGTCTGTCGTTTCGATATAAACCACCTTACCGCCCGACATACGTATCAACTCGGGATAAGTAAGCCAGTAAGGCACGGGAAGAATGACTTCGTCGCCCGGATTTATAACGGCTTCGAACGCGTTGCGCAACGTCTGTTTGCCGCCTGTCGACACGACTATCTGCTCGGGCGCATACGTTATGCCAGAATCTTTCGCGATTTTCTCGCATATCGCTTTTCTCAGCTCGATCGTACCGGGGACGGGCGTATACTTGGTCATGCCTTTGTCAAGCGCGTATTTTGCCGCGTCTATGATATATTCGGGCGTGTTGAAATCGGGCTCTCCCGCTCCGAACGATACTACGTCCATTCCCTGCGCTTTCATTGCTTTGGACTTCGCCGTTATCGCAAGCGTCAGTGAAGGTGAGATGTTTTTCGCTCTTTCTGAAATTTCCATTTTGCTTTCGTTGCTCCTTGCTTTTTCCGATTTCTCCCCTATACCAAGCTATAATACCATACCGCCCGAAAAAACGCAAGCATTTACGGTCTGTTACTCATGTCTCGGAAGCCTTATCGCAAAAAACATGCGATTCGCCCTCATTTTATCCTTCTGATATGACAAAACCGCCGCAAGCCGAAGTTTGCGGCGGTCTTGTCGCCGAGCGTTTAAGATGTTATACCGGAATAAGTCTGAGTATATGCTTACTTATAATCATCAGAATAAGATCTATTATCCATACTATCGTAAATCCGAAAATTATGCGGATAAGTCCGGCAACGATCTTACCTTCGAGGAATCTCGTTACTGCGCCGCAAATCCACGACGTTACGGGTATGATTGCCAGTATAACGCTGACTATGTATCCGAGACCGAAATAGTCGCTCTTTCTGCCCATTCTCGCTGACCTCCTTTGAGCTTGTTTTTTCTATTATACTGCGGAAAATCAAATTTGTAAATACCGAAAACGAAAATTTTATTTGTTTTTAATCTTACGCCTTACATATAATAAAAATGCGGTAAAACGCACGAAAGCGCGACAAAGTTGACATACGGGCGCATGCGTGATATAATATTCCGACTCTAATATGTTTGATTCGCGCATGATTTATGCGTATTTAATTCGCGGCAATGCCGCACGGAAAGACAAAGATGCTGAAATTACTCAAATATCTTAAAGGTTACAGAGTCGCCGCGGTACTCGCGCCCCTGTTCAAGATTATCGAAGCGATTATCGAACTGATCATTCCGATAATCGTCGCGCACATGATCGACGGTCCGATCGCAGACGGAGACGTAACGCAAGTCATCGTATACGGTATCGTAATGATCGCACTCGGCGCGGTAGGTCTGGGATTTTCGCTCGCCTGCCAGTATCTCGCTTCGCGATCCGCCGTCGGACTCGGTTGCAACATACGCAACGCGCTGTATTCGCGCTTGCAGAAACTCGAGCTCGGCGAGATGGACAGAATGGGAACAGGTACGCTCGTAAACAGACTTTCAAACGACGTAGCGCAGGCGCAGCAAGGGTTCGCAATGTTTCTGCGCCTTATGCTCCGCGCGCCCGTTATCGCGGCGGGAGCCGTAATCATGAGCATAATAGTAGCGCCCTCGATGTGGTATATAGGAGTAGGCGCCGGCGTACTTGCGGTCGCAGTGCTTTTTATAGTAATGAAAACGAGCGTACCGCGTTTTACCGTTACTCAGAAAAAGCTGGACGCGATTTCTCAGCTTACGGGAGAAACGATAAAGGGAGAACGCGTGATACGCGCCTTCGCGGGCGAAGAACGCGGTATGAAAAACTTCGCTTCCGCGCTGGATTCGCACCGTTCGGCGGCTACGGCAGCCGCGGCTATATCCTGTCTGCTCAGTCCCCTTACCACCGTTATCGTAAACGTCGCGATCGCGCTTCTGCTCTGGTTCGGCGGAAACTCGGTAAACGACGGAACGCTTACGACGGGAGATCTGATCGCACTCGTCAATTATATGAACCAGATACTGCTGGCGCTCATGGCGACCGCTACGCTTATGGTGTTGATTTCCAAAGCCGTTTCGAGCGCGGCGCGGCTTAACGCGCTTTTCGAGCTTCCGTACGAACGCGACGGAGAAGGCGCGACGCCGAACCCCGAAGCTCCGCTCCTGGAAATGAGAAACGTGTCATTTTCCTTCGGCGGCGAAGAAAACGCCGTCGGCGGTCTCAACTTTACTCTGAAAAAAGGCGAAATGCTCGGCGTCATAGGCACGACGGGCAGCGGAAAAAGCACACTTGCGGGACTCGTGGCAAGATTTTACCGCGCTACGGAAGGCGAAGTGCTTATTGCGGGACGTAACATAGCAGAATATACCGACGAACAGCTCCGTTCGCTCGTCACGCTCGCGCCGCAAAAAGCGCTGCTTTTCTCGGGTACGGTAAAAAGCAATCTGCTTTTCGGCGGCGACAAAACGGACGAAGAAATGGAAAAAGCGCTTAAAGACACGCGCGCTTGGGAGTTCGTTTCGGGTAAAAACGGGCTGGAAACCGTCGTAAATCAAAAAGGCAGTAATTTTTCGGGCGGAGAAAAACAGCGGCTGTGCCTTGCGCGCGCCCTGCTCCGCAACGCGCCCGTACTCGTACTGGACGACGCGGCAAGCGCTCTCGACTATGTCACCGAAGCGAACGTAATGAAAAACGTCCGCGCACGAAGCCGCGACAAAGCCGTAATAAACATTTCCCAAAGAATAGGAACGATAAGGCGCTGCGACAAAATACTCGTGCTCGACGGCGGGAAAGCGGTAGGATTCGGAACGCACTCCTCCCTGCTCGCCGACTGCGGTCTTTACAGGAGGCTCAACGGAAAAGATGAATAATACCGATATAAAAAACACCTCTTCAATAAAAAAAGACCGCCGCGGCAAAGCCGAAAAACGCGCATCCTATTCCGTTATGCGGCGCATACTTTCTTACGCACTAAAACACAAAGGATATTTCTTTTTCGGATTGCTTCTCGTCGTATGCGGAACCGCGCTTTCGCTTATTGCCCCCATTCTTACGGGACGCGCGATAGACTATGCCGTTCCCGGCAATGCCGATCTCGTGATGATCGGGCGTTACTGTGCGGGAATAGCCGCGTGCATAGCGGCAAGCGGCGCGGCGACGTGGAGCGGCAACCTGCTGCTTAACAAGCTCGCTTTTTCCACGATCAGAGACATAAGAAAAGAACTTTACGGAAAACTGCTTACTCTTCCCCTCGCGCAGATAGAAAAGCATAATCGCGGAGATCTTATGACGCGTATGTCCACGTTCGGCGAAAATCTTTCCGACGGACTTTATCAGGGCATAATGCAGTTTTCCGCAGGCGCGGTAACTCTTATCGCGACATTAGTGTGCATGTTCGCTCTTAACTGGGCGATCGCCGCGGTCGTAGTGTGTTTAACGCCGATAAGCGCGCTTATTTCCGCAAAAATAGCCAAACGCAACCGCACGACGTTCAAAGTGCAAAGCGAAAACATGGCGAGAATGAGCGGCATGAGCGAAGAATATCTGTCGGGAACGCGCGTACTGCGGGCATACGGCAAAGTAGCCGACAGCGAAAGAGCTTTCGCGGAAATAAACAAGGAACTTTTCAGAAGCGGACTTTCGTCGCAGTTTGCCGGCGCGTGCGTCAACCCCGTAAGCCGCATAGTCAACAACGTCGTATACGCGGTAGTCGCCGTCATAGGCGGTCTGTTTATCATTGGAAGCACAAACGGCGGCTTTGCGGCGAGCATAGGCGCGGTTCTCACCGTCGGCGAGCTGTCGGCGTTCCTCTCCTACGCCAACCAGTTTGCAAAGCCTTTCAACGATATGACGAGCGTCACCGCGGAACTTCAGACCGCGGCAAGCGCGGGCAGAAAAATATTCGAGCTGACCGACTGTAAGGACGAGGACAAAGGCGGCGCGCTTACGGTCAAAAGTCCCGTCGGAGATATAGAGCTTGACCGCGTTTCGTTCTCATATACCGACAAGCCGTTTATGGAGGACATTACTTTTGCCGCGCTTCAGGGGCAGAAGATTGCGCTTGTCGGCACCACGGGCAGCGGAAAAACAACAATAATCAATCTCATAATGCGGTTTTACGACATAACGGGCGGAAAACTTACGTTCGACGGCACGAACGTAGACGAGTTTTCGCGCGTGAGCGTCCGCCGCGCGTTCGGAATGGTTTTGCAGGATACGTGGCTGTTCGGAGGAACGATAAAGGAAAACATAGCTTACGGCAAGCCCGACGCCACCGACGAGGAAATAGCGCGGGCAGCGGCAGCCGCTCACCTCGACAAGTTCGTTTCCACGCTCGAAAAAGGCTACGACACCGTAATATCGGGCGACGGCGAAGAACTGAGCGAAGGACAAAAACAGCTGATAGCGATAGCAAGGGTGTTCCTCACCTCTCCCGAGATGCTTATTCTCGACGAAGCGACGGCTTCCGTCGACGGACTCACCGAGCGTGCGGTACAAAGCGCATTCGCCAAACTCCTCGGCGGCAAGACCAGTTTCATCGTCGCCCACCGTCTGAGCACTATACGCGACAGCGATCTGATAGTCGTTATGGATAAAGGACACATAATCGAAAAAGGCACGCACGACGAACTCGTAGCCCTCGGCGGTTATTACTGCGAAATGCTGAAAGCCGCCGAATAAATTTCTCGGGAACCTCCTTTTTGGACAAAAAGTAGGTTCCCGAACCTTCCCTCAAAAACTTACAATACTTTTTTCAAAAAATACGAATCTAAAATAATAACATACAACAAACGGCTGCGCTTGCCGTACTCTGCAATTACTCGTGCGTATTTTATAAAGATAAACACTTTATAAAAAAGAACGAGTAACTCATAGAAAGATGCGCAGCGATTGCGGAGAGATTTCGAGGCGCAGACGCGCAAAATTTGTACGAAGGCAAAGCCCCCGCACGTCCCCGAAGTCTACCTTTCCTGACGAGGGAAATTTTGCGCGTATCCGCCCGAAAGATACCGCAAGCTCGGAAATATAATTGCGCTACACAGACGTAAAAAAGAAAATGCCTGTCGGCATTTTCTTTTTTACGTCTGTGTAGCGTTAGCGGTGCGCAATTTTTATAATAAGCACGTTTATGTCGGCGGGAGTCACGCCCGGTATACGCGACGCCTGACCGACGGTAAGAGGTTTGATTTTATCGAGTTTTTCACGGGCTTCGAGTCGCAGTCCGTGCATATTCTTATAATCCGTATCCGCGCTGAGCGGCATATCCTCAACGCGCATGGCGTCGCGCTCCGCTCTCTCCTGTCTGCCGAGATACCCGGAATAACGAATGTCGGTAAACAGCGCTTCCGTTTCGTTTGACGTGAGAAAGCTAAGCAGATCGCAATGTCTGTTAAGTATCGCGGGAGTGATTTCCGGACGTTTTATAAGATTTTCGAGCGATACGCCCGAAAGAGGCAAACTCGCGCCCGTTTCCGCAAATATGGCTTTTACCGCGTCGTTAGGCACCGTCGTACGGAGCAGACTTTTTGCCTTTTCGAGCGCGGCAAGTTTTTTTCTCAGTAATTTCAGCCGCTTTTCTCCCGCAAGATGTACGCGGTAGCCTTTTTCGGTAAGGCGCACATCCGCATTGTCCTGACGTAGCGAAAGCCTGTATTCGGCGCGGCTGGTCATCATTCGGTAAGGCTCGTCCGTTCCCGTAGTCACGAGGTCGTCTATCATCACGCCGATATACGCTTCGTCACGGCGAAGCACAAGCGGTTCTTCCCCGCCGAGCGCGAGCGAAGCGTTTATACCCGCCATTAATCCCTGCGCCGCCGCTTCCTCGTAACCGCTCGTACCGTTCACCTGTCCCGCAAAATACAACCCGCCTATGCGTTTATGTTCGAGCGTAGGCAGCAGTTCGAGCGAATTTATGCAATCGTATTCTATCGCATACGCGTCGCGCATTATCTGAACGTGTGAAAATCCGTCTATCGTGCGGTACAGATCGAGCTGAACGGCGGCGGGCAACCCCGTGCTTATGCCCTGAACGTACATTTCCTTCGTTCCGTCCCCCTCGGGTTCGAGAAAGAAAGAGTGACGTTCCTTGTCGGGAAACTTTACTATTTTATCCTCTATGCTCGGGCAGTAGCGCGGTCCCGTGCCTTTGATAGTTCCGTTGTATTTGGGTGCGAGATGTATGTTTTCGCGAATGAGCCGATGTGTATTCTCGTTGGTATAGCCGAGATAGCAAACGTCTTTTGTCGCTTTGACTTTTTTGCTGAGCACGGAAAACGAATATATCCCTTCGTCGCCCGTCTGCACTTCCAGCCTGTCGAGGTCTACCGAGTCCTTATGCACGCGGGCGGGCGTACCCGTTTTGAAACGCCTTACCTCTATTCCGAGGTCGATAAGGCTTTGAGTAAGATAATTTGCACGCGGAAAACCGTTGGGTCCCTGATGAGTTATAACGCTTCCGACGATAATGTCCGCGCCGAGATACACGCCCGAACATACGATAACGGTTTTCGCGTTGTACGTAAGACCGAGTACCGTTTTAACTCCGCAAACAACCGTTTTACCGTTTTCTTCGCGCGTTAAAATTTCCGCCGCCTCTCCCTGACGGAGAGTGACGTTCTTTTCGTTTTCAAGCACGCTTTTCATATAAGCGTGATATTTGTATTTGTCTATCTGCGCGCGCAGACTGCGCACAGCCGGACCTTTCGATGCGTTCAGCATGCGCAGGCTGGTAAGGCATTTATCCGCGGCAACGCCCATTTCTCCGCCGAGCGCGTCGATCTCGCGTACGAGATGGCCTTTCGCCGTGCCGCCTATCGACGGGTTGCACGCAAGCCACCCGATATTGTCGAGCGACACCGAAAGCACCAGAACGCGTTTTCCCGTCCGCGCAAGCGCGAGAGCGGCCTCTATGCCGGCATGTCCCGCGCCTACGACTATTCCGTCAAAATCGTAATCCGACTTCATTTATCCTGTCCTTGTAAATCGTTTTCTTTGTTATTGCTCCGCTATATGCATCGGACGGAGCTGACCGAGTATTTTCACGCCCGTCGGCTGACCTTCGGAAATAGGCTCGGACGAATACGCTATCAGAGTGCCGCATGCCACGCCGAGCGTTATGCGGTAATTCGCGCCCGAAAGCACGCAACTCGTCACGGAAGCTGTTTTTCCTTTTGTTAGTTTCACTTGCTCCGGACGCACTGCCGCTTCCGCCGTTTCTCCGTCGCTAAACCCTTCCGCGGGCGCGCTCCCGAAAGACGCAAACTCCGCGGTACCGCCCGATACCTTGCCTTTAAGCAGTCCGCATTCACCGGTGAGCGCGGCGGCGACGGAGTTTACGGGGTTTTCGTAAACTTCTTTGGGCGTCCCCGTCTGGATTATTCTTCCTTTATCCATAACGGCAAGCATATCACCCGTGGCAAGCGCGTCCGCTCCGTCGTGAGTAACGTATATCGCCGCGGGCGCTTCCGACGAACGCAGAGCGGCAAAAGTCTTATGCAATTCCGCTCTGGTGATTGCGTCGAGCGAACCGAGGGGTTCGTCCATCAATAACAGTTCGGGAGAAAACGCAAGCGCACGCGCAATGGCTACGCGCTGAGCCTCGCCGCCCGAAAGCACAGACGCTTTGCGCCTGAAAAGTTTCTCGTCTACTCCTGCCGAACGCAACGCGCGTATAGCAAGCGTTTCCGCTTCACGGCGGCTCATGCGCGCCATGACCGTTTTTACGCCGCGGCGCGTTTGCCTTTCCTCGGGGCGTTTACGGGCGCGGAGAGCGATCGTTACGTTCGCAAGCGCGGTCGCGTGCGGAAGAAGCGAGTAATTCTGAAAAATCGTTTTGACACCGCGTTCGCTCGGATGCAGGTTTGTAACGTCCTTGCCGTTTATCTTTACCGTACCGCAATCTGTCTTTTCAAAGCCAGCGATCATGCGGAGCAAGGTCGTTTTTCCGCAACCAGAAGGACCGACGAGAGTAAGAAAACAGCCGCGCGGCAATTTCAGATCCACGCCGTCGACGGCGCGAACGTCACCGTAAGACTTGCATACGTTTTCAAGATCGAGCGCATACCCGTCCATTAAGACTCTCCTTTTTGTCGGCGCTTACGCGCGCGGCAATAATAAAATTATAAAAACACTGCGCCTCTTTTGTCAAACAAAACGCGACAAAAACACAAAATAAGCGTTATTGCAAATACGTCGGCGATGCTTTTTTATAAAATTTGACGCACAAAACGCCTTAATTTAACGCAATTTATACCCTTCGGGCGCGCGCGGAAGTTGACAAGTCTTGCGCCGTCGGTGTATAATTATGACAAATCGGAGAAAAAGCGGCGGAAATTTGCGCCGCAAAAACGTAAAAGAGGTCATTAAAATGGGTAAAAATCTTACGCAAGGAATCGATAAAGCGCCTCAGAGATCGCTTTACAAAGCACTCGGCATGTCCGACGACGAACTGAAAAAACCGCTTATAGCGGTAATCAGCGCAAAAAGCGAAATAGTTCCCGGACATATTCATCTCGACAGAATATCCGACGCCGTAAAAGCGGGTATTTACGCGGCGGGCGGCACGCCTTTCGTGATCCCCTCGATCGGCGTATGCGACGGCATCGCCATGGGACACGCGGGAATGAAATACTCGCTCCCTTCCAGAGAGCTTATTGCCGACAGCGTGGAATCCATGCTTATCGGACACGCGTTCGACGGCGTTGTGCTTATACCCAACTGCGATAAGATCGTTCCCGGTATGCTTATGGGCGCGGTACGCGTCAATATTCCCACCGTCGTTGTTTCGGGCGGACCTATGGAGTCGGGCGTTGTAAACGGACATAAGGTTTCGCTTTCCACGATGTTCGAAGCCGTCGGAGCTACGCAGGCGGGCAAAATGAGCCGCGCCGAGCTCGATTATATGGAAAATCACTGCTGCCCCGGCTGCGGTTCTTGCTGTGGAATGTACACCGCAAACTCGATGAACTGCCTGCTCGAAACGCTCGGTATCGCACTGCCCGGAAACGGCACCGTGCTTGCCACGAGCGCGGAAAGAATCCGTCTGGCTAAGCTCGCGGGCAAATATATAATGAAAGCGGTTGCCGACGACGTTACGCCGCGCATGATACTCACCGAAGATGCGTTCCGCAACGCAATCGCCTGCGACAACGCTATCGGAGCTTCGACGAACAGCGTGCTTCACCTCATCGCAATCGCCAACGAATGCGGTATCGAACTCACTTACGATATGTTCCAGAAAGCCGCGGACGTCACGCCCAATCTTTGCAAACTCTCCCCCGCTACCGAATACGATATGGACGCGCTCGGAAAAGCAGGCGGCATAATGGCTATACTCAAAGAGCTTTCGCGCAAAGGACTTATAAACGGCAAAGTGAAAACGGTCACGGGCGGCACGCTCGAACAGTCTTACAAGGATGCGGAAATAACCGATCCCGCCGTCATTCACACCTGCGACGCGCCCCTGTCGCCCACAGGCGGACTCGCCTTCCTTAAAGGCAATATCGCAGAGGGCGGCGCGGTAGTCAAGCGTAGCGCCGTATGCGAAAAAATGCTCAAATTTACTGGCGTTGCAAAATGCTATAACAGCGAAGAAGAAGCGGTACGCGCTATCATGGCGGGAGAAATCAAGCCGGGTAACGTGGTCGTCATCAGATATGAAGGTCCCAAGGGCGGTCCCGGAATGCGCGAAATGCTTTCGCCTACGAGCGCGCTTGTCGGCATGGGGCTCGATTCGAGCGTTGCGCTTATCACCGACGGTCGTTTCTCGGGCGCTACGCGCGGAGCGGCAATCGGTCACGTCGCTCCCGAAGCTGCCGCAGGCGGTAAGATCGGCATCATCAAAGACGGCGACAAAATCAAGATAGACATTCCCGCCGGTAAGCTCGACCTTGACGTTCCCGCAAAGGAAATCGCCGCACGTCTTAAAAAGTTCAAGCCCGCAGAATCCAATCCCACGGGTTACCTGCTTAGATATTCCTATCTTGTAACCGACGCTCCCCACGGCGCGGTCATGAAAAAGAAGTTTTAAGGAGTAAATTTTTATGGCAATGACTCTTTCTCAGAAAATACTTGCCGCGCATGCGGGGCTCGATAACGTCGTCGCAGGTCAGCTGATAACCGCCGACCTCGATCTCGTACTCGGCAACGACATCACCTCGCCCGTCGCTATCAAGGAAATAGCGGCGCACGGAGGCGGCGAAGTTTTCGATAAGGACAAAGTGGCGCTCGTTATGGACCACTTCGTCCCCAATAAAGACATTAAAAGCGCGGAGCAATGCAAGTGCTGCCGCACGTTCGCTCACGCGCAGGGCATAAGCAATTTCTTCGACGTCGGAGAAATGGGTATCGAACACGCGCTTCTGCCCGAAAAGGGGCTTGTAGGCGCGGGCGATCTCGTCATAGGCGCAGATTCGCATACCTGCACTTACGGCGCGCTCGGCGCGTTCTCCACGGGCGTCGGCTCGACGGACATGGCCTACGGTATGCTTACGGGCAAAGCCTGGTTCAAAGTTCCGTCCGCCATCAAAGTCACGCTCGTCGGCAAAAAAGCGCCGCACGTTTCGGGTAAGGACGTCATTCTTCACCTTATAGGCGAAATAGGCGTTTCCGGCGCGCTGTATAAATCTTTGGAGTTCTGCGGCGAAGGCTGCAAAGAAATGACTATGGACGACCGCCTGACGATATGCAATATGGCGATCGAAGCGGGCGCGAAGAACGGTATTTTCGCCGTAGACGATATAACGCTCGCCTACCTTGCCGAGCATTGCAAGCGTGAACCCAAAGTATTCAAAGCAGACGACGACGCGGCTTACGAGCGCGAAGTGGTAATCGATCTTTCCGCACTTAAACCCACTGTATCTTTCCCGCACCTGCCCGAGAACACGCACACCGTCGACGAAATCGGCGAAATCGCAATCGATCAGGTAGTTATAGGCTCCTGCACAAACGGCAGAATAAGCGACCTTCGCACGGCTGCGGAAGTGCTTAAAGGCAGAAAAGTCAAGAAGGGAGTGCGCGTTATCGTTATTCCCGCTACGCAGAGTATTTATTTGCAGGCGCTCGAAGAAGGACTGATAAAAACGTTTATCGAGGCAGGCGCGGTGGTTTCAACACCTACCTGCGGACCTTGCCTCGGCGGATATATGGGCATACTCGCAAGCGGCGAAAAATGCGTCGCTACGACCAACCGCAATTTCGTCGGACGCATGGGCGCAATCGACAGCGAAATTTATCTCGCTTCGCCTTACGTTGCCGCCTGCTCCGCCGTCCTCGGCAAAATCGGCGTTCTGTGAGTTGTTAGTTATTTGAAGTTTTAGGAAGTTTTTCGGGAAACCTTTTTTGGACAAAAAAGGTTTCCCGACCCCCTTTATTATTGCGCACCGCTATCGCTCGCTCCCGCGTGCGCCATAATATTTCCGTATCTGCGGAATCTTTCGGGCGGATACGCGCAAAATTTCCCTCGCCACCGTGAGGTAGGCTTCGGGGACGTGCGGCGCATACGCCGTACAAATTTTGCACGTCTGCACCTCGAAATCTTCTCGCATCTACTGCTTAATGTACTCTATACATATCGTGTTTTTGGTATAAAGATTTATTTATAAAGAAATTAATTCACATAAAGTGCGTATATTTAACGGTATAAAGCTGTATATATGATGAAAAAAGTTTTAAAGTTTTTAAGTTAGAAAATATAATTGTATGTAAAAATTATAATTGATTTTTAAGTTTCTTGAAAAGGGGTGCAGGGGAAAAACTTCTTTTCAAAGAAGTTTTTCCCATGCAAAACGCTTACAAAAAAATAAAAAAAGAAGGTTTTAATTATGAGAGGTTTTGTACATAAATACAAAGACAACGTAAACACCGACGAGATCATACCCGCAAGGTATCTCAACGACTCGTCCCCTGCCGCGCTTGCCGCGCATTGCATGGAAGACATCGATGCTGCGTTTGTAAAAAAGGTACAGCCGGGCGACATTATCGTAGCCGAAAAGAACTTCGGTTGCGGTTCCAGCCGCGAACACGCGCCTATAGCGATAAAAGCCAGCGGGGTTTCCTGCGTCATTGCGTGCGATTTCGCGCGTATATTCTTCCGCAACTCGATCAACATAGGTCTGCCCATTCTCGAATGCGAAGCTGCGGCTAAGGACGCAGAGGACGGCGACGAAATAGACGTCGACCTTGCGAGCGGTACCATAAAAAATCTGACCAAAGGCAAAACGTATTCCGTTCCGCCTTTCCCCGCAGAGATCCGCGCAATCATCGCCCGCGGCGGTCTGCTGGGCAAATAAAAAACAATATAAGTAATAAAACAAACAATAACAAAAAGATTATTAAAGTAACCCGCCGAGCAAAAACAATGCCCGACGGGTTTTTTATATGTAGATTTATTTGATCTTACATCCACTTTGCATACAGTTTAGTTTCCTGATATACAGCTTCCTCTTCTCCGTCTTCGCTTATCTCGGTTCTTTCTTGCGGCAGTGTATCGCTGTCAAAATCCCACTTGTTTATGCATTCTGCCTCTTTATACCACCCGCCGAATGTGTAACCGTCACGCGTAGGATCTTCGGGGATATATTCTATCCTGCTGCCGTAAGCGCAATCGTCAATCCAATAATATCCGTTGCTTTCCGCGTTTGCATAATTGTAATAATAAGATATATTGGCAGGACGACCTACTTCTTTTTCTTTATAAAGTTGAGAAGAAATGTATACTTTCGTCTGTCCGACGTTTTCAATAGATTGGAATTCAAGCAAAAAAATTCTTTCTGCGTTAGGGAAAAGATCTTTCCAGCCGTAATATCGATAAAAGATTGCCGGATTCAATTCTCCGTAAGCAAGTATAAGGTCTTTCACATTATTGCTCGACATTTCCGAAAGATCGCACATGCTCCGCACTTCTTCGATTTGCAATATACTGCGCTTGCCGATGTTGGTTATTTCTTTCCCGTCGACGGTTGCGGGAATACGAAGCCTGCTTTTGGCTTTGCCGTCTTTTGAAAGCGCTGATAGCTCCACATCGTTATTATCGAAATAGCGAATTACGAAATCACCGCGCACTTCTTCCTTGTAACGAAGATGCTTTATGCCGAAAGTCCCGCCGAATATCAACGCTATCATTACGCATACGAAGATTATACCGTATACCGCTGCGATTATTATAATGAAAAATTTTCTTTTAGCGCTCATTTCCTTGTCTCCTTTTTCACTTTATGCGTGGTAACAATCGAATAAATGAACGAAAGCGCCATAACAAGCAACATAAGCATATAAATACCCGATATAAACATAATTTCGTCCATCGGTATGTAAGCTCCCCATATCGAAAATACGGAAGCGAATGAGTGCAATATCAGGGAAAACACAATAATAAACGAATAACCGACCTGCACGAAAAACGAAACAAACGCCATGATCTTTATCAGTTTTACTCGCTTATCGGGACGAAATTTATTTAACAACACAGCGATGACCGTCAACACGCCGTAAAATAACGCACACGCAAGCGTCTGAAATCCGTAGCCTTTAAGCGAATCCGTACATGTCAAAGCCGCATTCGTGCAATACATTACGATTAAGAATACGCATAGCACAAGCGTTAAGGCAAATGCAGATACCTGCAAGACCAATGCCGACAGTAATTCGGACTTATAATTTTTAACGTCGGTATTTTCCATTAAACCACCCTCAGTATTAAACAAAAAACGCATTATGACCAAACACATAATGCGATACGTCTTTTAACGCGCAACGAATAAATGACTGTCGTACATTTCGGCAGAATCCGCGCGGTATTTATATTTGTAAATTCCGTATTCATTTCATCGTCACTTCCCCGTTTTTGCCGTTAATTCACATACTGTACTCCTCTGTATACCCGTCTTATGATTCATTATAACACCGTTTTGACGTTTCGTCAATACCTGTTTGGAAAATTCGGTCGATCATTTATTATACATAACGCTATTCGGGTAATGCCGAAAACAAGCGAAACCCTCATATTACTATGAAAGTTACGACAAAATTTGTTTTGCTATGCTTTATTTCGGCATTAAAATATATTCATAACGCATGAAACACATTGTACATTCAATTTTTTAAGAAAACCCCGCTTTGCTTGACTACCGCGCGCAGGTATGCTAAAATCAAACGGAAAATAAGCTAACGGAGCTGAATTATGGAAAAGAGAATAGTTGTGTTGGCGGGCGATGGCATAGGTCCCGAAATAACGTCCGCGGCAGTGGAAGTACTGAAAAAAACGGCGGTAAAATTCGGTCATAAATTCGATTTCGATTACCGTTATATGGGCGGTTGCGCGATAGATAAATTCGGCGTTCCCCTCCCCGAAGAAACGGTTGCCGCGTGCAAAGCCTCCGACGGCGTGTTGCTCGGCGCGGTGGGCGGTCCGAAGTGGGACAGCCAACCTGCCGAAAACCGCCCCGAGAAAGGCTTACTCGGAATCAGAAGCGCGCTCGGTCTTTATGCGAACCTGCGCCCCGCGGTCATTTATCCCGAACTGTCCGACGCAAGTCCGCTTAAACCTTCCGTACTCGAAAAAGGCGTGGACGTCATGGTCGTGCGCGAGCTTATCGGCGGTATATACTTCGGTCGCCGCGGGCTGGAAGACGACGGAAAGACGGCATACGATACCGAAATATACAGCGAAAGCGAGGTGCGCCGCATAGCGAAAGTCGCTTTCGACCTCGCAATGACGAGAAGAAAGAAAGTGACGAGCGTCGATAAAGCCAACGTGCTTCTGTCTTCGAGGCTGTGGCGCAGAGTCGTCGAGGAAGTCGCAAAAGATTATCCCGAAGTCGCTCTCAATCACTTGTATGTCGACAACGCCGCAATGCAGCTTGTAAAAGATCCTTCTCAGTTCGACGTGTTGCTTTGCCCCAATATGTTCGGCGACATACTCAGCGACGAAGCGAGCCAGATTACCGGTTCGATCGGACTGCTCCCCTCATCGTCGCTCGGTACCTGCAGAGCGGGACTTTTCGAACCCATACACGGCAGCGCGCCCGACATTGCGGGTCAGGACATCGCAAACCCCATTGCTACCGTGCTTGCGGCGGCTATGATGCTCGACAATATGAATCTGCACGAGGAAGCCCGCGCGATCGAAAAGGCAGTCGGAAAAACGATTGCGGACGGTTGGCGTACACCCGATATGGGCGAAGGCAAACGCGTAGGCTGTAAAGAAATGGGCAGAATAATCGCAAAAAACATCGGCTGAAATAAACGCAATTAACGCATGAAAAAAGTATCGCATTCAAACGATTGCGATACTTTTTTATTTTGACATAAACTTATTAGATTTCAATGTCCACGGTAGCGCGGTCAAGTTTTACCTGCGCTATAAAGTTTTTGACTTTAACGTGTTCGGGATGTTCGTTATATACTATAAGATCGTCAAAACGTTTCACCGTCACGATAAGTCCCATGTCGTAATGCATATCCCCGCCCGTAAGGCTTGCGCCGACTTCAAGATCGGCTATTTCGGGGATGCGCCCTTTGAGATCGGATAAATCCGCCGCTATCTTTGCCATTATTTCGGCTTTGGTCATATTACCGTAGCCGTCCTTGATTTTCCACATTACAATGTGCTTTACCATAATTCACCTGCCGTTTTTCTCTCGTGTCATCCAAACTGTCTTTAATATTATATAGTCAGACCGACGTTTTGTCAAATATATAAAAGTTATATACTTATCTTTGAAAAATCTTTATTAAAAACGCTTGCAAATTTCAATGAAAAATGATATTATCTATATGCTGTCTGCGAAAAGTGTGTTTTATATATTTTCGCAGAGGTACTTCATAACGACTTACGCTACTGTGGCTCAGTTGGTAAACGCAGCTGATTCGTAATACTGCGGTAGCTTCGCTACCTTGTGGCGTTCGCATTCCTTCGGAATGCTCGGCTAAGCAGCAGGTCGCCGATAAGGTCGTTTAATTTAATATTTTATGCTACTGTGGCTCAGTTGGTAGAGCAGCTGATTCGTAATCAGCAGGTCGCCGGTTCAAGTCCGGCCAGTAGCTCCA
>CASFAN010000124.1 GCA_949292715.1 uncultured Eubacteriales bacterium
CATTATAATAATATTAAAATTTTAATTCGGATTGTGAAAAATGAAACATAAAAAGAAAAAAATATTCATAGCGGTGGCATTGACGCTTATCATAGCGACGGCGGCTTTTCTGTTTTTTGCTTGCCGTTCGCATGAAAGCGGCTATACTCCGCCGCCCGACGACGTACATACCGTGACCGCACCGCCGCCGACGGACGGGACTACTCCCGAGGATCATGACGGAATGGAAAATCTGGCGTATATGGCGGGCAGGCTTGCGGCGAGGGAATATTATCACAGCGAGAATAACGGAATCGTCGATACGATCGCAAAGCAGACCGTAGTCGGCTCGAAGGACTATTACAAAGGAATACTGATTACCGAATCGATAAGCACCAGCGCGTTTGTAAACGTTGCCGAACAGAAGTTTTTCGGCGACGGTAAAGTCGTAGTGCGCGGTCCCGTATCCGGTAAAAACGACTGGGACGGCATAAATACAGAATGGTCGGACGACGAACCCGTGGCGGTTTACGACGAAAAGCAGTACGAACAGGCTTACGGACTTTGGGCGAGCGAGTTTTCCGATTATGTTCTGAACGAAGGTACGGTGCTCGACGTATCGGAGCTTAACGTGCTCGGCGACGGACTTTACTCGCAGACTTTCACGCTCGATCCCGCGGGAGCGACATATTATTATAAGCATCAGATGATGACTATGGGCGGACTCAGCGACTATCCGCTGTTTTCGTCTGTTTCGATAACTTTTACGTTTGACGATACATGGGCTGTCCAAAGAGCGGATATAGTCGAGGAATACGAAGTTTACGCATTTTTCATGACCGTTGCGTGCAAAGCGACTTCGTCCATAGTTTACAGCTACGACGAAAGCGACGTGGACGTAACCGCTTACGACGCTTATTTCAGCAAATACGCGGACGCGGCGGTGACAGGCGGCGGGGATAAAGAGTTGGGAGTCACCGACTATTTACAGCAGGGGTTTGCGGAATACCTTGCGGAACCTTCCGCATTCGCGCTTACGCTTGATATCGGCGGCAGCAGAGTGGACGGACTCGTTATGCTCGATCTGACGGACGGCATAAACGTACGCGCGCAGATCGGCGGTATATACGTCAACGTTACCGACGAGAACGTATACGTTTCATATAAGGATTTCTGCGGCTGTATACCGTTGTCGTATATCACCGAAAAACTCGGGCTCGGCGGAGTGCTCGACCTCGACGGAATACTCGACGTGCTCGGCGCGGGAACGATAGAAAAGAACGGGGAAGACGTAACGATAAACTGTTCGCTTTCTCTCGGCGGACCGAATATCCCGCTTGTCTTTGCATTTACCGAAAACGAGAACGGCGTAAAACTGAATAATATTTCCGTTGCGCTTGAAACGGACGTAGTAGATATTGCGGCAACGCTTGCTCCGGCTAAGGGCGAAAACGTTCCCGAACAGGACGTTTCTTCGGCAACGGATATGCGCCTCTTCGTCGATAATATCCTCGGTATCGTCGATGAAAAGAGCTTTGAAATAAGCATCTCCTATGAGGACGCGGAAAACGGAATTTCATTGTACGGGGATATATATGTCAATGCGGCGGACTTCGGCGCAGAAGGCGACTTCGTTCTGACCTGCGGAAACATTTCCGTTCCCGTACGGTTGGTGTATGACGGACAAAAAGTTTACCTTAAAGTATACAACGTCGGCGTATGCGCGGCTACGAACGAGATTTCGGACGCCTTAAACGAAATACTCGCTTATCTCGAAGTCGATTTGCCCGACGCCGCAAGCGCGGACATAAGCGGAATAATTTCTTCCGTCGTTTCGAATTACGATGCTCTGATAAAATCTCTCGTACTTAACGAAGACGGACTTTCGCTCGTTCTGGACGGCGACGCGTTACTTTCCTGCATAAATGCGGGAACGGCGAGCATCGGCGATGTGTCGGCATATTACGACGTAAAAGCAAACGCGTTTACGGTTAACGCGCTCGGAGCAAACATTACGCTGAAGGGAGCGAATGCTGTCAGCGTGACCGCACCCGAAGACGGGGCGGATTACGTCGGATTTGATCTTCTCTTAAAATTTCTTGATCCCGTCAAAGCCATAGCGGACAGCCGCGACGTTGCGTTCTCGCTCGATTTTGCCGCTATGGTTCGGAATGTGAAATTAAACGGAAATATCGTCGGCGAAATCAGATTCGCGGACGGAATTGAAGTCTATCTTAAAATAACGGTAAGCGGAAAAACGATTGAAATCTATTATGCGGATGAAAACGTTTATTTCGCGTTCGCAGGGCATGTCTTCCGTATTTCCGAGAGCGAACTGAAATCTTTTGCGGAACGCGTAAGCGCGCTTGCCGAAGAACTCGGACTGACTGCGGAAACGGAAGCGTTGCTTTCCGCGGAAGGGCTGGATATTGCGGCATTGCTTGAAAGCATAAGAGTTAGCGGCGCCGAAAGCGACGGAAAAGCGATACTCAGAGTGTTTGCCGATCTCGGAGCAGTCGGTCTTACGGAGATTGCCGCGCGTTTCGAAACGGACGGAGAAAAACTTTATGCGAGCCTCGACGAGCCGTTTATGTTCGGCGGAATTTCTCTCGATTCGATGAGCGCAAGCATATATGCCGCTGACGGCGAATACTCTTTCGATACTTCCGCTGCCGTAGGCGCGATGCCGTACCTTGACGGTATATGCGAACTGCTTGAAAACCGCAGCATAGACATAGAAATAAATTATGTTTCCGACGCGCTCGGACTGAACGTAAGCGGCAACGTTTACGTGAACGCGAAAAACGTGTCTGCGCAGGGCGCGCTTACGATCAAATTCGGCGATATATCCGTACCCGTAACGTTCGTTTATGCCGACGGAACGGTATATCTGAAAGCGTATAACGTCGGGGTAAAGACCGATACCGACTACCTTGTATATGCGCTTGAACAGCTCTTCGCGTTTACGGGAACTGAGCTTCCGACAGACGTCGCCGTCAGTGTGGGCGATATAATAAATTCTTTGCTCGGGGCTGATCTTTCTTCGCTTATAACGGAGTTTACGGTTAATGAAGAAAAAGCCGTGATCGGAATAGACGGCGACGCGCTTAACGAGCTTGTCGGCTTTGACGTCGGCGATGTTTCTTTCGAGTACCGTCCCGGAGTAAATGTGTTCAGGCTTGCCGTGCTCGGCGCGGACATAACCTTGACAAACGTTCCGCCGCGCGTAGTGACCGCGCCCGAAGACGGTGCGGAGTACGTCGAACTTGCGCTGCTCGAAAAATTCGTTGCGCCCGTTAAAGCCATAGCGGACAGCCGCGACGTTGCGTTCTCGCTTGGTTTCGATACGGCGCTTCTCGGTCTGGACATGAACGTCACCCTTGAAGGCGAGGCGATTTTTGCGGATAAACTTACTTCGCTTTATATAAAGGCGCATGTATATTCGGACGGTTATGCCGACGATACGGTGGAACTGCTTTACGGCGACGGGTATCTGACGGTCGTATATCTCGGAAAGGCGATGCGCATAGACGCAGAGTATATTTCCGATCTTGTTGAAGCAATAGGCGGAATGAATGCGGGAACGGACGGTCCTGCCGCGCTTATGCTGTTCGGCGACGGCGGCATAGACATTGAAGCGTTGCTTGAAACGCTGACTTTCGCGGCTCGGGAAGAAGACGGCAGAACGGTTGCAGACGTGTTCGTCGATCTCGGCATCGTCGATCCTTCGCTGCCGGCTATCGGCTTACAGCTTACAAGCGACGGAGAGACGATAAGCATACATTCCGAAAAAACCGAGCTGTTCGGATTGAAAATAAACGGTATCGACGCAAACGTAAAGGCGGGTGACGGAGATATGACATGCGACCTTACGGGTGTGACGTATTGCGGTAATCTCGTTGATTTCGTTCTCGGTTCGTATATCGGACTGACCGGCGCGCCTTACGTCATGGCGGACATAAGCTACCGTTCGGAGCTTATTGACGCGGATGTTTCCGGATTGTTCGGATTCACTCCCGGCGAAGGTACCGCGCTTGACATCGACTTTGATATTCGCGCGGAAATTCACACCTACGCATACGACGATACGGGCGCGAAAGTCGAGGGCGATTCGCATTATCTCGAAATGACGGTTGTGGGCGAAAAAGCGTATATCACATATTCGCTTTACGCGTACGGCGCGGACGGTGCGCTCAACGTTACGCTTCCCGTTGCTCAGCTTTTTGAAATAGGCAGT
>CASFAN010000125.1 GCA_949292715.1 uncultured Eubacteriales bacterium
TAAACCACAACCGCGTTAATAACGACTTCGACCGTAAGCGATATTACCGAAAGAACAACGAGTATAAAGCCGTTTATGCGTATTTCGTAACGCTTGCGAAAAAGATACCGCGTCAGAAGCACGGAAACGAAATAAACGGAAATATAAGAAACGATGCCTATCAGTACCGAACCTACGTTATATGCGTTTATGGAATCTTCATAAAACGAGCCTTCGCTGAGTCCTGCAAGCGCGGTTATGTAATTGCCGATTATATAAGAGAAATGCTGCACCGTATACGCCCATATACCGCAGAACAATACTACGCTCCAACGTTCGCGGAAGCAGAATTTCAGTCCCACGAGACTGAATGCGAACAGAACGGTAAATAGCAAGGAAATATAAAGAGCGCTGTATCCGAGTATGGGCAGCGCAAAAGTTATCGCGTAAAGACAGATTATGACAAGCAACGCGCGCAAAAAGAAATTTTCACGCTCTTTAAGCAAAAATAGAAACGAGCATTCCGCAGCTATAAGCTCGGTAATGAAAACAAACTTATACCAAAACAGAGCAGACCCGAAATCGTACATCATTTCCGCCTTTCGCCGAGATATGTCGCAAGGTCGGCATAGAATTTCTTTTTCTGCGATCTGCTTACGGGCAGAACGTCGTTACCCACCGTAACCTGATCTTTCTTTACTTCCTTTACGTGTTCGAGGTTTACGAGATAAGACACGTGACAGCGCGAAAATACTTTGGTCGGCAATTTGCTCTGAACGGAGTCGAGAGTCCCCCAATCCGCTATATTGCCTGCGATTGTGTGCCAGGTGAGTTTATGAAGACTAACTTCCACATAATAAATATCGCCTACCCTCAGCATGCTTATACTGCCGCTTACGGCATCTTTTACGCTTATCGTTTTATCCGAGTTATTGTCCGCAAGTACCGTCACTCTGTCCATAACCCGACTTACGCTCGCGGCATTCGCAGGCTTGACGATAAAATCGGACGCCTGCACCGAATATCCTTCCACGGCATACTGCACCATATTCGTAACGAAAACTATTATGACTTTGGAATGACGCTCGCGCAGTTTTCTCGCCGCGTCCATTCCTGACAATCCCGGCATGCATATATCGAAAAATACGATATCGGGTTCCGAATCGCTTTCGTCAAAAAACCGCTGCGGATCCGCATATCTCGCAACGGAAAAATTGTGCGCCCGAGCGGCGGCATACTCGCCGAGCAACCGCGTAAGAAGCTCTGCGTCGTTATCGTCATCTTCTACAATAGCTATTTTTATCATTTTCATCGCCTCGATTTTAATATAACATACGTATTCGGTTCTTGTCAAGTACGAAAAAATACGGCAATGTTCTCCGAGCATGAAAATAAGGGCGCGATATGCGCCCTTATGTGCCAAATTCATTTTCATTGCTTCCAAACCGCACAGAAGGGTTGCGGATCGTGCACTTTCAAATGCGAGAGCAAGGGCGCATACTTAAACGTATGTAACCGCAGCGCGAGCATGAAAATAAGGGCGCGAGACGCGCCCTTATGTGCGGTTTGGTGGGGACGACAGAACTCGAATCTGTGACCTCTTGCATGTCAAGCAAGCGCTCTAACCAACTGAGCTACGCCCCCAAGCGACGTTTAAGATACCATATTTGCGTGACTTTGTCAAGCCAAATGCGGCACTTTAAACGTTTTTTCGTTACTTTTTGCCATTCGTTTGTTTTTAACGTACCTATTCAAAATATAAAGTCCGTTATGTTATGCGGGCATTATATTTTTCAAGACTTTTGCGGGAACTCCGCCGACTACCGCATTTGCGGGAACGTCTTTCGTCACTACCGCGCCAGCAGCAATAACCGCATTGTCGCCTATCGTTACACCTTGCAAAATAGTTGCGTGCGCGCCTACCCAGACTCTTTTACCGAGCATTACCGGCGCCGCTATCATATCCGCGCGCCTGTCGGGAGTTAAAGAGTGATTAAGCGTAGCAATTACTACCTGATGTCCGATCATGCAATCGTCGCCTATTTCGATTCCGCCGTGATCCTGAAACGCGCATCCCTCGTTTATAAACACCCTTTCGCCCAGAGTAATGTTTTTTCCGAAGTCTGTATAAAAAGGCGGAAACAAACCGAATCCGTCGTCGACTTTCTTACCGATCAGGCGCGAGAAAAGCTCCCTGAGTTCCTCCGCGGTATGAAAAGCGTTGTTAATCTCGCAGGTTATGCGCCTCGCTTCGGCAGCAGCTATGTGCATACATTGATGAGCTTCGCTTCCAGCCTCTATATAAGAATGATTTTTAACGTACCCGATAAATTCTTCCGCTGTCATAATACACTCCTTTTTACACTCTTATTATAAGGGAAGCAAACATTATGTGTCAATCGCTTAGACGCATAAAAACAGTAAAACAAAAAAGCCTGCATACAAGCAGACTTTTTATGTAGCAATTACGATTATGCGTTGGCTTTTTTCCAAGCTTCTGCCTTGACTTTGGAAAGGCTGGTCAGTTTTTCCGAAGTGTAGGGCGAGTTTGCGCCGCCGTTCGTATAAAGAAAGTTAGTTCCGTCTTCCGCGACGTAAAGCGTTTCCTCATAACCGGATTCGTCGCCGAACCAACCGTGCGATACTTTCTTATATACGTTCATGGCTGCGGTATCGTATACTTTACCTCTGAGCGTTTTCTGCATTGTCTGCTTCCTCCTGTTTTAATTTACGGTACGGCAGATCGCCTTACCGCTTTTTATTATATTATAACATCGCAAAGCAAACAAATATAACATAATCCTGTCAGATTATAACACTTAAACCCGCATCGCATATTTTTTCGACAAATTATGATAATACGTTTATTTCAATCCGCGCATGTATTCATCCATTGCTTCTGCGACACGTTTAGATACTTTCACCGCCTCGACCACGGTTTTTGCTCCCGTTACGACGTCGCCCGAAGCAAACACTCCGTCACGAGTAGTTCTTCCGCTTTCGTCAACGGCTACGAGCCCGCGGCTGTTCACGTCTATACCCGAAGTCGATCTTACTATGACGGAAAAAGGTCCCTGCCCGACGGCGACTATCGTGGAATCGGAAGGAAGCAACGCTTCCGTACCCTCTATATCGTACAGTTCCCCGTTTTCGTTTTCCGCGCAATCGTAAATTACTATGCCGTTTTCGGTAAAGCGCTTGGTATCTTTGTTGAAAAGAAATTTTACGCCGTCGACTTTGGCAAATTCGACTTCTTTCCTGCTCGCGGTAAGTTTTTCTTCGCCGCGATTGAAAACCAGCGTTACGTCATGACAGCCGTGACGAACGACAGTACGCGCCACATCGATAGCCGTATTTCCGCCGCCCACCACTATTACGCGGTCGCCAAGCTCGTAAACATCGGGGTTATGCAGATAATCTATCGCGTAATGCACGTTGCCGTAGCTTTCACCGGGCAGGCTCAGACGGTACGGTCTCCATACACCCGTACCGATGAATATCGAACGGTATCCGTCGCGGAACAGGTCGTCCACGGTCAGATTCATGCCTATACGCGTATTGGGGCGAATCTTGACTCCGTATCCTTTAAGCGCGATAACAAGTCGGTCAAGTACGCTTTTAGGCAAACGGAATTCGGGAATGCCGTAGCGCAACACGCCGCCTATTTTATCGTTTCCTTCGAATATGGTTATATCGTAACCTTTTCTTGCAAGTATTATGGCTATGGTAATTCCCGCGGGACCCGATCCGATAACCGCCGCTTTCATTCCGTTCTTTTCTATATTTATCTTCCGTTCGCCGATAAGTCCGAGATAATAATCGGAAACATAATTTTCTATTATGCTGAACTGTACGGGATTGCCTTTTATTCCGAGCACGCAATGCCCTTCGCACTGACTTTCCTGAGGGCAGACATAACTGCACACAAGCGAAAGAGGATTGTTTTCAAACAGCTTTTCCCCCGCTTCCTCCAATCTGCTCTCTCTGAAAAGAGCTATCGTCCCGCGTATATCCGTTCTGACGGGACATCCTTCGGTGCAACGCGGATTTTTGCATTGCAGACATCTCTTCGCTTCTTCGATAACATGATTGCTCATCGCTTTTTGCTCCTGCCATTTACTTTATTTGAATATACCACATAATATTCCAAAAGTAAATTGCAATTATATTTCATTTATATTGCAAAAACGGTATCAAAAAACCGCCGTTAGTTTTAACGGCGGCAAATAAATTCAATTGATTTATCAGAATTTGAATATCGCGGGGAAGATAAACTGAAGTACGTTACAAACAAGTATCGCCAACATACATATCGGCGCGATATAACGAACCATAATGAGGAAATACTTTCTGTATCCCCCGCCCTTGCGGAAGCCTATTTCGTCAAGCAAAGTGTGCGTGTCCATGAAGTGACCGGTAAGCAAACAGGTTATTATCGCAACTACGGGCATTAATATGCTGTTTGAAACATAGTCGAGAATATCGAGTATCGTCATTCCCGCTATACTTATTACGGAAAGAGGACCGAATCCGAGAGAAGACAGCGAGCCCACCACTATTATGAACGCGAACACCACAAGACACGATTTAAGCCGTGACCAATGCAGATTTTCGCGAAGCACGCTAACGATAGCTTCGACAAGAGAAATGGAAGACGTAAGCGCGGCGAAGAAAACGAGAAGGAAGAATATCGCGCCTATCACCCTGCCGCCAGGAAGCGTATGGAATACGGCGGGAAGCTGTACGAACATAAGCGAAGGACCTGACGACTGCATTACATCGCCCGGATTCGCGGTAAGCGCATAAATGGAAGGAATAATGATAAGTGCAGATACAATCGCGAAGCAGGTATCGCAGATAGAAATCTGACGCGCCGATTTGGTTATGCTTGCGCTCTTTTTCATATACGAACCGTACGTTATCATTATACACATTGCCAGCGACATCGAATAGAAAAGCTGTCCGAGAGCCGCAAGCAACGTTGCGAAACTGAATTCGGAAAAATCGGGAACGAAGAATTTTTTAACGCCCTCGAGCGCTCCCGGCTGACACATAACGTATATCATAAGGAATACCGCAATTATCGCAAGCAAAGGCATAAGTATCTTGCTTATGCGCTCTATTCCCTTCTGTACGCCGAACACAACGATCAGAACCGTAGCCGCCGCAAAAATGAGGAAGAACAATATAGGCTGCCAAGGATTCGAAATAAACGCGTTGAAAAATTCGCCCGACATAGCAACGTCCGCATTCGCGCCGAGCAGCTGATCGCTTCCTCCTACGAAAGCGAAGAAGTAACGTACCACCCAGCCGCCGATTACGCTGTAATACGGCACTATGATAACGGGGACAAACAGGCACATGAAACCGAACCACTTGAATTTTTTATTCAGCGAAGTAAACGCACCTATAACGCTTTTGCCCGTCTTTCTGCCTATCGCTATTTCGAGTACGAGCAGAGTAAACCCGATCGTAACGGCAAGAGCGATATAGCAAAGCAAAAATATTCCCCCGCCGTATTTAGCCGCAAGATACGGGAATCTCCAAAGATTACCGAGCCCGACGGCACTGCCCGCCGCGGCAAGCACGAAGCCGAGTTTCGATGAAAAGCCACTGTGCTTTTTTACGCTCCCGCCCGATTCGGCAGGTGTTTCGTCAGCGGTTTCCTGAGGCACCTCTTCGGCTATGTCGCCGATGAGCGGCTTGTTGTCGTCGTCCATATTTTCTCCTTTTGTTATAAACGGTAAAAGCACCGTCTGCGGACGGTTTACCTTATAATCGTCCGTCAGCAAACAGAGCGTTAATAATATTTTAATTTAATATGCCCGTTTTGTCAAGGCGTTTTGGCATTATTAACCGCATATAAGCAATTTGCACATAAAAAGCGCGCATATAATGCTTTTTTGCAAAGTAATTTCGCGTTTAAAGGTATTATAAACATAAAAGCGGCCGTTAAATCAATATCGCAAGCGCTTTTTTATGACGCAAATGCCGCCGTAAAAAAGCAAAAAGCTGTCGCACGTCTGAATGCTACAGCTTTTTACATATTTACTTGATTTTATTTACGGGATACGGTTGCCCGCGGCGCGATACACGTCGTACCACTCCTCATGCGTTATTGTCGTTTCGGCTGCCTTTGCCATACCCGCGATTCGCGCGGGATCCGTAGAGCCTATGATCGGTTGCATACATGCGGGATGTCTGAGTATCCACGCAAGCACCGCCGCCGAATCGGTAATACCATACTTTACGCAAAGCTTTTTAAGCTCACGGTTCAGTTTGCCGTAAAATATATTGCCGAGATAACTGCCCGCTTTTGCGCGGAAAGGCGACCACGGCTGAATCGTTATGCCGTTAAGTCTGCAATAATCGAGAGTCATGCCGTCGCGCATTACCGCCGCGCTGTCTTTCATGTTGACGTGTATTCCCGAATCTATCATTCCCGTATGCACGGGGCTGAATTGCAACTGATTGAAAACGAGTTTTTGCTTCATATATCTTTGTAAAAGTTCTATCTGAAAACTGTTGTGATTGGACACCCCGAAATACCTTACCTTTCCGTCGCGATAAAGTCTGTCAAAAACTTCGGCTACGGTTTCGGGTTCACAAAGCGCGTCGGGGCGATGAAGCAACAATACGTCGATACGTTCGACGCCTAACCGTTTCAAGCTGCCCTCCACGCATTCGGTAATATGTTTTTCGGTAAAATCGTAACGTTTCCCTATCACTATACCGCACTTCGTCTGAATGATCATTTTATCCCTGGCGGAAGGATTGCGTTTCAGATACGCGCCGAATTTCTCCTCGCATCTGCCTTTGGAATAAATATCGGCATGATCGAAAAAGTTTATGCCTGCGTCGAGATCCGCGCCTATCATCGCGTC
>CASFAN010000126.1 GCA_949292715.1 uncultured Eubacteriales bacterium
TTTGCCGTTTACAAGCACGTTCACCGTGCCTATTTCCGCATTATAAAACGTTTTGAGAGATAAAATCTTTTCGCCCGAAGCAACGGTTTCGCCGTAACTTACGCCGTCTATTTCCGCCGCTATAACCGGACCGTTTGAAAGAAAAGAATGTCCCGATTTTATCGCATTTATAAAGCCTTCCGCACTCGTAAGCGAAGTATAGACATATGTCCGCGGCATACCGAGATTCTGTTCGGCGTATCCGTGGTTGTCAGAGCCTGCCGTCGCGGGAATGTAAAACCCTTTATCGAGATATTCGAACCATATCTCTTTCGCTTCGAGATTCGTTCCGCTGAGCGGCGACGGCGCGTTTCTTCCGTTCCAAAGCTCGTAACCGTCAAAACCGAACTCGGGCAGACTTTCGATATATGCGAAACCTTTACCGCCGCTTCTCATCGGGTGGTTTATCTGAACGTAAGCTCCGTCGGCTTTTGCCTGCGCGATCACCGCTTTGACGTCGTCTGCCGATTTGAAATCGCTGTCGTAAGTATTCGTAGTCCCGAGCGCGTTTATATGCCCTTTATCGCTGCTGGAAATCTCTATGCCGCCAATCGTAACGGGATATTCCGAATTTTCCCCCGCCGCATTGAATTCCGCGTTTCCGCTTACGCTGTTATGATCGCTGAGCGCCGCAAAGCCGAGTCCAATGGCGGAATTATACCGATACATATCGGAAGGGCTGTTTTTGCCGTCGCTGTAAACGGAATGCTGATGAAGATCCGCAGAATAATAACCGAGCGATTCAAGATCGAAAACCTTGTTCAGTCTTACGTCCGTGAGTTTCAGCGAAGAAGTCCTTTCTACTACAACCTCTGCCGTTTGCGGAATATATTGCGAATCTTTAACGAAAGTCAGGAAGTAGTTGCCTTTTTCAAGACGCAAATCGAAAGTACCGTCCGCAGCAGAAATAACGTAAGATTTTTCGGACTTATGTATATTCTCTATAAGTATACCGCAACAGGTAGCTCCGTCGCCGTCAAAAACGCGTCCGCCGATCTGCGCGTATATGCCGTCGTCTTTACAGCCGACAAACGCAGTTACCGCAACAGCCGTAGCAAGCAACGCACATATAATACGAAAAATTTTTTTTATCATATAATTATTTCCTTATCGTTTAATCCGATCCGCAGTCGGTACAACAGAACTCACGTGCGAACCCGAATCGGTTTTATTATATTATACAATATAGTTTCTAATTTTACCATTGTTTTACGCAAGTTAATTACCGAACGCGACCCATAAACACCGAAAAGCCACTGTTTCACAAAACTATATTTTGCGGCATATCAGTAGATAGAAACGATATGAAGAAAAAATTATTACAATCTGTCGGAATAAACGATTTATGGCTTACGCTGTATTTTGCCGCGCTTATCATTAATATGTTCATCAGTTTGCTGTTCCCGCTTACTCCCGCCGCGGAAAAAGCCGGACTCGACATAGCCATGCGCACGGCTACCGCGGTGCTTGCGGGATATTTTGTCAGCAAAGGTTTTACCGAAAAGAAAAACACGTCCCCTCCGCTTCGCGAAGAAAGAACGCGCAAAAACTTTCAATCTATAGTAGTGGCGGCAGTAGGCACGGCGGCATTGTGCATGATGATAGTCGTACGATACGCGGAAAGCGTCACCTTTTCCGCCGCTTCGTTGTCACAGGTAAGAGATCTTTACCTTGCCTCGGTAGCTTTTCTTATGGGCACATCCTGATTTTTACCGCGCTGACTATTTGTATACCATAAAAAAACGAGTCCGCCACGGCAACTCAGGCACATCAGCGGATTCGCTATGATAAGGGGGAAAATGATGAGCTATGTAATAAATAAAACTTCGATAACTTCGCGAAATCTTATTTGTACTGATAATATACTATAAGTCAACGAAGTTGTCAACTGTTTTTCGGCAAAATTCTGAAAAATTTTATATTTTTTTATGAATTAATATTTTACGCGTAGGATTTATCTTTTGAAATATTTATCGCGTAAAGCGTTTGCCGAAAAACTTTGGCGGAATTTATACTAAATATCGGTTTTTTTTCTTTCCCGCGTCTGACGGTTCACGTTAAGAAGCAAATTAAGACTCGACGGAGTAAGCTCCGGACGAATCGGAGTTACCGAACAGCGCATAAACGCATGTATAAGCTCTTCGTACTTTTCGAGCTGACCTTCGAGCACGCCTATATACTCCGCGGCTTTTTTCAGTTTTGCGCCAGAAGTAAGCCGCTTGGAATCGGACGGCGATTTATCGTTTTCGGAGTTCGCCGCGACAGCCGTTTTTTTACGCGCA
Source organism: uncultured Eubacteriales bacterium (assembly GCA_949292715.1). Taxonomy (GTDB): domain Bacteria; phylum Bacillota; class Clostridia; order Christensenellales; family Pumilibacteraceae; genus Protoclostridium. The sequence continues at coordinate 2,322 of CASFAN010000126.1, forward strand.
GGCTTATTTTCGAGCGCGGCTTTTCCCTTTTTCTCCGTCGGCTTAACCTCGGAAGTTTTCTCGCGGACTTTCTTTACGGACTTCGCCGATTTTTCGGCAACGGACGCGGACTTTTTTTCCGTCGGTGTAGCGGGCGTCCGCTCAGACTTCGCGATACTTTGAGCGGCTTTTCTTTTCGCGGGTTTTTCCGCGGCTTTCTTTGTCGGTTCTGACGGTTTTGCTTCCGCTTTTATTTTTTTTGCAACAGGCTTTTTCCTTTCTTTGTCCGAAGGCTTGCTTGCCGAAGCCGTCTGTTTTTTTTGCTCGTCTGCGATTTCTGCCGACGTTTGCGCATTTTCCGCATGTTCGGCGAAAGCGGCAAAAAGCGTGCTTGCCGCGCTTCTGACTTTTTTTCGCCGCACGCTTACCGAAGCCGATTTGTTTGCAGAAACGCTCGCAGACGGAACCGAATCGGCTCCGTTTTCGGCATAAGCCGTTTCGTAACGCAGATTGACGTCGTAAGCCAAGCGGCTTATACGGTCGGTAAGCAGTTTATACGCTTCCGTAATCTCGTCGAACTTTGCGCGCGCCGCCTCGCCTTCCGCCACGTCGGGATGACAGGAACGCGCCAGACGTCTGTATGCCGCTTTTATTTCCGCTTCCGAAGCCGTGGGAGTTATTTCAAGTATGTCGTAATAATTTTTCAACTGCGAAGTGTGGGAGCTACAAGCGAAGTAAATTCGCCGAGCGTGTTTCTGAATTCAAGCATTGCTATTTCGTAAGGTCTGTCGGTCATCAGATCGACGCCTGCGTCGCGAAGAATCTCATAAGGCGATTTACTGCCGCCTGCGCGCAGGAATTTATTGAAATACCTTTCTTTTGCGCCCGCTTCGCCTGAAAGTATAGCGTTTGCAAGCGTAACCGCGGCGGTAAGCCCCGTCGCATACTTATAGACATAGAAAGCATTATAGAAATGCGGTATGCGCGCCCATTCATAACGGATCTGCTTATCGTGCGTAACGCCCTTTCCGTAATATTTCTTGTTCAGTTTGAGATACAGCTTGTTAAGCGAATCCACCGTAGGCGGTTCGCCTTTCGCGTCCGCTTTGTGCACGGCAAGTTCGAACTCTGCAAACATTGTCTGACGGAAAAGCGTGGTGCGGAACATATCGAGGTAATAAGACAGCAGATATTTTTTTACTCTTACGTCGTTTGTGCTGCGAAGAAGATGTTTAAGGAGCAGTACCTCGTTAGTCGTGCTTGCGACTTCCGCGACGAAGATACTGTAACCCGCTTTGTTATAGCAAAGCGCCTCGTCCGAATACGTCGAATGCATGGCGTGTCCGAGCTCGTGCGCGATCGTGAATATATCGTGAGGCGTGCCCGAGTAATTAAGCAGAACATACGGATTGCGGTATGCGCCCCAGCTGTACGCGCCGCCGCGTTTGCCGTCGTTTTCATAAACGTCTATTCGACGTTCCGCTTTCATCTTTTCCAGCCTGCCTATATACTCGCCGCCGAGCGGAGCAAGCGCGGTAAGCACCGTTTTGAACGCGCTTTCGTAATCCGTGCCGATATCCGCGCCTTCAACGATAGGCACGTACATATCGTACATATGCAGTTCGCCGAGTACCAGACGGCGGTAATCCACATATTCGTGCAAAGACGGCAACGCGTTATCCACAGCGTTTATCAGTTTGTCGTATACTCCTGCGGGAACGTCGTCGCTTTCCATGCTCGCCTGCATTGCGCTGTCATAGCCGCGGAGCGACGAAATTATATTGTTTTTACGTACGTTTGCGGCATAGCAGGCGGCAATCGTATTCAATCTTTCCTCATAAAGCGCGTAATATGCGGCAAACGCTTTTTTGCGCACGTTACGGTCGGGATTTTGCAAAAGCCGCGAATAAGATCCGTGAGTAAGCGGAATTTTCTCTCCGCCCGCGCGCACTATCGGATGAGGCAGATCCACGCTGTCGATTTTTTCAAAAATATCTCCGAACGCGCCCGTTACTTCGCGCATGCGCGCAAGAAGCGCTTCTTCTTTTTCGCTTAAAACGTGCGCTTTGTTTTTCTTTATACGCCTTATCGTATATTCGTAATCGTAAAAACGCGGATCGTCCGCCATTGCGTCAAGTTCCGCGTCGGAAAGCGCGGTGAGTTCGGGTTCGACGAACGCCAGCGCCGCACCGAGATCGGCTGAAAGACTGCCCGCGCGCGAACAAAGCGCAACCGCTTCCCCGTCCGCGCCGTCGGTATGCATAAGCATAGCGGCATAAACATAAAGCCTCTCCGCTTCTTTGCCTATCTCGTCGGAAAGTTCGAAAAGCGCAAGCGCAAAATCGGGATTCGCAAGTTTGCCTTTATATTTTTTCAGCTCGCCTATTCGGTTTGAAGTCAGCGCGAACGTTTTTTCCCATTCCAGCTTACCCGCAAACAGTTTCCCGAGATCCCATTTATACTTTTCCTCTATCTCAGATCTTTTCATATTATGCCCCCTTGCCGCCGATGCGGCCGATACATATCTTTGACGAAACCGTTCACGCTTGCGTAAACGGTTTGCATTTCTGTTCAGTTTTTAAGCGAATGCAACGGTGCGGGGATAATACCGCCTCTGCGTATAAATTCGCCGCTGTCCACGTCGCTGACCGGCATTATAGGCGCGCTTCCGAGCAGTCCGCCGAAGCTTACTTCGTCGCCCACCGTTTTCCCGGGAACGGGTATCAGCCTGACCGCCGTGGTCTTGTTGTTCACCATACCGATAGCGCACTCGTCGGCGATTATCGCGGAAATCGTTTCCGCACTCGTATCGCCGGGTACGGCTATCATATCCAGACCTACCGAGCAGACCGCCGTCATCGCTTCCAGCTTGCTCAGCGTAAGCTTTCCGCTTCTTGCCGCTTTTATCATGCCTGCGTCCTCGCTCACGGGGATGAACGCGCCGGAAAGTCCGCCGACCATACTCGACGCCATAACCCCGCCTTTTTTCACCGCGTCGTTAAGCAGCGCAAGCGCGGCTGTCGTGCCGTGTCCGCCAACGCTCGAAAGTCCCATTACTTCGAGGATCTCCGCGACGCTGTCGCCTATAGCGGGAGTAGGCGCAAGCGACAGATCGACTATACCGAATTTCGCGCCGAGCAACTCCGCGGCTTTGCTTCCGACGAGCTGACCCGCACGCGTTATTTTGAAAGCCGTACGCTTGATTACTTCCGCAACCGTGGTAAGATCCGCGCCCTTACATGCTTTGAGTGCGGCTGCCACCACACCAGGTCCCGATACTCCGACGTTTACGGTCGCTTCGCCTTCCCCGAGCCCGGTAAAAGCGCCTGCCATAAAAGGGTTGTCCTCTACGGCGTTTGCGAACACCACGAACTTGGCGCAGCCTATTGCGTCGCGGTCTGCGGTGCGCTCCGCCAGCTCTTTTACGATTCTTCCCGTCATCGCCACGGCGTCCATATTAATGCCGCTGCGCGTGGAGGCGACGTTTACGGAAGAACATACTTTTTCCGTTTCGCTTATCGCTTCTGGAATCGTTTCCATAAATTTGCGTTCGGCGTCGGTCATCGACTTATGCACAAGCGCGGAATAACCGCCGATGAAATTCACGCCTATTTCGCCCGCGGCTTTATCGAGCACGCGCGCAAGTCCGACATAATTTCCGCTCGGCGAACCGACAAGAGAAATCGGCGTTACCGATATACGCTTGTTTACGATGGGAATACCGAGTTCGGACGAAAGCTTCTCCCCCACTTTCACGAGGTTGCCCGCACGGCGCATAATCTTTTCATAGACTTTACGTTCTGCCGCCTTGCCGTCCGAATCGGCGCAATCGAGCAGAGAGAGCGATAAAGTTATCGTTCTCACGTCGAGGTTCTGGTCATCGACCATTTTTATAGTTTCTAATATGTCTCCGGTATTTAACATTTTGCCTTTATATAAAGCCGCGCCGCGTCTGCAGTTTTATCACGCGGCGAGCGGGCGCGAACATACGCGCGTCAGATTTTATGCATAGAGTCGAAAAGATCCTGATGCTGGATTCTTATATCCACGCCTATGTTTTCGCCGCTTGCCGCAAGATTTTTCTGCAACTCCGAAAAATCGACCGTGGCTGCCGAAAGATCGACGAGCATTATCATAGTAAAATATTCCTGCATGAGGGTCTGGGAAATATCGCATATATTGACGCCGTAATCTTTCATTATATTGGCAACGTCCGCAATTATTCCCACTTTATCTTTACCGAGTACGGTTACTATCGCTTTCATTATTATTCTCCGCCGCGCCCGAAAAGCGCGTTATTTTCAGATTATACGTACGGGAAGTACGAGGTACAAAAAGTCTTCTTCTCCGCCGCAAGGCACCACTACGCACGGATCCCCGGGACTGTTGAATTTTATAATCACGCTGTCCACGCCGCACACGCGCAAAAGTTCTGTGAAATATTTGGCGTTGAACGCTATCGAAAGATCGGGTCCGCTTGTAACTACCCCGAGTTTTTCATCCAGATTACCCGCGCCCGAAGCCGACGTTATACGCAGCAGACGTTCGCTTATATCGAATTTTACGGGGTTGCTTCTGTCGTCGCGGGAAAGCAGCATCGCGCGTTCCAGACTGTCCGAGAGCTGTTCCACGGAAACCGTTACAAGCGTGTCGAACGAAGTCCTTATGATGTTGCGGTATGCGACGAAATCGCCTTCGAGCAGAACGCTCGTTATCGAAGTATGTCCGATATCCGTACGTACTCTGCCCGGCTGTACGTATACGCGAACTTCCTCGTCGCTGTCGTCAAGCATACGGGCAAGTTCATTAAGGCACCTGCCGGGAATGACGGCGTTAAGCGCGGACGTCGCGGAAATCACGGGTTTCACGCACTTTGCAAGACGGAATCCGTCAAGCGCGACTGCGGTCACGGTATGTTCTTCGACTTCGAAAAGCACACCTTTAAGTATGGGACGGACATCGTCCTGACGCACCGAAAACGCTACTTTACTTATCAGGTCTTTAAGCGCTTTCTTACTCATAGTAAAATGTTCTGCCTGCGCCATTACAGGTAATTCGGGATAATCTTCGGGATCTGCGCATGAAAAATCGCTTTCCGAATCGCCGTAACGCAAAGTAAGCGACGAAACCGTAGAATCGAGTTCGATACGCTCTCCCGTCAGCTTACGCGTAAAATCGGAAAACAGTTTGCCGGGCACGAGCGCAACGCCGCCGCTACGCACGTCCGCGACTATTCCCGTTTCGATTGTAAGCTCGTTATCCGTTGCCGTAAGTGTAAGGGTACCTTCTCCCGCCTCTATTCTTATATTATCGAGTACGGGATTGTTCGACTTCGAGCTTATAGCCCTTATTGCCTTTCCGACCGCTTCCGCAAGATCGTTACCGTCGCAATACGCTTTCATAATTGTATGATCTCCTTTTGTTCATTTGCTATTATACCCTAATTCCGCGCGTATGTCAATTTTAATCGCCCGCTTATTTTATCCGCCCCGTCTTATTATGCAATATTGCCGGATAATTACGACGCTACTCTACGGCAAATACAAAAAAAGGCGTCCGCCGCAACGGCAGACGCCTTTTTTTGTACTTTTTCGCGCAGACTTTATTCTGCAAGGAAGCCCCATATCGTCAGGTCATAGCCGCTTTCGCCGCCGTCGAGAATACAAAGCACGTGGAATGCCACGTCGCCGCTCTTTCCGTCGGGAGCATAGAGCTGTTTAAGCAAAGCGCTTTCCGTCTCGCCGGGATCGAGAGTGACGGTTACTTCTCCGCGTATACCGAAACATTCGACTCCGTAAAGAATGGTAATTGCTTCTTCACTGTTGTTAGTGAAGTTCATCATTATTACTTTTTCTACGGTGTCGCTGAACGGGCAATCGTTCATAAGTCCCGTATGTACTCCGTCGTTCTTATGCCCTTCGTCAGATCCGTTGAGGATTCCGATGTCCTGTTTCGTATCCATTACGTATCTGGTAGCCCAATATCCCGCTTCGGTAAATGCGTCAAGCATATGCGTTTCGGTATATTCGAGGTTCATATAAGCGCGGCCCTGATCGCCCGTACCGTTATATATCGGGTCATAAGAAGACATACTGTAAAAATTTACGGTATCTCCTTCCGAAA
>CASFAN010000127.1 GCA_949292715.1 uncultured Eubacteriales bacterium
TGCTTTCTGCTAATAACAGCACAAATCCCTTAACCATTATGAACCCCCGACAGAAGCGCAACGTTTTCGCATAAATCACCACAATACACTCGCGGGGGGGGGGGTGTTAAAATTTATTTAAGGTGAAAATAGCCTTGAAAAATATAAAGGAGATTGGAAAATGAAAAAACATGTATCGGTTTTATTGTGTTTGCTTTTAGCTGTAGTTATGATTTTTGCAATGACGTCATGCGGCAAACCCGATAATACGAACAAACCTGACATTCCGGACATCGGTGGTAACGGCGAAATATCAGATCCTACTCTTGGCGATATTTACGATCCGAACAGACCGGATTACGATTTCGATTACGACTATGATTACGTTAAGCCTGATCCGCCTGAAACGGAGATTATGGTTAAGCCGGAGCTTGATCCCGCATATGCGGCGGGAAGCGCTACGAAACTTACCCGAATGGAAGGTGAAAATGCAAAGGTTTCGCTTAAAGCTACTTCTTCTGATATATGGAAAAATCAGTTTAGCGATGTAAATAACCTTGCTTTTGATTTTCGTTTGAGCAATAAACTGTGTACGCGTAACCTTAATGACGCATGGACGGTGGGAACGAGAGTAGCTTTTGATTTCGTATCCGATAAATCGTACACTGTAAAGATGAAAGCAAATATTTCGACGCATAGCGACGAAGTTTACACTCCGGCAGGTAATTTTTCCATAAGATCGCAAGGTTTAAATTCAAAAGAAGATATTATATATTCTTATGCTGATCTTGAAGGAATAGAAATTGCTCGCGAAGATACCGTAGAACTTGTTTCCGGAGGGGACGCTAATCCCACGTATTTCCATTTTTATGTATTGGAACTTGAAGTTGCGATATATGAGGGTAATACGCAGATTACTTTTGAGTTCGATAACGGTAGAGGTTGTAATATAGATTATATCGAATTCGATACGTCGGCAAATATTACCGGTTGGGACGATACTTTCTATATGGACGGAGATACCGCATCGGGTGAAGATGACGGTACGATGTGGTATGTTTCTAAGCAGCCTACAACGAGCGAAACAGGCATTTTCACCGCTACGAAATATATAAACGGCGCATACAGAACTTATAATTATTCGCTTCCTGCTCTTGAAGACGAGAACGGCGAACTGACCGAAGGATATTCTTCGTCGGTCGTAGAGGGAAAAACGCAGTATTCCTTCGATTTCAAAAACGACGTTTATACGTTTATTGAGGGAGAAGAAATAAAAGCTACGGCGACGTTGCATGAAAATTCTCTGGCAAAATTCGCAGGCGGGGCAACTACTCTCACTAAGTCCGTAGGCGAAGTTTTGCAGGCTTCCGATTTCGAGCAGGTGGGAGGAAAGTCCGTTTCTGGAATAAGGATATATAACGATAAAGGCGCAGATCTCGGAAGTGCCCTTGTCGGATCATATACCATGCCTGCTTATCCGATAGTAATCGAGGTCGTCACATTAGAATTGCCCGAGGGCTATACTCTTTACGATTGCGGCAACGAACAGAGTAATCGTCTTCCTCAGCCCGTATACGGCGGCGTGGATAAAACGCTTATGAATCATTCTGCCGCATTCGGTACGGTCGTCAGCGGTACTGATCCCGAAGACGCAATGCTCGGAAGCGTGTTCACTTATTCGGGAAAAGTTTCTCCCATGGGAGTCAATCCGACCACTCAGGTAGAAGAAGCTTCGCAGTTCCGTTTCAATACGGTGATGAGTAAAAATTCTGCCGTGGTAACTCTCAATAAAGAGCATTCGTTCATTTACAATATCGAAAACCTCGGTACCAACGCCTTACACCTTCGCCTCAATCAGGTCAACTCCGGCAACAGCATAGAAGACGGCGACACGGGAGTCGCGATAGACCTTGAACCCGGCGAAAGCATGACGATAACGATCAATATCAGTTTCAAAAAAGGCAGCGCAAATAAAAACGCACTTGCCCTGTTTACCGTCACGCAGGAAATGCAGGATATGAAATTCGGTATTGCGATGGCAGCCAAGCTTGCGCAGTGATTCGGCAAAGGAGACGATTATGCAGTTATTTAAAGATTTCTTTAAAAACAGAACCATAAAATTTTATATAGCAATGGGAGCAGCGGTTCTTTCAATCATAACGGGGATAGTTTACGGCGCTGCCGTTGCCGTGCTCGATGAGGGGATCTCGGTGGCTCCGACCGTAATGTGCATTGTTGCCGCACTCATATTTGCGGTATGCGCGCTTTTCAGATTAAGCAGGATAGGAATGGCTGCGGTAGGTATAATAGATTTATTCGCGCTTTTTATCTTTCTTGTGACAGGCTATGAATATCCGATCGAACAGGCGATGGTGGTTTCCAATGCCTGGCAAATAAAGGGCATGATATCCATAATAGTTTGTGCCGCCATGATGCTTGTGTGCATAATACTCGCAAACGTGTTTGCCTGGCTCAGACTCGACAAAGAGCCCGAGGCAGCGACCGACGTCGCTATGAAAGGAGGGACCGTTTAATGAAAAAGATATTACATACTATTGCATTGATTTTGTTCAATGTCGTGGTAGTGGCTTTCGTATTTACAAACGTATTCGGGATAGTCAGCAAGAACGGCGACGTTGGCAACGTGCTCAATTCCGTATTCGGTGCCGGAGAAGCCGGTTATACCGTAAATACAGGTAAACCTGCCGTTTATTATAAGAGTTGGTATCAGAGTGTAGAGGACGTTATGGCAGGTAATGCAGAAGTTGCAGGTGCGGCGGAAGCGGAAGGAACCGTGCTTCTTAAAAACGAAACGGATAAAACAGGAAGAAAAGCGCTTCCCCTGGATAAGGCAAAAGATAAAATAAGCCTGTTCGGCGTGAATGCTTACAATCCCGTATATTCTCTTAACGGCGCGGGAGCGATAGGTATTAACAATGACAGAAAGCAGTATTTTAAAAATGAGTTGGAGACAGAAGGATTTACCGTTAATCAGGAGCTTGCCGATTGGTACAATGCGAATCAGGGTTATTGGCGTGCCGCTCCCGAAAAACAGTTCTATAACGCAAAGCTCAACGGCGCAAGCTGGAGCGAAGTTAATACGAGCGCAAAGACTGCCGCAGGTTACAATACCGCAATATTTGTGGTCTCGAGGGTAGGCAACGAGGGTTCCGAGCTTCCGCCTTATCAGACCAATATGGGCGGTTCCGAAGGACTTACCGACGGCGATTATCTCAAACTTACCGCAAAAGAGCAGGACATGCTTAAGAACCTGAAAGCGGAGAAAGACAAGGGTACGTTCGATCGCATAATCGTACTTATCAACGTGTCAAGCCCTATCCAGGAAGATTTTATTAATAATACGGATTACGGAATAGACGCCGCGCTGTGGATAGGTCTTCCCGGATCGCACGGAATCCCTGCAGTAGCGGATATACTTTCGGGCGTGACTACTCCGTCTGGCAGATTGCCTATGGGGTGGTATTCTGACAGAAAGAACAATCCCAACTGGAATTATTTCAGTACAAGCAATAACGTACTTTATCAGGAAGGGATATACGTCGGATACAAGTATGCGGAAACGAGGTACGAAGATTATGTGATGGGAACTCCCAATGCCGGAGAATACGTTTACAAGGATAACGTAAATTATCCGTTCGGATACGGACTTTCGTACACTACGTTCTCCAAAGAAATAATAAGCCTTGAAAAGGACAGCGATCCTGCAAAGAATTACGATTACAAAGGCGAGCTTAAATCGTCGGAGGACAGGAGAAAAGACGGCGACGATTATGTTCTTAAAGTCAATGTAACGAATACGGGAAGCGTTGCGGGCAAAGAAGTGGTGCAGGTATACTTGCAGCAGCCTTACACTGACGAGAACAAGGCTAACGGAGTGGAGAAAGCGTCTGCGGAGCTTGTGGGCTTTGCAAAGACGAGCAAGCTCGCGCCCAAGGCAAGCGAAACTGTAGAGATAAAGATAGACGCGAACAAATACTTTGCGTCATACGACATAACGCAGAACAAGTATATACTGGACGAAGGGAAATACTATCTGACGGTAGCGGAAGATTCTCATGACGCGGTAAATAATATACTTGCGGCGAAGGGTGTGGATAACGACAAGATAACCGATCACGAAGGCAATGTGACGGACGGGAAAGCGTCGATGGTAAAGAAGGTAGAAGTCAGCGCGGCGCAGTCGGAAGCGTACAGTTACTGGACGCAGGGCGGAGCGGAAGTGACCAATCTGTTCGATCATGCGGATCCGAACAAGTGCGACCCGAACGGCAATAAAATAACTTTTATGTCGAGAAACTACTGGGCGGGTACGGTATCCGACAGCGTGCAGACGGTCACTGAAACTACAAAACGCAAGGAAGGCAAAGCGTATGACAACGGAGACAACTTCTCGTCGAGTA
>CASFAN010000128.1 GCA_949292715.1 uncultured Eubacteriales bacterium
AATTACAAAGAGCATAAGCAGCGATTGCGGAGAGATTTCGAGGCGCAGACGCGCAAAATTTGTACGGAGGCAAAGCCTCCGCACGTCCCCGAAGTCTACCTTTCCTGACGAGGGAAATTTTGCGCGTATCCGCCCGAAAGAATCCGCAAGCGCGGATAAGGTCTGCGGACGCCAACGGCGAGCGTTAGCGGTCCGCTAGTATAAGATAAATAAAAAAGCAAGCGTTTTAGGGGTGTTTTTCAAAAAAATAAAAAAATTTATTTTGGCAAAAAGTATTGACAAACGCTTCCGATAGTATTATAGTACATATACAGACACACAATATATTGTGTTTATTTGTTTTATTTTCCTACAATATATTGGGTATCAAATAATAACTTGACTTTTGTGCTCGAAATAAGCGACAAGAGGGGAGATTAAAATGAAACTGATTAAAAGAGACGGATCGGAAGTCGAATTCGATCGTGAAAAAATCGCAAACGCGATTAAAAAAGCGAACAGAGCGGGTAAACCCGAACTCTCGGACGAGTGGATAGACACGCTTGCGCTGACGGTGGAAAAGGACTGCCTGAAAATGAATCGTGCCGTCAACGTCGAAGAAGTACAGGATTTCGTGGAAACGAACATAATGAAGCTTGGAGCATACGATGTCGCTAAGCGTTATATCCGTTACCGTCATCAGCGTAATCTTGCGCGCCGCGCGAATACTACCGATAAATCCATACTTACGCTTATAGAGAGCAACAATGAGGAAATAAAGCAGGAAAATTCCAACAAGAACCCTGCCGTCAACTCCGTTCAGCGCGACTATATGGCGGGCGAAGTCAGTAAGGATCTGACCAAGCGTCTTTTCCTGCCCCCCGACATAGTACAGGCTCACGAAGAAGGTCTTATACATTTCCATGACGCGGACTATTTCGCTCAGCATATGCACAACTGCGATCTCGTCAATCTGGAAGACATGCTGCAGAACGGTACCGTCATAAGCGGTACGATGATAGAGCGTCCTCATTCCTTCTCGACCGCGTGCAATATCGCTACTCAGATAATAGCGCAAGTGGCTTCCAACCAGTATGGCGGACAGTCTATCAGCCTTACGCATCTTATGCCTTTCGTACAGATTTCGCGTGAAAAAATAGCGCGCGACGTTGAAAGCGAGTTCGATCTTATCGGTACGCATCCGAGCGCGGAAATTAAGGCGAAGATTGTCGAAAAACGTCTTAAAGAAGAAATAAAGAAGGGCATACAGACGATACAGTATCAGCTCGTTACGTTGCTTACTACCAACGGACAGGCTCCTTTCGTCACGATATTCATGTATCTCGGAGAGGCGAGAAGCGAAGCGGAGAAGAAAGATCTTGCGCTTGTTATAGAGGAAATGCTTCGTCAGCGTTACGAAGGGGTCAAGAACGAAGTCGGGGTTTATATAACTCCTGCTTTCCCCAAACTCATTTACGTGCTCGAAGAGGATAACATACACGAAGACAGTCCTTATTATTACCTTACTAAAATAGCCGCAAAATGTACCGCTAAGCGTATGGTTCCCGACTATATAAGCGAAAAGGTAATGCTTCAGAACAAGATAGACAAGAACGGAAACGGTCAGTGCTATACCTGTATGGGTTGCCGCTCTTTCCTGACTCCTTATGTCGACGAGAACGGGAAACCCAAGTATTACGGACGTTTCAATCAGGGCGTAGTTACGATCAACCTCGTGGATGTGGCTTGCAGCGCGGGGCGTAACAACGAAGAGGAGTTCTGGAAAATACTCGACGAAAGACTGGAGCTTTGCCACCGTGCGCTTCAGGCGCGTCATAAGCGTCTCGAAGGTACGCTTTCCGACGCCGCGCCCATACTCTGGCAGCACGGAGCGCTTGCTCGTCTCGGCAAGGGCGAAAAAATAGATAAACTGCTTCACGGCGGTTATTCGACGATTTCGCTCGGTTATGCCGGACTTTGGGAATGCGTATACGAGCTTTGCGGTAAGAAACTCACGGAACCCGACGGAGAAAAGCTCGGTCTCGAAATAATGAAAAAACTTAACGAGGCATGCGCAAAATGGAAAGCGGCGGAGAATATCGATTATTCGCTTTACGGCACTCCGCTCGAATCTACCACTTACAAATTTGCGAAATGTTTGCAGAAGCGTTTCGGTATAATACCCGGCGTTACGGACAAAAGCTATATAACCAACAGCTATCATATACACGTCACCGAAAAGATAGACGCGTTCGATAAGCTTGCGATAGAGAGCAAGTTCCAGACGCTTTCTCCCGGGGGAGCGATTTCCTACGTGGAAGTGCCGAACATGCAGAACAATCTCGAAGCGGTGCTCAGCGTTATGAAATTCATTTATGACAATATAATGTATGCCGAGCTCAATACCAAGTCCGATTACTGCCAGGAATGCGGTTTCGACGGCGAGATACAGATAGTCGAGGATAAAGGCAAACTCGTATGGGAGTGCCCTAATTGCGGAAACCGCGATCAGAGCAAACTCAACGTCGCACGACGTACCTGCGGCTATATCGGTTCGCAGTTCTGGAATCAGGGCAGAACGCAGGAGATAAAAGAGCGCGTGCTTCATCTTTGATGATAAATCAGTCGTATTCCGTCGATTTTTGTCGGCGGAATATGTTTTAAACCGTCGTAACGCAGTCGCGGTTTCCGTGCAGGCAGAACGACGGGGTTGAAAGAATGCGGAGGAAATATGAACGTAGCCGAAATAAAGTATTGCGACATAGCGAACGGGATAGGAGTGAGAGTCTCTTTGTTCGTGTCGGGTTGCCGTCATCACTGCACGGGTTGTTTCAACGAGATCGCGTGGGATTTCGATTTCGGCAAGCCGTATGACAAGCAGACCGAAGATAAAATAATCGCCGCGCTTGCGCCTTCATATATGGACGGCATCACTCTGCTCGGCGGCGAACCTTTCGAGCCTGAAAATCAGCAGCAACTGATTTCGCTCGTAAAGCGTATACGCCGCGAACTTCCCGATAAGTCGGTATGGGCGTATTCGGGATTTACGTTCGAGGAACTTTCGGGCAAAGTACCTTCGCGCGCGGGGGGCGAAAAATGCAGCGAGCTGCTCGGTTTGCTCGATGTGCTCGTCGACGGCAGGTTTGTTTTCGAAAAAAAGGATATAACTTTGCGTTTCCGAGGCTCGTCCAATCAACGGATAATCGACGTACCGCGCAGTATGGCGGAAGATAAAATAGTACTTTGGGACAGCAATGCGCATACATAATTATATATTGCGCACCGCTAACGCTACCCTGCCGTAAAAAAATGAAACGTGTTTAACGCGTTTCATTTTTTTACTGGGTTGCGCAATATGTACTCGCGCTTGCGGATTCTTTCGGGCGGATACGCGCAAAATTTCCCTCGTCACCGTAAGGCAGACTTCGGGGACGTGCGGAGGCTTTGCCTCCGTACAAATTTTGCGCGTCTGCGCCTCGAAATCTCTCCGCAATCGCTGCTGCCTTTGACTATGAGTAGCTTGTTCTTTTTTATAAAGTGTTTAACCTTATAAGAAAAGAACGAGCCTATATAAAGAGCATAAGCAACGATTGCGGATATATGTTGCGAACGCGAAGCGAGCGTTAGCGGCGCGAAATATAAAACTTGGGAGTAAGCACGAATTCACTTCGGGCGCACGACCTTCTTTAGGAGCGCGAGCGGTGAGCGAGCGTGACGGAAGGGGCGGGAAACAATGCAGAGCATTTATGCGAACATTGTTGCCCGCACTGTCAGGCGGGCGAGCTAACGCATAGCGTTAGCGTGGTCTGCCGACGAAATACAAAAAGCACTTGAAAGTTTGTAACTTTCAAGTGCTTTTTGTGTGAGGCGGTGCGGAGCCCCGCCCGCCGAATGAATCCGTTGGCGTTCGCGCTTATATGAGCGCGCTCTCTTGTTATATTATCGTTTGCTATGCGCGCTAAATATAACAATCGGCGCGAAAAAATCGGTGAGTAAAATATAATTGACGAAGCGTTATTTATTTGTTATAATGTGTACGGTTTGCGGCGGCGAAACTTGACGCGGCGCACGCAAAAGACGGAGCTGTAAATGGAAATAGTATTCGTGTGCCACGGTAATTATTGCAGA
>CASFAN010000129.1 GCA_949292715.1 uncultured Eubacteriales bacterium
TGATTATGCTAAAAGGCGGAATTACAATAGAGGAACGGGTTGAGTAAAATATCGGGGGCAAAGAAATTTGCCTCCGATATTTTCATGGTGTGTATTCATTGATTTTTGCGGTGCAATTTGATATTATATAGGCAATATAAAGACTGATGCGTGTAGCCTTTTCGTTCACAAATCACAACGGAAAGGAACCACTTGTGGTTCCTTTTTTCGTTGGCTGCCCCTGACCATCGGGAGAAGTGGGATCGTGCTCGGAGCGCGAGCGGAGAGCTTCGCGGCGCAGCCGCAAGCCCTGTCAGGGGCAGAGGGGACCGATTTGCGGTTCCTTGGCGTGATAATTTTGTCCAACAAAGACCCCGATAGTCATATCTGCGTAAATATTAGTTTTAAAATAATATGATAATGGAAAAGCGCAAGAGTATCTCGCGCTTTTCTCTTGGATACAGAAGTCGATTTTAAGAAAAAATTAGCGGATTTACTTTATCGAAAAAATAGATGTATAAGGAGTATTGACATAATATATATTTAGTGATACAATTAAGCCATAAGAAAGTTAATTGGTTATATGGATGCAAAGTTCAATTTGCAGAAATCGAACGCCATAATGGAAAGTCTGTTGACAATCTTATTTGCGTGCGTTGCGACACAATTTTATGGACACTCATTGAAGAAAGACATCAACGGAAGAAAATAAGCGTATGAGTCGGTCGAACCCATACGCTTTTCTATGGGTGTTTTCAGCGACGATTTTGCGACCGTTGACTTACGCGAGGACTATGCTAACCTAAGCCTGCCGAAAGAGGCAAAATTCAAGAGGTGCAGAACGATAAAAACCAATGAAAGAAAGCCATGCGCGGCGGCAAAAGCGGCAGCCGATCCCCAAAGCGGGTTAGCGGGGACGGCTCCGCGCCGCCGCGCTTTCGGTTTGGTTTTCCGGTCATTTCTCTGTTTGCTTTTCTGTTGCGTGTGCTTGGCTACGGCGAGCGCAGCGAGCCGCACTTGTCTATGCCAAGCACACGCCATGGTGCCAAAAGGTTAAAATATCGGAATTTATTATCGTTTTGCCTATAATTTTTCTTGACAGAATTAGTTCCATATAGTATTATGTATTCGTACTATATAGTATAAATAATTCCAGGAGACACTGTTATGAAAGAAATCAAGATCGCACAGGCACCCGTTTTCACTTCCCCCAACCCCATGACTTTTATCTGCTCCAAGAAGGCGGACGGGAAAACGAACATGGCAACGCTCGCTTTTTGGACGTATGCTTCCACCAACCCTGGGAAAGTCGTGTTTTCACTGAACAAGGGCGCTTATACGCTGGAACTTCTTGCAAAAAGTAAAGAAGTAGTTATTGCGGTTCCCGGCGTTTCGCTTACGGACGCGCTTATCGCCTGCGGTACCTCTTCGGGAAGGGCTACCGATAAGGTTGAAAAATTCGGCATTGCCATGCAGAAACTCGCCGGCACGGAAATCGAAATTCCCGAAGCAACCCGCCTTGCCATTGTAGCAAGCGTCTATGAGACCGTGGATGCGGATGACCATGTTCTGCATATCTGCAACGTAAAGAATGTTTTTGCAGATGAAAGCGTGGAAGCGGTATTCGGCTGGAAGGGCTACGGCGAATTTGCCGCCGCGCAGAAAAAAAATTATGGTATTCCCCATCAAAGATAAGATCAAAAATCTGAACATCGTTATCGGCTGCCCGATTGGTTGTCGATATTGCTATGCGCGTAACAACTGCCGCCGCTTTCACATCACGGACGACTTTTTCAAACCGCAGTTTTTTGAAAACAAACTTCGTTTATTCGATACAAAGGAGCCGAAAGTTTTTCTGCTCACGGGCATGAGCGACCTTGC
>CASFAN010000130.1 GCA_949292715.1 uncultured Eubacteriales bacterium
GTGTTCTTTTTAGCCAGCGCAAGCGTGCGGCCGCCGCTAGGTGACCCTGCGGCGGTAAAAAAACACGCCTTTGCGCCGAAAAGATTCCGCAAGCGCGGATATATATGGCGCACGCCTACGGCGAGCGTTAGCGGTGCGCAATATAAGAGATTCCGCAAGCGCGGATATGTATTGCGCAACACAGTAAAAAAGAAAATGCCTGTCGGCATTTTCTTTTTTACGTCCGTGTAGCGTTAGCGATGCGCAACCAATATCGCTAGCGCACGATTCAATCTACGGAGAGTTTCCTCTTTTCCGAGCAAACGAGCCATTTCCGTCGCTCCGCCCGGAGTTACGGGAGAAGCGGTTATCGCTATGCGGTATACCCACAGCACGGCGCCTTTCTTGACGCCTTTTTCGGCGGCATACGCTTCAAGCGCGGGATAAAGTCCGTCGCCGTATTCATTTTCCGTGAGTTTTATAAGATCGGGCAACATTTCCGCCGCGAATTTTTCGTCCGTCTTATTCTTCGCATGGACGAACATATCGGGCGACAGCTTGTCGAATGCGGTCAGAAATTCGGTAAGATTCACGCTGAGGTCGTCCTCTGTGCGCATATCCTTGAAACATTCGCTCGGTCCGACGTCCGCAAACGACAGGCAACGCGAATGAAGCAATCCCGCAAGGAATTTCAGGTCATAACCTTTCAGATAATCCACCTGCTCCATGAACGGCAATGCGTGGGCGTAGAACTCTTCGTCCGAAAGCTCTTTGATATATTCCCCGTTAAGCCAGCGGAGTTTCGCCTCGTCGAAAATAGACGGGGATTTACTCAGTCCGTCAAGCGAGAAATTGTCAAGCATATACTGCATATCGAATTTTTCGGTATTGTCTTTCGGGCTCCATCCGAGCAGAGCGATATAATTCATTATCGCATCTTTAAGGTAACCCTTGTTTATAAAGTCCTTATAACTCGCCGCGCCGTAACGCTTGCTGAGCTTATGACGTGCGTCGCGCATAATCGGCTGCAAGTGAATATACACAGGCGGTTCCCAACCGAAAGCGCGGTAAAGCAAGTCGTACTTAGGCGTGCTCGAAAGATATTCGACGCCGCGTATGACGTGAGTTATACCCATAAGATGATCGTCGATAACGTTGGCAAAATTGTAAGTCGGCAGTCCGTCGCTCTTTATAAGCACGTTGTCTTCGAGGTCGGCGTAAGGAACGGTCACGTCGCCGAACACGCAGTCGTGGAAAGTATATTCCCCGCTTTCGGGCACGTTCTGACGGATTACATAAGGCTCGCCCGCCGCAACGCGCGCTTTCGCCTCTTCGAGCGGAATACGCAGGCAATGCTTGTCGTATTTCGTCGCGCCGTCGGCGTGCATCTGTTCAAGCCGCTCTTTGGTGCAGAAACAGTAATACGCGTCGCCGCTTTCGATCAGTTTTGCGGCATAATCGAGATATATCTGCTTTCTTTCGCTCTGAATATACGGACCGTAATCGCCGCCTACGTCGGGACCTTCGTCATAAACAAGTCCCGCCTCTTTCATCGAATCGTAAATTATCTGCGCGGCATCGCCGACAAGTCTTTCCCTGTCGGTGTCTTCCAGACGGAGAATGAAATCGCCGCCCTGCTGTTTCGCAAAAAGATACGCATAAAGCGCGGTGCGCATACCGCCTATGTGAAGATACCCCGTCGGTGAGGGAGCAAATCTCGTTCTGACCTTCATTTAACCCACCTCTGCTCCGCTCTCGATGTCTTTTTCGGGAGAAATAAGCACTACTTTACCGTCCTTTTCGGCGCAAAGCAACATACCGTTACTTTCTATACCGCACATTTTGCGGGGCGGAAGATTCGCAACGAGTATTACTTTTTTGCCGACCATTTCTTCGGGCGTGTAATACTTGGCTATTCCCGAACATACGGTGCGGATCTCGTCGCCCACTTTAAGCGTTTCTTTAAGCAATTTTTCGCTCTTTTCCACTTTTTCGCAGGCGATGACTTCCGCTACTTTAAGTTCGCATTTGAAAAAGTCGTCAATCGTAATATAACCTTTTTCTTCCACGTCTTTCTCCTTTGCCGTTTCTTCTTTCTTGGCGGCAGGCGCGGCTTTTTCCTTGTCTTTTTCCTTTGCAGCCGCTATCGCTTCGAGTTCTTTCAGTTCTTTGTTTATGTCCAGACGGGGATATACTGCGTCCGTTTCCGTCGTGGAATACTCTTTCACCGCGCCGTAACGCATAGCGTCGCCGAATTCTTCAGGCACGTTTATACCGAGTCCGCCGAGCGCTTTCGCAGGACCGCCCTTAAAGAACGGAAGGAGCAGGCTTGACGTTACGCGGATAACTTCGAGCAGGTTGTATATTACCCTTTCCAGACGCGCGCGGGAGCCTTCCTCTTTCGCAAGCTTCCAGGGCGCGGTTTCGTCGATATACTTATTTGCGCGGCGGACGAGCGCGAACACGTCTTCGAGCGCCTTATTGACGATAAGTTTATCCATATCGCCGTCGACAGCCGCTTTTACGCCGTTTATCATATTTATCAGTTCGTCGTCGATTTCTTCCGCTTCGCCCGCGTCCGTCACCTTTCCGCCGAAATACTGACGGCTCATCGCAAGCGTACGCTTGACGAGGTTTCCGAAATCGTTTACGAGATCGTAGTTTATCTTACGGAGCAGAAGCTCGTTCGAGTAATCTCCGTCCGAGCCGAAAGGCATTTCGCTGAGCAGGAAATATCTGAGCGCGTCCACGCCGTACCTGTCCGCAAGGATATACGGATCGACAACGTTGCCCGTGCTCTTGCCCATTTTCTGACCGCCGAGCTTTATCCAGCCGTGACCGAATACCTTTTTGGGCAACGGCAGATCGAGCGCCATGAGAATAGCGGGCCATATTATCGAATGGAAACGCACTATCTCCTTGCCTACTACATGAACGTCGGCAGGCCAGTATTTACGGTAATTGCTTTCGTCGTCCGAGCCGTATCCGAGCGCGGTTATATAGTTTGAAAGCGCGTCCACCCACACGTATATAACGTGTTTTTCGTCGAACGGCACGGGTATGCCCCACTTGAACGTCGAACGCGACACCGCAAGGTCCTGCAAGCCTTTGTCGATAAAGTTATTGACCATTTCGTTCACGCGGCTTGCGGGCTGAAGGAAATCGGTTTCCGTAAGCAGTTTGCGCAGGCGCGGAGCGTATTTGGACAGACGGAAGAAATACGACTCTTCCTCCGCATACTCAACCGGCTTTCCGCAATCGGGGCAGCATCCGTTTACGAGCTGACTTTCCGTCCAGAACGCCTCGCAGGACTTGCAGTACTTGCCCTTGTAAGTCGATTTGTAAATATCGCCCTTATCGTAAAGCGTTTTGAATATCTTCTGAACGCTTTTTACATGGTAATCGTCGGTCGTGCGGATAAACTTATTGTAGGATATATCCATGAGTTTCCACAGATCTTTAATCCCCGCGACGAGGTCGTCGACGAATTTCTGCGGAGTCTTGCCCGCTTCTCTCGCTTTGTCCTCCACTTTCTGACCGTGCTCGTCCGTACCCGTAAGATAGAATACGTCAAAGCCCTGCATGCGCTTATAACGCGCTATCGCGTCGCACACAACGGTGCTGTATGTGTGTCCGATATGAAGATTTCCGCTCGCATAATATATGGGCGTGGTAATGTAAAAAACAGGTTTTTCGGGCATACCGTCCTCCTTTTTATCGCGGCGCTGTGCCGCACGCCAGCGCTTCGGCTTTTGCCGACTTTCGCAGGCTTCGTATAATTATATAATAATATTTGCAAAAACGCAAACATATTTTATTATAGTTATGGCTTTCATCTGGATAATAATAATGCTTATATCGATTGCCGCGCTGATTTTCGCCGATCCTTCCGCCGTTCTTTCTTCGATGATAACGGGCGCGAACGGCGCGGTGTCGCTTGCGCTCACTCTCGTTGCGCTTTACGGTATATGGCTCGGACTGTTCGAGGTACTCGAAGGCACCGGCATTGCGGACAAACTCGCGGGGCTGCTCCGTCCTATCGTCAGGCGGCTATTCAAGGGCGAAAGCGAGGGAACGGAAAAATTCGTTTCGATGAACATAAGCGCGAATCTGCTCGGACTCGGAAACGCCGCCACGCCCATGGGCATAGGCGCGGTAGGTTCGATGAAACGAGGCAAAAACCGTGCGGTCGCCACTACGAACATGATCATGCTTGTCGTTATTTCCGCCACGAGTCTGCAGATTTTTCCGTCTACCGTCATATCCATGCGCGCCGCGGCGGGTTCGGCAAACCCCGCGGATTTCCTTCTGCCCTGCATTGCGGCAACGGTCACAAGCACAATCGTCGGCATTATCGGCGTTAAACTGCTCGGCAGGTTTTTCGAAAAGCGCGAAGCCAAAAAAGAACGCAGGCGTAATGCGGAAACGCCTGAAATAACCGAACACCCTATCGCGGAAAAAAATACGGGAACAATTAAACCGCCTCGCAAAAACGACTTCATCATAAGCGCGGGCAGGCACGGGGAATAAAAATGACAATTTATATCGTACCGCTTATCTTTCTGACCGTGCTCGGAATATCGTTCCTGCGCAAGAAAGACGCTTACACCGCTTTCGTCAAAGGCGCGGGCAGCGCGCTCGAACTTATGGCGGGAGTATTACCCTATCTCATGGCGGTAATGATAGCCTGCGAACTGTTCCGCACGAGCGGCGCAAGCGCGGTGTTTTCCCGCTTTATGTCGCCCGCCCTCGAAGTCGTAGGCATACCCGGGGAGCTGAGCGAACTCGTATTGCTCCGTCCGCTGTCGGGAGCGGGCAGTCTTTCCGTTCTCGAAAACATTTATGCGACTTACGGCACAGACTGTTTCATAGGTCGGTGCGCTTCCGTCGTTTACGGTTCGAGCGAAACGGTGTTTTACGTTTCCGCAATATATTTTTCCAAATCCGAAGTTCGCAACCTGCGCTATGCGATACCGCTCGCGCTCGTCGCGGCATTTATCGGAAACATAGTCGGCTGTAACCTATGCCGCCTGATATAAAAAACTCCGACGAAATTCGTCGGAGTTTTTTATATCAACGAGTGTTTTACGCTACCGTAATCATAAAGTAGTCTATGTTCGGGAAGCGTATGGTCTGTGCCGTGCCTTGCGTAAACGCGAATTCCACCGTGTTCAGACCTTTGACCAACGTCAGTTCGCCTGCGATGTCTTCAAGTTCCGTCCACACCGTCATATCTTTCCAGTTGGTATTGCTTGCGCTTGCGGCTTTCAGCGTACCGCTAAGGGTTGCCGCATTGCCGTTTACCGTAGCATTGAATACTGTCGCAAGATCGACGTCGCTTTTGCCCGAATTGCTTCCGGACTGAGCGCGCATACCGAGACGGAAAGTTCCTTCGGTCTCCGATATGAAACGGATAACTATTTTATTGCCTTCGACCGATATGTTGCTCGTACTGTAACCGTCGGCTCCGTTGGAATATTCTTCGTTCGTACCCGCTTTCTGCGTTACATTTTCGAATTTGCCTTTTGCGCCTTCCTGCATAACCGCGCCGCTCATATCGGTATAATCGTTGTCTTCCGCCTGCAGTTTATATGCGCCGCTTTCCGCAATCTCGGCTTTTTCCAGTCTTCCCGCCACCGTAATTTCGTAAGACAAAGTCTTTCTGCCTTCGAAATCAACGACTACGGTATGGACGCCGCCCGACGAAGTATCGAACTGAGAGAGCATATCTTCGGTAACGGATACGGTTTCCTCGCTTTCGTCCGCATAAGTCAGTTTCAGGCTTGCCGATCCGAATTCGTCTCCGACGCCGTAGAGTTCGTCATAGCTTACGAGAGTCACGTCCGAAACGGCTTTAAGCACGGTTATTTCGTAAGATTCCGTCTTATTGCGATAAGAAACTCTCACCGTTTTCTTGCCTTCGGAAGAAGTATCGAAACCGCCTACGGCCGACGCGTCGTCTATCGTGACGGTATCCGAAGTTCCGTCTTCATAGGTAACTTCGAAACTCACGCTGTCAAACGTATCGCCTACGCGATAAACCGTCCTCGAAGACTCGCTCAGCTTCATCTCGGTCACGAGAGGATCGCGCACCGAAATATCGTATGTCGTAGTGAGCCTGCCGTAAGTCACGGATACCTGCGTTTTTCCGATCGCGCTCGTATCGAACCCGGACAGCATATCCGAAGTAACGTCTTCGGGGACAGTGCTGCCGTCTGTATATATGACGTTTATTTTAGCGTCGCCGTCTTTATACGAAGAGCCTTTGACGTAATCGGTAACGCTGTCATCGGTAACGGCAATCGCATAAGCGTAAAAGTCGCTGACGGTTATTTCAAGCTCTGCGATTTTGCCTTTATAACTTATTATCACGGTCTTTTCGCCTGCGACCGAAGTGTCGAAACCGCTCGTCATATCTTCGGTAACGTTCATCTGTTCGCGTTTGCCGCTTTCATATACGACGGTAAGCGTTGCGCCTTCGAACCCGTCTCCTACGATATACTGCGTCTGACCGCGGACGGTAAGGCTTTTCACCGCGTCTTCGCCGCAGGCGGTCATACAGCACGCCGAAACTGCAAGCGCGGCAATAATCAAGATACATAACAATTTCTTTTTCATATCATGCCTCCTTTCCGATTATACCTCGCCTCTGCGGTCGGGATTATCGGTAAGCGGTTCCCAGGTAAGCTCCGCGTCGGTGGTAATGCGTATGCAGTCGATCAGAGGAGCGCCTATGCTGTTGCCGTCTTTAAGCGTGTTTTCTTTTATCGTAAGCTTAATTACGTTTTCGCCTGCGGCTAACTGAATCGTACCCGTTATCGGATAATCCGCGAAATCATACGAACCCGTTGCGGAATTCGCTACGGTTATGGAGTAATCCACCTCTTTACCGTTGACCTCGACTCCGAATACGCTGTTATCCAGTTTCATGTTGCCGAGCTCGCTCGCAAGACGAAGCACGAGTCTGCCGCTTGCGTTGCGATCGGACGTTATCTTGAATTCGATGGAGTTTTCGGCATAAGTGTTTCCGAGGAAGTAACCGTTGCTCCAGCCTTTTTCTATATCGCCTTCCGCTCCGCTGCCGTAGATGTTGTTAACGCCCTCGCCGGAGTTGCTTATTCCCGCGCCCATGAAATCGTCGAGATACACATATTCCGCTTCGAACGTGAACGTCTGCTGAGAACCTCCCGCGCTCATCGGCGCGAACGCAATGCCGCAACCGAGCACAACGGCGAGCACGCATCCCATAGACGCCGCGGCAACCGACAGGAAACCGCGTTTGGGTCTGAATTTACCGTCGGCAAAATTACGCTTACCTATGACGAGCGCATACACCGCAAGCCCGGAAACAACGAGCGCGGTACAGGTAATGCCTATCGCAAGTCCTGCGGCATACGCTTCGTAAGACGTTGCGTCCGCTACGTGAAGCGAAAGTTTTACGCTGTCCGAAAGTCCTCCGGAGCTTGCGAGCACCGTAAACGTATAATTGCCGCTTTCGAGAGGAGTACCCGAAAGTTTGCCGTCGCGCGAAAGCGTCATTCCGCGAGGCAGTTCGCCCGATTCGAGCGTATACTGCACGTCGTTTGCGCCCTGCGCAAAATTGACAAACGCTTCGTAGCCCGTTCCCGCCTGAGCGTCGTCAAGCTCGAAAGAATCGTATCTTACGCCTATATCGACGGTAAACGTCTGTTCTCTCGTTTGGTAATTGGGACCGCTCGCGATTACGGTAAACGTTACCGTTCCCGTTTCGGCGGGAGCGCCTATAAGCATACCGTTTTCGGTAAGCGTCATTCCCTGAGGCAAGCTGTCTCCCGTCCTGAGCGTATATTTAAGCGTTCCGTCTCCGCCTGAGCCAAGCCGCGCCGAATACGATGTACCGAATCGCGCCGTCGGAAGCTGAGAAGAAGCGAACGCGTAATCCTTATACGAATTCAGAGTAAGCGTGACGGACATCGGCAGCATATCTTCGCTTTCCGCAATAACCGTTATTTTATATCCGGTAAAAGGTATAACGGAACTTCCGCTTATTTTTCCGTCCGCGCTCAGCGTCATGCCTTCGGGAAGAACGCTGCCTTCCGCAAGACGGTAAGTTATATCGTGATGTTTGCCGTCAAGCGTATACGCCCAATCGATGTCCGCGGATACGCTTCCGCCCGCGGTGCAGTTTATCGATTCGGTCTGCTTTATATAAATTATGGATTTAGTCTTATCCGCGACGGGAAGAGTGAAGGTCGCTTCGCGCTCGGCAAGACCGCACTTTGCAACGACTGTAAACACAGACGCTTCCGCCTGTAATTCGGCAGTACCGCTTATTATTCCGTCCGCCGACAATGTCAGACCTTCGGGAAGCGAGCTGCCCTCTTTAAGCGAATATCTTACGGTAGAAGGAAGCGCGCCGTTATTGAGCGCCACCGTAGCTACCGACTGTTCGTAAGGTACCGAATCTATTGCGGGAGAAAGCGTGCCGCCGCTGTATGAACCGAGTACGTTTATCGTGCTGACGTTAAACGCCGCGGTGTAATTAACAATGTTATAATACAGATTGTGCATCGCTTGGCGCATGCATGCAACGGTAGTCGGTTGATCGAGCCCTACGGGATTCTGTACGCTTCCGCTCGTGGCAAGCAATATATCTCCGCCGGCGCGTATCGCCATGTTTCCGTTAAGCTGACCGCGGCTCTGCACATAGTCCGTGATCACAATCCCGTTAAATCCCCACTCTCCGCGAAGCACTTCGGTAAGGAGCGCGTAATTTCCGCCCGTCCATACCGCTCCGAGACTGTTGAGCGCGCTCATCATTCCGTGAGATTCGTACTTCTCTACGCAAATTCTGAAAGGTTCGAGATATATTTCTCTTATCGTCTGCTCGTTCGCCCAGGTAAGCAACGTATCGCGCTTGGACTCCTGATCGTTGACCGCAAAATGCTTGACGAAAGTAATCATGCCTTTTTCGTTGCAACCCTTCACGATATTACCCGCCATTTCGCCCGAAAGCAATGCGTCCTCCGAGAAGTATTCGAAATTACGTCCGCCGAACGCGCTGCGGTGAATGTTGCATGCAGGCGCGTAAAGCGCGTGAACTCGGTTACTTCCGCCGTTTCCGAAAAGTCCCTGATTGCCTATCATAAGACCTTTTTTATACGCAAGCTCTTTGTTCCATGTCGAAGCGGTCACGGTTTCGCTTGCAAAGTTGGTATAGCTTCCGCCCACGTATCTGCCCGCAATACCGCTCGGACCGTCTTCATGACTGAATTTGGGAATGCCGAACTTATCTATGCCGTTTGTAGTCCAGCCGCTCGTCCATATCGTATAAGCCATCGTACCCTGCGTGTTTTTATTGCCGACGACAAGCTGATCGAGGAAACTGTCCCACATGGGGTCGTCATAATCCAGCCCGTAAAGGTCTTCGAGCATTATTCCGTTATTCGCACCGGTCGTCGGCATTTCGTCGGTATACCAGGGATCGGACGGATCGTCTGCGGCAATTATCGCATTGTTGTCCGACGTTTCGGTTACGGCGTCTTTCACTTCCTGAGAAGCGACGCGCTCTTCGCTCGTAGGTTCTTTCGGGAAAGTTCCCGCGAAATCCGAACGGCTGAGATAGGTCGTGCCTTTCATTTCCGCGTCTTCGAAACGGTTTTCGACCGCGTTTCCGCTCTCGCTTTCGTCATACATGTAGCCGTCTTTCGGTACCGAATATTCTTTTTCTATCACCGCGTCATGCGCGTTACGGCTTATTTTTATCCCGTATACGCCCTCTTCGGTTTCGTAACCTTTGAATCCGTTCTTATTGACGTCCGCATAATCGTAACTTGCCATATCGCGGACTTTTACGGAAAGCGTCATTGTCTGACTTTCGCCCGGAGCAAGCAAATCGGTTTTGGCAAAATCGCCGAGTTCGACATGCGATTTTTCAATACCGCCTTCGGTATAAGGCGCGGTAAAATACAGCTGCAACACGTCTTTGCCCGCGACTTCGCCGGTATTCGTAACCTTTACGCTTATGTTTACAGAACCGTCTTTGTCAAGCATTCCGCCGTCCTGCACGTTCGAGCCTACGAACTCCCAGTCAAACGTAGTGTAACTCAATCCGTGACCGAAAGGATATATGACATTGGCGTCATACCAACTGTCCCACTGTGTAGTAGTCGTACCGTGAAGTCCGCTTGCGGTGTACTTCTCACCCGATTCGGGTTTGCCTTCGGTGTAACCTCTCGTTTCGTAATATCTGTAACCGACGTATATGCCTTCGCTGTAATTGACAAGCGATTTATTGAAGTTAGAATAGTTGAACAGATAATTTGTATACGTCGCCATATTCGACCACGTCGGATCGAGTTTGAAGTCGCGCGACCATGTATCCACCGTGTGTCCGCTCGGGTTGGTTTTTCCGACGAGTATCTCGCCGAGCGCTTCGAGTCCGTTGCCGTTTCCGGGGAATCCCATCCACAGCGCGCCCTTTATGTTTTCGTGATACGCATAATGTCCCGGATCGTCGAGGAAACCCGTTTCGAACTGCGAACCCGTATTAAGCACGACGATTACGTTATCGAAATTATCTCCGACATACTGAAGAAGCGCTGTTTCGTTCGCATCGAGCTGAAGATAATGATCGTCATAGTTACGCGCGCCCGCAACGCCTTTTCCGTTAAGTTTGCCGTCGCTTCCGTATCCCGTGCTCATACCTTTGGGAAGATCGCCCGCTTCGCTGCCCGCGCGGGAAATTACCACTATAGCGGCATCGCCGTATTCGTCGAAAGTGCTTTCGTCCACATACTGCTTTATTGTATCGACGGAAGTTTCGCCCATGCCGCTGCTCGGGCCTGCGAATACATTGTAACTGCCGAGTCCGCCGCCTGCGGTACCCGACTGACTGTTGTTCGCGTAGAAATCCGCAAGCGCGTCGTTGACTTCTATACCTGCGCGTTCGAGCGACTGGCGCACCGTTATTTTTGCGCCGCCGCTTCCCGCGCCGCTGCCTGCGCCGCCGTAACGCAGATCCGCGCTACGCTTGCCGAACAGACTGACCTTAGCGTTCTGCTTAAGAGGCAGAGAGTTTTCGTTTTTCAGAAGAGTAATACCTTCCGAAAGTATTTCCTTATTCAGTTTATCGCCTGCGTTGTAGGCGTCTGCGGCAGTATCGTAATCCGCAAAGTAGTAATTGCCGTTAAACTCCTGCGCGCTCGCCGTACGCAAATTCGCACCCGCAAAGCAGAAACCGAATACGCCCGCCGCGACGAAAGCCGCCAACGCTATGAACAAAAATTTTTTAATCCTGATCATACTGTTTTCTCCTTTCATACCGATTTCTGCATAAGATATCCGCAGAAACTGATCGTAGTGCCTTCCTTAGCTCCTCCGTCGAACAGAATACGGTGATAAGGCGTCTGATCGCTTCCGAGTCCCTGAACCACTATACCCAACGTAACGGTTTCACCCGCGCCTATCGTTACGGGTTCGGGTCCCCATATTGCGCCGTAAGACTCGATTTCGTATTTGAGAGTAACATCGAACGCGCTGTCGTTGCGAAGAACAACCGTAACGTATACTTTATCGTTGTCCGCTCCCGTAACTCCGCCGTTCTTTATACGCAGTATCTGCGCGCCCTCGGCAACGTTTATCTGTTTTGCGGCACTTCCGTCGATTTCGGTATCCTTTGCGCTCGGAGCGTTAAGCCCTGCCTGACTGTTATAATCGAATCCGTTTTTCCCCATAACGAGCTGTGCGCCGCGTTCGAGCACGAGAGGACGAACGGTAACGTTGCCCGCGGGGATACTCTCGACGACTTCACCCGTTTCGGTATTTTCCCAACCGAACATATACTCGTTCGCGCCGAGAGGATCGTCAAGCGTTATGTCGGAAGGTATGGGATCGCCGTAAAGCAGTTCTTTGCTCTTCTCTCCGTCCGCAAACGTCGCGCCTTCGAGAGTAAGCGTATAACTGTTCTTTTTATAAACGGCGGTAACGTTTACCTCTGACGCCGGCATTATGAACATATTGCCCGAAGACGTTACTTCGACATCGAAGCTCCAACCGACGAAAGTCATGCCTTCGGTCGCAGTCGGCGTAAGGAACACGGTAGTTCCCGGTACGGCTTGACTGACGTTGGCATATCCGCCGTTGACGGTTATCGCACGCGCGGTGTTATCCGCCGCGTCGCTGTTTATAACTCTGACGAGTACCGTTTCGTATACCGAAGGATCGGCATTGACGGACACCGTAACTGAACATTCACCCACGCTCTTTGCGGTAAGCGTTCCGTTATCCGAAACCTCCGCGACTGTCCTGTCGCTGCTTACGTACGTTACTCCGCCCGAGGACATTCCGTACGCGTCCACGAGCACGGTGAGCCTTTCGGTATCCGAACCGAGTTCGAGCGTAACCGTATTGTTCTGCAAAGGCGCATTATTGAGCGTAACCGTTATTCCGCCTATATAAGGATTGAAAGTCTGCTCTACGCTGTCGGACGCGGGCGGCGTACTCATCATTACCGCGGAAAGCACTATTCCTGCCGTCGCAACAAACGCGATTGCGCCGAGGAATATTCTGGAAATGACTGTGGGTTTATAGTTCGGGTCACGCTCGCGCTTAGCGGGGATTATCGTTCCCGCGCGCACTCCCGCGCGATAAGCCACTATAACTTTTCTGCAAACAAAGAATCCCCACACGAGCAGTCCCGCCGTGATGACCGCAAACACGCACCACATGCAGATAAACCAGATCGGACGCGCATAGCCCCAGACGTTGCCTTCGCCCATTCCGTTCATCGCGTTGCTGTTTGCCACAGTGTAAAGTATGTTATGCGCGGCGTTGCGTATAGCGGTGATAGCCGTTGCGCTTTCATACGATTTAAGCGCCTTGCTCTGACTGAGGTTGAGATCGCCTCCCGCGCGTATCATCTGATCGACGTTCATGTATGTCGGCAGATTGTAGTCCGTGACCACCGTTCCGCGGAAACCCCATTCGTCGCGCAGCAGCTGCGTAAGCAGTCTGTAATCGCCGCCCGCCCAGGTGAAGCCTATGCGGTTGAACGAACTCATTACAGCAGTCGTTCCGCCGTCCTTGACCGCTTTTTCGAACGGAAGGAAATAAAGCTCGCGCATAGACTGTTCGTTTGCCCACACGGCTATACCGTTCGTATCGCGGTTGGTTTCCTGGTCGTTAAGCGCAAAGTGCTTGATGTATGTGTATACGCCCTTTGATTTTGCGCCGCGGATAACGCCCACCGCCATTTTTGCGGAAAGCACCGGATCTTCGCTGTAATACTCGAAGTTTCTGCCTCCGAAAGGACTGCGGTGCAGATTGACCGCGGGAGCATACCAGCCCGCATACGTTCTGCCGTCGCCTTTTTCGTTACCTATCAGCGACTCGTTTCCTATCATTTTTCCGAAACGCTCGGCAATATCCTTGTTCCACGTCGAACCCACAAGCGATTCGCTCGCATAATAACAGGTATCGTATACCGCGCTGTTACCCATGAAAAGCGAATATCCCATAGGTCCGTCGGGATCGATAGTCTGAGGCTTGTCAATGCACTCTATCGCCTCGGTGTGATAGTTGCCTATCTCGATGAGTTTCTTCATCTGCGAAACGGTGAGCTGATCGAGCAATTCGTCCCACATAGGATCGTCGTGAGCCTTGCCTATAAGGTCGTACAGCTTTACCGTGGTTTCGTCGCGCGAAAGTTCTATCGCGCTCTGAGAAGGCATTTCCGTTGTGTACCAAGGATCGGTAGCGTTATCCGTAAAAGTGGAATTCAGCTGTTTTATCTCGCTTTCGGAAAGCGTGGTAAGGCTCTTGTCGGGAAGTCCGGGGAACGTTCCTTCAAAATCCGAACGACTCATATACTGCGGTATACGCTCGCTGACGTCGTCGAAAAGATTTTCTATATCGTTCCCGGTCTTATCGTCGGTTTCGTAAAATACGCCGCTATTCAGCGTAAGCTCGAACGATTTGCTTCTGTCGTGAGCGTTTCGAGCGACATAAAAAGTATAATCGCCCGCTTCGAGTTCGTAACATTTTTTGCCGTTCTTGTTAATATCCGACCAGTCGTAGCTTGCCATATCGCGCGGATTTATTTTCAACGTTACTTTTTCGGATTCTCCCGGCTGCAATGTTCCCGTTTTCGCAAAATCGCCGAGCGCTACGTGCGATTTTTCGATATTGCTCGTAGTCGTATACGGAGCGCTATAATAAAGTTCAACGACTTCCTTGCCTGCGTAATTGCCTTTATTCGTGACGTTTACGGTTACCTCTATCGGAGATTCCGAATTCAGCGTTCCGCTCTGCGATACAGACTCAACCGTCCATTCGAAATCGGTATAGCTAAGTCCGTAACCGAACGGGAATACTACGTTCTCTCCGTACCAATCGGCATTACCGCTTTTCTCTTCTTCGTAAGCGCGCGTTTCGTAGTATCTGTAACCTACGTATATACCTTCGGTGTAATGAACGAAATATGCGTTGCGCTTTTCTCCGCTTTCATCCGTATACTGATTGCCGCCGCTTATGAGATTGTTGGCAAAGTTATTCCATGTGGGATCTTTCTTGAAATCGCGCGCATAGGTATCCACCGTTCTGCCGCTCGGACTTATTTCACCGCTAAGCACTCTGCCCAGTCCCATTATTCCCGTGTTTCCGGGCGTGCCTATCCACAGGCAGGCGCCTATTTTTTCGCTGTACGCGTAATGTTCCGGATCGTCGAGGAAACCGAGTTCCATTGCCGTCGGAGAGTTAATAACCACTACGACTTTTTCGAAATTATCCGCGGCTGTCTTTATCATATCCGTTTCGTTCTGATCGAGCTGCAGATAATGATCGGCCTTGTTCCTTGCGCCCGGTATTGCCTGATCACCGTCCCAGTTCTGATAACCTTTTCCGTCCCAGAACATCGAGCGCGGCAAATCGAATCCTTCGCCGCCTATACGGGAAACGACAACGATCGCAAGGTCGTTATATCCGCTCCACGAAGAACGCACCTGTTCGTCATAAGCGGACGCGGGCGTTTCGCCTGTCGGAAAACCGGTAAGTCCCGTTATGGACGAATTCATGTCGGGCGACTGCGGACGCCCCTCTCCCGAACGCTTGTTATCTTCGTAAAACTTGCGCATTTCGGGATTGTATTCGATTCCGACGGCGTCCAGACTGTCGTATATCGTCTTTACGTTACCTCCGCCCGAGCTCGCGTTGGAACCCGAACCGCCGAGCACGAGATTAGTCGTATTCTTGCCGAATACGGTAACTTTTCCGTCAGCCGCCACGGGAAGGGTTTTGCCGTCGTATTTGAGCATTACTATGCCTTCGGTAGCCATTTCTTCGTTGAACGCGTTGGCTGCGGAAAGCACTTCTTTTTTATTCTTGTAATCCGCAGTATAATACTGATACTTATCCGGATCGCCGCTGATAAGTACGCGCCGCTCGCCGCCGAGCGCGGTACTGTTAAGCGTCTGATACAGGAAAGAATTGCATGTCAGAAGCAGGCACACGGTGAGCAGCAGCGCGAATATAGGAATAAATGCGCAAAACCAGCTCTTAAATCCCCTGCTTTTCCAGAATGTTTTAAAATTCATACCGTCATTTCTCCTTTTTTACGCAAGAGCGTACGTGTAGATAGCCACGGTCAGATCGAGCGCGCTTATTTCTCCGTCCCAGAACAAGTGAGTCCAGTGATTATTGCCGTCCGAAGTTATTGTCGCCGCGGCGCGCGCCGTTTCGCCTGTTCCGATATTTCCGAGGGTAACGATACCGCATTCGGTACCGTATATTACGTTCTGCAATGCCGCACCGTCGTTTACAGCCGCGACAAACACGATCACCGAACCGCTGCCGAAATTAGTATTGTTCTTGAACGTTATTCCGCGCGCTTTGGCATCGACGGTGCTTATAACGCATTTAACCGCGTCGGATTCCCCGTAAGCGCCTTCTGTCGATATAGCAATATTCTCAGTCGCATTAACCGCTCCGATTGCCGCGCCGCTGTTGTCTTTCATACCTTTATTTTGACGTATAGACGCACCGGGTATAACGTTATTACATTCGGAAACGGTTATGGCGCGGAGCGTAATGTCTTCGGCGCCCATCGTGACGCCGCTTAAATCGGTAAGGATATCGTTACCGAACGACCAACCGAGTATATTCGCCTCGTCGTCCCATGTAATATCGGGCAGAGTTTCGCCGTAACCGAGTTCAGCCGTCGTACCGCCGCCCTCTAACGTTCCGCCTACCAGCGTCAAAGTATGTTTTTCATCGATGACCTCTATTTCGTACTCCGCGCTTACACCCATATAATTCACGGTTACGGTTTTATTGCCCGCAGAGGAATTATCGAGTCCGCTTATCATATCCGCCGTAACGGGAACATTTTCTTTTATTACCGTATCCCCGTTCTTGTAAGTAAGCGTAAGTCCTTCGGTGTAGCTTCCGCCGACGGGAATTTCGGCGCTGCCCGCAACGGTTATCGACGGATTATCGTAAAACTCGGTAAACGTAACGGTAAAGTAATCGATATTAGGAAGTCGCAGATCACCCGTTTCGCCGAGATACGCAAACGTCACTTCGTTGAGTCCTTTTGCCGCATATACGTTGCCCGTAATATCGTCGAGCTCTGTCCACAAGGTCATGTCGCACCATTTGGTATCCGTTGCGCTTCCCTTTCGGAGCGTACCGGTCGGGGTTACCGCAATACCGTTAACGTTCAAAGCGAATGCTTTGTCGAGAGCCTGATCCTGAAGTCCGCCGAAACTGCCGGACTGACCGCGCATGCCGATATGGAAAACGCCTGCTTTATCCGAGAAGAAACGCAATATTATTTTGTTGCCTTTTACGGAAATATTACAGGTGCTGTAACCTTCCGCTCCGTTGGGATATTTTTCATTCGCGGAGTTTTTGGCTTCGTTTTCGAATTTGTTTGTCGCCGTACCCGTTTGCAAAACAGCCTGACTCATATCCACGTAATCGGCGTTTTCAGCCTGTACTTTATACTCGGTATTGAGTTCGCTTCCCAGTCTGTATGCGCCGCTCGCTTCGTCATAACCGACGCGCACCGTAAATTTCGTCGTAAGTCCGTCATAAGTCACGGTGACTTCTTTTTCGCCCGCCGACGAAGTGTCGAATCCGCTAAGCATATCTTCCGTAAGCGGTATTTCTTTGCTTCCGCCGTCGTCGTAGCCGAGAACGAGCGTGCCGCCCGCGAAACTCTCGCCTATCGCATACTCGGATTTATAACCGTCTTTTACGGCAATCGAGTTAAGCGTTCTTTCTTTGACGGTAACGGTGAAACCGAAAGAAAGTCCGTTATATGTAATGTTAAGCGTGGCGCCGTCGTCTTCGAGCGTAAGCGCCTTATCTGGTGCCGAAAGCTGCGAAGAATCCACAGTCGCGGCAAAACCGCATTCGCACGAAACGCCGGCCGTAGCGCCTTCGAGCGTTACCTTTTCGCCCTCGAAATACTCCGTTTTAAATCCGCTCACCGACAATGTCAGGTCGTGAGGCGCGGGCGTATCCGTTTCGTCGCAGCGGCTGCATTTATTCCAATGGTTGGTTTCGTCGTAAAGCGGTACCGAAAAATCATGACCGAGAGCTTCTATCGTTCTCGAAGTCGAATACCCGCACACCTTGCAGGTAACGGTTTCCTTTCCGTCCTGCGTGCACGATACGTCCTCGGTAACATCCGTTTTATCCTTCCATTCATGCGCCGCTTCTTCGCTTTTTTCTCCGCATGCGCATTGTTTCCAGTGCTTTTCTCCGTCCGTCTGCCAGCCTGCCGATTCAAAATCGTGAACGTGAGGTTTTGCGGTCACTGTAATTGCTACCGACGCGGTTACCGTCACCCCGTCCTCGGTATAGCTTACTGTCACCGACGTTTTCCCGACGGCAAGGTTGTCGCCGTCTTCTACCTTCCATCCCGAGACCGTTCTCTTGCTGCCGTCGCTGTAAACGGCGGTAACAGTCAGACCGACGGTATCGAAATCATCCCCTTCCACGTACTCGGCAACGGTGCATTCCGTTTCAATGGAAGAAAGGGTAATCGCGCCGCATGCGGTAAAAGCGAACACCGAACACAGCATTGCGGCAATAAGAACGAAAACAAAATATTTTGCAGTCGATCTCATTTCTGTCCTCCTTTTATATTATCCGAAAGAGACCGCTCCGCATAAAAAAACAAGCAGCGACAAGACAATCTCTTATCGCTACCATATTAACAACCCCCCCCCGCATTGTCAATACCTATTCCATTTTAGGTATTTTTCATCGCATTCTTTGCACATTTTACGCCTGCGAGGTTTAATTGTTTTCCGATTTATCTTTGATCGGAAGGAATATATTCAATGAAAACAGATCAGCTTTTACGTCCACACTCATGCCGCCGTCGCACGATTCGACAGCTCGGCGGATACTGCGCATACCGAAGCCGTGCCATTCTTCGTCGCTTTTCGTCGTCTGCGGCAAGCCGTCTATAAACACAAGTTCTTTGGCGCTGTCGAAATAATTTTCCACATGCACCGAAACGATATCGTCCTTGCGGGTCAGCTGCAGCCCTATATATTTCTTATCCGGATCGGTAACATGCCCGACGGCTTCTATGGCATTTGAAAGCGCGTTATCGAAAATGGAATATATATGGTCTGCGTCCATGCCGCTCAGCGCGGAGCCGTCCGCCATGCAGATAAACTGTATGCCTCCAGCCGTGCATTGTTCGCCCGCTTCGGTAAGAATTATGTCAAGCACTTCGTTTCCGGTACGATATACGGAATCATAACTGCGTATCGCACTTTCCAGCTTTTTCAGTTTCTCGTCGGCATAACCGCCTTCTCCGAGTTCGCGTATCCTGTGTTTCAGATCGTGACACATTATGTTTATTTTTTCTATTTTGTCGCGCCGCATTTCAAAATTTTTGCGTTCGTTGCTCAGCATAAGCGAAATTACTGCATTATCGCGTTCAAGCGATTTATTCAGCACCGAGAAAATCAGCAGAACTATCGTCAGCATACACGCTATGAAATCGTAAATATAGCAAACGGTAAGAAGAGCCGCGGACATCGTTTCAGACTGCATGTAAACCACAACCGCGTTAATAACGACTTCGACCGTAAGCGATATTACCGAAAGAACAACGA
>CASFAN010000131.1 GCA_949292715.1 uncultured Eubacteriales bacterium
AATGCGTCGCGTTTTACGCGCACCCGTACGGTAACCGTGCCGTCGGCGCCCGACAGCGTAATCGACGCTAAGTCGCCGTCGTTTGTAATCGTATATCTATACCAGTCCGCGCTTGCGGCGTCGTCCGCCCCTTTTACCGCGGGAAATTCGCCGAGTTCGGCAATATAGCACACCGACACCGTCCAATCGCGCGGGTCTCTGTTCGGCGACGAAGCGGTATAAAACTGCCTGAGCGGAATTCCTTCCGCTCCCGTTTCCTCGCGCAATTCGCGCGCCGCTGTATTTTCGGTAGGTTCGCCCGCTTCCGCAAACCCGCCGGGAAAGGCAAGCTCGCCGATAAAGGGGTGATTGCCGCGGCGCACCATAAGCACGCTGTCGCGGCAGAACACGACGCAATCCGCCGTCACGCCGGGTTTACGGTATTTATTCGGATTATAAGCGGCAAGGAATTCTTCCAACGTCTGATTTCTCGAATTTACTTTCATTATATTTATTCTCCGCGATTTCGCGCATTTAATTTATTTTACGGCGTCGATTAAAATTTTATTTGCATTTAATATGTAAAAAACAATAGTGCCCGCGTTAAGTTTAACCGCAATGGAACGAAAATTTTTGTGAAATTTTCGCTCCATTGCTAACTTAACGCTGCCACTCAGACGCAATATAGTCTTATAATTACTTTAATTCGTATAGTCGCATTATATTTTATAATATGCTGTAATAAGACCGATAATTTCGGCTATAACGCAAGGGGCTGTCGCATACCTAAATGCAACAGCTCCGTTAATTATTATCTGATGATTTTCTGATCTTCGCGCCAACCGGTAAACGCCGTGTCGGAAACTTCGGACGCGTGGCTGACGTCTATGCTTTTAATGCCTATGCAATAGAAAAACGCGTCGTCGCCCACCGTTTCGAGCGCGGAAAGATCGCAACCGAACGAATTCAGCTTCATGCAATTGCGGAAAGCGCGATCGCCGATATCCGTTATTTTGTTGCCGCTTACGGTTTTAAGCGACGAGCAGCCGTTAAATGCGTCGTCGGGTATTACCGTAACGTATGACGAAAGAGTAACGCTCGTAAGCTCGGCACAGTCTTTGAAAGCGCCCGCTCCGACCTGCTTTATTCCGGAAGCGAACGTAACCGCGGTAATATTGTTGCAACTTTCGAAAGCGCCGTCCGCTATTCCGACGACTTTCATCGCTTCGTCGTGAAGAGTATCTTCTTTCGCGTCGGGGCTGTCCTTATAGTAATAACTCATTTCGGGAAGAGTCAGTTCGCCCGAGGGCAGTTTACCCGAATAAGTAACGTCGAGAACAAGCCCTTCGAGCGTCTCGTCGTAAGTGAACGAATAATAAGCATATTGCGAAGGCGCGGCGGCTTCTTCACCGCAGGCGGTAAAAAACGCAAGCGGAAGAACGCCGAGTGCCGCTATAAGCGCGATTACAAGAAATTTCTTTTTCATAATACGTTTATATTAGCATATTCGCCGCCCGCTGTCAAACAAATAACGCATTAACGTTTGCCCGCCTTGACATACGAACGCCATAGTGATAGAATAAACAAAAACGACATCGGAGACATTTATATGAACGAAATTCACGCAGTTATCGAGTTTACGGACGGAAAGACCGTAAACCTCGAACTTTATCCCGAAGCCGCGCCCGAAACGGTGAAGAACTTTGCAGACCTTGCGCGCAAAGGTTTTTATGACGGACTGTGCATGCACAGAGTTATTCCCGGGTTCATGATACAGGGCGGAGGAATGACTTACGAAAAAAACAAACTCGTCCCGAAAAAAGCGCCCCGCAACATCGTAGGCGAATTTACCGCTAACGGCCGTAAAAACGACATCAAGCACAAGGCGGGAGTTATATCGATGGCGCGTACCGCGGTTCCCGACAGCGCTTCTTCGCAGTTCTTCATCTGCGTGGAAGATTGCCCGCACCTCGACGGTCAGTATGCGGCGTTCGGCAAAGTTACGGACGCTCGGTCGCTTGACGCCGCGGTGGAAATAAGCAACGTTCCTACCCGTTCCGTCGACTGGTACGACGACGTACCCGTAACTCCCGTGGTGATAAAAACAGTAAGTATTACCGATTAATTGTTTACGCTCCGACGGTCAGCGCGGCATAAGCCGACTCTTTAACGCTTGCACCCGACGGAGAATGTGACGATAAGCCGACTTTCACGAAACACGAATGACAAAAGGACGACTGATAAATTTCAGACCTTTTCTCGCCGTATTCGCACTGCTTGCAGCGACGATACTGTTTTCACTCGTCGCTTATTACGTTTTTCCGCTCGGCGTGTCTTTGCTTTCCCTGCTCGCCGCCGTTGTAATCGGACTGTCGGTATTGTCCGCAATCGGACACGATTATTTTCGCCTGTCGGTATGGATAACCGCGTTTGCTCTATGCGCATTCGCGGTTTTTTCGTTTTTCGGCACGCTCGCATCGAGATTTGCACTCGAAGAAAACAAAGAATACATACTGACAGGCAGAGTGACGGAACATTTTTCCGCCGCAGACGGCGCATATACGGCAACGCTGGACGAACTTTTCTCGGACGGAACCGATATCGACGGCAAACTGACGCTGACCGTAGAAGATATTTCCGACGTAAATTTCGCGCCCGAATGCGGCGACGTCATAAAATGGAGTTCGACGGTCAGCATCAACGAACTTGTAAGCGCAGACGGCGTAAACGCTTCTTCGGTGCGCAGCGATATTCGTTATTACGCTTATGCCGAATATACGGATATCGCATACGTTTCCGAAGGCGAACCGTACGCGCTCGAAAGTCTGCGCCTCGGTTTAAGGAACAAACTGACCGACGGTATGGGCGAACAAACGGGCGCGGTTGCGTTCGGCATGATTGCGGGAGACAGATATCTCATAGGCGAAGAAGTCACGGAAGCGTTTGCGGGCGCGGGAATCGGACACATACTTGCAGTAAGCGGTCTGCACATAGGGCTTGCGGCAATGCTCGTCGCCGCGTTGCTGAGTAAGGTCGGAGTACCTCCAGCGGCACGCGCCGCCGCGATTACGGCAACGCTCCTGCTCTATACGCTGTTTACCGGCGGCAGCCCCTCGGCGGTTCGCGCATTCGTTATGTGCGCGATAGCTTTATGGGCGCGATATTTCGGATTTAACGACAGGCTCAATTCGCTGTGCGCCGCAGGTACCGTATGTCTGACCATATCTCCTTTTTATCTTTTCGAATGCGGTTTTCTTATGAGCATGGGATCGGTTTACGGTCTGATAGCTTTTTCGCGCCCGCTTTGTTCCGCCCTTACAAAACTCAAACTGCCCGAAACCGTCGCAAAAGGTCTTGCCGCTTCGCTAGCGGTGCAGATAGCCATAGTGCCGCTGACGGCGGTGTTTTTCTCCAAAGTCTACCTTTATTCAATAATCGTAAACGCGCTGCTGATGCCCGTACTGTCTGCGGCGTTTATGATAACCGTCGTTTTCCTGCCGTTTACTTTCATACCGCCTTTAGCGCCGCTCATTCTCATACCGTCAGGTATTCTGCAATTTATAACGATGATAAGCGCGGCGGTGAGCGCATTGCCTTTTGCGGCAATAACCGTCAGATACGCGGCGGGTGCGGTGTGCGTTCTTCCCGCTTCCTTCGTCACAAGCAGATTCGTACTACGCGGGCGCAAATACATAAAAATAACAGCCTTTATCGTTTTGGTTATCGCTCTTGCGATCGCGTGCGAGAACGGCATTCATACTAAAAGCGGAATAGCCGTTATCGGCGGCGGAGCGGCGGCAACGGTGCTTTTTCATGGCGGAAACGCATACATGGTCGCGGACTTTTCGGACGGAGCGCAAGTTGCGGGCGCGATAGAAAGAAGCAGACTGCTTTGCGAAAATTTTACCGTTTACGAACAGAATCTCAACGACGAAACGGCGGAAGGCATAATCGAGTTCGCGCAAAGCTACGGAGTCGAAAAAGTCGTATTCCCCCTCGCCGAAAACACGACGGGTTTTAAAAGACTTGCCGACGCAGGAATAAAAGCCGTAGCCGCAGAAGAAACGGATACGGTGTTCGACGTCGCGTACTCTCACGGAGAGCCGTGCGGTTGGCTTTGCAAAGCTAACGGTACAACGGTTTACATAACATCGGATTATGCGGTCAAAGATATCGCCGACGCCGTTACGTGCACGCGCGCCAAGGCAACGCGCGAAAAATGCGTAAATCCCGTCTACACGGCATGGGATACGGGCAACGGTTCGACCGTCGTCAAAAAAGGGAAACATATTCTGATAAATTTTCAATGACAAACCAAGCGGCAAAGTTCGCTTTATTCTTAAAATGATTATAAGATATATTAAAAACGGAAAAAGACGGCGGCTGCCGTCTTTCCCCGTTTAGGAGAAAATGTCTGCAGTGGTGGATGGTGGTGATTGCCTGCAAACATATGAAGATCTGCGTAAAGACTAGGCGGTCTTTACAAGAATAATTATACCCGAAACCGTGCAAAAGTCAATACAAACGGCATAAACGGTATGTTTTTTTACGCAAACTGCATTTTTCACCGAAAAATGCTCTCGCACCGACGAACTTTTCATCGGCAAACGCATTACCTTTTATGCTTGACTTATCACAAGTTTACCATATAATTTATGTAAAATCATTACAAAAAAATTAAAAAATCATTAAATTGTCTTAATCTGATTTATACGCCGCAAAGCTCTTTTATCTTCATAAGTACCGCGCCGTCGTCACAGCTTCCTATCGCCGGGAACAGCGCGCGCATACCTTCCGAAGCGTTTGCCGTCACGAATGCCGCGCCGCACGCTTCCAGCATTTCGCGGTCGTTGAACTGATCCCCGAAAGCCAGACACTCTTCGGCGCGTATGCCCGTTTTTTTCAGCACTTCCGCAAGCGCGCTTCCCTTCGTTACGCCTTCGCAAGCCACGTCCACCCAGTCTACGCCCGAAACAACGCTCGTCGCTCCGTCAAAATGCGGTATTATTTTTGCAATACGTTCCGCGTTTCCGTTGCAATAAAGCGCAATCTTGCACGCGGGACTGCGGCGCGCCTCGTCCGCGCTTACATAACGGCGTTTAAGATAGTATCTGCTCATTTCGGAAATAAATTTCGGATCGTCGTCATAATACGCGCCGACGTGGGCGCAACAGCACACGGCATGCACGCCCTCGGTGCGGTCGACAAAATCCAGCACTGCCGCGACGGTTTCGGGGCGCATGCGCCGCTGTTCGGTCACTTTGTCCGCGTAACCGTTTATCGCGCCGTTTTCCGATATTATGTAACACCTGTCCGACACGGGAGCAAGCGTTTCGTAAATATTGTCGTACTGCCGTCCGCTTGCCGCGACAAGCACAACGCCGCGGTGCAAAAGTTCTTCCGCCGCGCTTAAAAATCCTTCGGGCAGGCTCTTGTCGGTTTTCAGCAACGTCCCGTCGAGATCGGTAGCTATCAGTCGTATCATACGCAAAGTATAAAATATGTATCGAAGTTTGTCAACCCATTTTTTTTCGCAGACTTTTACCGTAAACGCATATAACCCAATAAAATCCGACACATAATGCATAATCAAAGTATATTTATTTGCAATTCCCGCAAACTAAGGCTATGAAAGATACAGAGAAAAGCACCAAAGAATTGTTTGAATTCATCAGAAAAAATGCGGAAATGGGAACGGTCACGCTGAAAAAAATGTCCGACATACTCGAAAACGCGAACAGAAGCATGGCGGACGTCATTACCAAACAGCTCACCGAATACTCGCGTATATTCGACGCTGCGGGCAATAAACTGCGCTCGCTCGGAGAAGACGGCGAAAACGTCAGCGTTATAGCGCGCACCGCGGCAAACGCAATTCTTACCGTTCAGTCAATCGCAGATAAATCCCCGTCCCACCTCGCGGAAATGGTTATTATAGGCTCGATTCGCGGAGTCATCTCCTGCCTGCGCCAGATACGTCTCAATCAGAACGCCGATTCCGACGCCGTAAACCTCGCCTACCGCCTGCTCTGCGCCGAACAAGCCAACATCGACGAACTCAAAAGGTATTTATAA
>CASFAN010000132.1 GCA_949292715.1 uncultured Eubacteriales bacterium
GTATACTCCGTGTCGGCAAGTTTTTCGCGCTTTCCGTTATCGTAAACTGCCTTCACTTCCGGAGAAACATTATTAAAAGTTTGCCCGCACGAAATATCACCGTCCATTTCTAATTCTATCGCGACTATTTTTGCCACGGCGGGAAGAGTCGATCTATATGATGCGTAAGATATGATAAAGACCAAGCCCATTGCCAGTGCGACAACGGAAGCAATAGCTATAATGACTATTTTTTCTATTTTAGATCTTGTCATCGCCGGCGCCTCCTTCATTATTTACAATTTCATACGAATCTTCTTTCGGTTTATTCTTCGGACGAAGCAGCATATACGCCCACAAACCGCAGCCGAACAACACCGCAAGGTCGATATCGATAATGAGCGGAGTTAACCAGTTATAAGCCTGCCGCGTTTCTCCCATACTTATCACTTCCGAATCAACCGGATTCTTGTTTTGCCAAAAAGCGTTCAGATATGTGTAAAGATAATCTTTAAAACCTTCTTTAATACGGGATTGCAACC
Organism: uncultured Eubacteriales bacterium; assembly: GCA_949292715.1. Lineage (GTDB taxonomy): Bacteria > Bacillota > Clostridia > Christensenellales > Pumilibacteraceae > Protoclostridium. The sequence continues at coordinate 522 of CASFAN010000132.1, forward strand.
TTGCCGAACTTGTTGAATATAACCAGTTACCGTTTGTGCTCATGAATCTGTTGCCGCCTGCACGAACCGCCTGATCGATATTCATATATTCTCCGTTATCCGAGTAGTCGGTGATTATAGCGCCTTTGTATCCCCATTCGTTTCTGAGCACACCGGTCATAAGAGCTTCGCTTCCGCCTGCCCATACCGCACCGAGACGGTTGTATGCGGTCATTATTCCTACGCTTCCGGCTTCTTTTATTATGATTTCGAAAGGTTTAAGATAAATTTCCCTGAGCGACTGTTCGCTGAGCCAGGTGTAAAGCGCTTCACGGTTAGACTCCGCCTCATAAACCACAAGATGTTTGAGATAGCAGTACATACCCGCGTTCTTTGCACCCGTTACCGCAGCGGCGCCGAGTTTACCCGTAAGCAAAGCGTCTTCGCTGTAATACTCGTAGTTTCTGCCGGCAAAAGGGCTTCGATGCATGTTTACGCCGGGACCGAACCAACCGCGAACGCCTTTCGCTACGGCTTCTTTGCCGAGTGCGCTGCCAAAACGTTTAACCAGTTCAACGTTCCATGTCTGCGCCATAACGGTTTCGTTAGAGAATCCTGTAGTAAGATAATTGGTAGCCCAATAACCGCCTATTTGTGCGGGACCGTCCAGATTGTGTATTTCGTACAAACCGATAGAATTTATTGCCGGAGTCACATGAGTTGCGGTCGAATATTTTAAAAATTCCGTCATCTCGCTCATACTTACCTGAGCAAGAAGATCGTCCCAACGTTCGTCGTCGTAATTTCCGCCGAGCGCTAATCCGAGCTCGGTAGCTTCATTGCCTGTATTCGTTGTAATTTTAAGGTTACCGCTTTTTTCAATATGCGGTTCTGTATTCACCGGATTTCCGAAGATATCCGTACTCGCGTTATCCCACGCGGTAGCCATTTCCTGCGTATAACGGTTAAGCGCTCTCGCTTCGTCGGAAATCGCACGATCCGCTTCTTTTGCGGGAGCCGACGTCGGGAACGACGCGCGCGACACGAAAGGCAGTCCGCCGTCCACTTCGTCTTCCGCGTCTATAGACACTCCGTCAAACGCCCGATCTCCTGTGAATTTATTGGTATTTGTCGCTTCGTCTACCTTATTTCCGTTGGCGTCCAACAAAATATCTTCGCTTATTTTATAAGTTATACTGCCGCCCGAAACGACGCCGGTAGTGTTTTTAACGGTATGCGCGTCCGTTCTGAGACTTATCACATAATCGCCGGCTTCAAGCTCATAGCCGTAATGACCGTTATTGTTGACATTGTATGCGTCATAGGATTTCATATCGCTCACGGGAACGGTAAGCGTCAACGTCTGCGAAAGACCAGGCTCGATGCTGACTGTTTTCGCAAATGCGCCGAGATTAACCGAAGCTTTTTCTATAGGCGCGTCTTTTTCGTCATAAGGGGGCGCATAGTAAAGTTCGACGACGTCTTTTATTGCTCTGTCGCTATTATTGGTAACAAGCATGGTTATAGTTATTTCGTCGTCGGCTTTCAGCTCGCTGCCTGCCGCGGGAGAAACGCTCGTCACGTTCCACTCTATGTCGTTCTTGTCCTCATAACCGAGTCCGTAACCGAAAGAATATTGAACAACGCCTTCGTAACCGGTACCGTAACCGTTGCTTACGTTATTCCATACGCCTTCCGCGTCCGCCGTCTCGTACCACTTATAACCGACATATATGTTTTCGATATAATCTATATAAGAATTTCCGTGCCTGTCCGCAGAACCTGCGTTCTGATTTACGCCTACAAGCAAAAGATCGTCGCCGTTGGTGTATTTGCCTTCTCCGACGTCGCCGGTATGGTAATAATTGACATTGGTTTCGAATTCGTAAGCATAAGTGTCCGCAAGTCTTCCGGACGGAGATACCTCACCGTAAATAAGTTCGGGAAGCGCGCTTGCAGCGTTTACACCTGTACCGCCGACGATAAGGCATGCGTCGATACCTTCAATAGTATCGAGAAAACCAAGCTCCATCGTATTGGTGGAGTTGATTATAACGATAACGTTTTCATACGCGCCAGCCACATAGTTAAGCAATTTTTCTTCTTCCGTGCTGATTTCGAGATAGGTACGCGAAGAATCGGTTGCCGCATTATATTTATACTGTACGCGAGGAGGATCTTTCGCCTCGCCCGCACACCTGCTTATAACGACAAACGCGGTATCGGAAAAATTTTCCGCTCCGCTTTTGAGCGATGAGGGATAAGAATCGATATCCGGTTCCACTATCTTATAAAAATCCTGCGCAGAGTATTGTAATGTACCGTTACCGCTTAAACCGGGTCTTTCATTACAAAATTGAGAATAATAATCGGTAAGCGCGGTGTATGTGCTTGCGCCGTATTCATTTAACGCATCGACGAATGTAGTATCGGCATAATAATCGCCGCGCTCGTTACTTACCAAACGTCCGCTGCCCGAGCCGCCTATAACCCACCCGCGAGGAGACGAGCCCCATCCAAATACATTTACGTTTTTATTGTCATTCTCCAAAGGAAGAACTCCGTTGTTCTTCACAAGAACGGCGCCTTCCGCCATTATTTCCTTTGCTAAAGCTTCACCTTCCGCACTTGCTTCTTCTACGGCCGTCGAATCTACAATCGGAGGAAACAGCAATGGCGTTATTGTGTCTTTCCATACTCCGTACGCTATGGTTATCGCCAAAAAAAGCGCTACGATAAAACCTATTATCGGAAAACAGATGAGACGTAATGTTTTTCTCTTCATATACTTCTCCTTTTATTTTTCGAATACGCATAAACGCACTTTTATGCGTACAGTATAGCTGTATTAAATAAATTGTCAATATTCATTTCCTAATTAAAGAGTTTTACTTCCTAACTCATAAAGATTAAAAAAATAAAAGAGACTTTTGTCGGAAACAGAAGGCAATAACGCACGATTGCCGCCAAGCAATGAAAAAAGCAATCGGGCGCGCGTATAATTTTCGTTGTTAGGGATACAATCATTGCAGCGGTAAACCGCGGTTTTAAGGAGTTTTCGATGAAAAGAAACATTGCAATCATAACAACCGTCGTCAGCGCGTTACTCGCACTCGTATTCGTCGTTTTACTTATATGCGCCGCTTTCGGAGCGGTAACGGCGGAAGATTTCGGCAACAACCTCGTAAAAGCACTGCTTTTGGTTTTTTCGGCAATATATCTGATCGATACCGGCGTTGCGGTATACTGTCAGACGCACAAAAGTGCGATTGCGAAAGAAGTTACCGTTGCTTCAACTTCGGGCGGAAACGTAAAAATCGCTCCGAACACGGTCAGAAACCTCATAAAGAAATATGTATCGGGCATAGAAGGAGTCAAATTCCGTAATTATGCCCTCACGATCGACGAAACGGGAGTGCGACTCGACCTTTCCGTCGGCTTTTACGGCGGAAAAAAGACGTACGACGCAAGCTCGTACATCAGAACGCTCGTGACCGATATATGCCGCACCGAACTCGACCTGCGCCTGTCTGCGGTTAACATACGCGTCACAGACTTCAAAAGCGTATACGCTCCCGATCCCGACACTTTCTCCCGCCCGACCGAAAAACTCGGCACAGAAAATAAATTCACCGCACCGCAGCTGGTCACGGCTGAAAACGAGGACGAAACGGAATGCCCCGTTATCGAAGACGAGGAAGAATTTTGTTTGAAAAGCATACTCGACAAACTGAGCGGTGACGAAACTAAAATCAACGACGTTTCGGCGAAAGCTCAAAACTCGCCCGACGAAAACGTTACGGTCGTCAAATAAAGACTTTTTCATTCCTCCTTTCTTATTACAGACAACGATAAAGATCCGTCCGCACACAATGCGGACGGATTTGATTACCAATAAAACCCCGACGTAAGGGCGGGGTTTTCGCATACAAAAAACGGCTTCCGTCACGGAAACCGTTTTTTTCGTTTATTTATTCTCCTTTAAAAGGAAGGAGAGCCATATTTCTCGCGCGCTTGACTGCCACGGTAAGCTGTCTCTGATGACGTGCGCAGCAGCCGCTCGTGCGTGCGGAAACTATCTTGCCCTTCTCGGTAACGTACTTTCTGAGTCTGGAAACGTCCTTATAATCGATTTCGGCAATTCCCTTTTCGCAGAACTCGCATACCTTTCTTTTGAGAGGGCGGCGTGCTTTCTTGGTTTTATCGTCGCCGCTGAAATCCTTTGCGGCGGATACTTTTTTATTCTCCATGATTTACTCCTGATTTAATTGATCAGAAAGGAAGGGTATCGTCGCTCACGGGTTCGAGCGTAGCGCCGCCTCTGCGAGGCGAAGGCGCACTGCCCGCATTCGATTCGTCTCCGCGCGGCGAAAGGAATTCCACTTCGTCTGCGGTAACGTCCACGCTCTGACGTCTGTTCCCTTCCTTATCGGTGTAATCGTTGATCTGTAAGCTGCCAACTACTCCGACTTTTCTGCCTTTTGCAAGAAAAGAACTGCAGTTTTCGGCTGTCTTTCTGAACGTTACGACACGGAAGAAATCCGCGGTGCGCTCTTCGTTCTGGCCGGAAAAACGGCGGTTTACGGCAACCGTGAAACGGCACATGGGCGTTCCGTTGCTCGTCACGGAGTAATCCGGATCGGCGGTAAGATTTCCGATAAGAAAAATTTTATTCATACATTCTCCTGCGCCTTATTATTCGGCTTTTTCTGCTTCCGTCGTTTCCGCTTCGGGCTGAACTTCTTCGGCTTTGGCTTCTTCCTCTGCGACTTCCGTCACTTCGGGCTGAGCTTCTTCCTGAACTTCCTCGGCTTTGACTTCGGCTTCCTTAGCGGCTTCTTCGCGGGCTTTTGCGGCAGCGGCGGCCTTCTCGGCAGCCTTAGCCTTTCTCGCGTCTTCTGCGCGCGTGAGCTTGTTTTCTACCTTCTTCGTCACCATGAATCTGATAACGGAATCGCTGATACGCATCTGGCGTTCAAGCTCTGCGGGCAGATCCTCGGGAGCAGAGAACGTCATAAGCACATAGTAACCTTCGCTTACGAAACCGATCTTATAAGCAAGCTTTCTCATGCCCCACTTGTTCACCTCCGCACTTCCGCCTGCGCTTACTACGACGTTTTTGAAACGCTCGATAAGCTCCTCGCGTGCGCCTTCCTCCGTTTTGGGAGAAACGATGTAGAGAACTTCGTAATTAGTCATAACAGTTATACCTCCTTATGGTTTAGCAGCCTGCGCGTTCGTGCGCGCAAGCAAGGATAAAAACTCTCCGATTCCGAAGAGCCATATTATTTTAGCACAACCTTAAACGTTTTGCAACT
>CASFAN010000133.1 GCA_949292715.1 uncultured Eubacteriales bacterium
GTTTAACCTTATAAATAAGCACGAGTATATACAAAGAACATAAGTAGCGATTGCGGAAAGAATTTCGGATGATAAGGCGTGTTCTTTTTAGCCGGCGCAAGCGTGCGGCCGCCGCTAGGTGACCCTGCGGCGGTAAAAAAACACGCCTTTGCGCCGAAAAGATCCCGCAAGCGCGGGTATGTATTGCGCAACCCAGCGAAAGAAAAACCGCGAAAGGTTTTTCTTTCGCGGCAGGGTAGCGTTAGCGGTGCGCAAAATCAAGGAGTAAGCACGAATTCATTTCGGGAGCACGACCTTTGATTCCCTCGCGAGCGGTGAGCGAACGAGGGCGAAGGGGCGGGAAACAATGCAGAGCATTTATGCGAACATTGTTGCCCGCGTTTATCAGGCGGGCGAGCTAACGCATAGCGTTAGCGTGGTCTGCCGACGAAATACAAAAAACACTTGAAAGCTGACGACTTTCAAGTATTTTTTTGTATGAGGCGGTGCGGAGCCCCGCCCGCCGAATGAATCCTTTGGCGTTCGCGCTTATATGAGCGCGCACTCTTGTTATATTATCGCTTGCTATGCGCGCGAAATATAACAATCGGCGCGAAACACAGCGTTAGCGGTGCGCAATAATGTTAGACCGCGTTCATTGCGAGTCGGACTATTGCGCCGCGGCGTTTTGCGTTTTCTATCATATCGTCGGTAACGGTTTCTCCTTTGCGCGCGATCGTTTCGCCTGCAAGAAGAACGTCGCCGACTATCGTTTTTCCGAGCAGATAAGAATAACGGCTTATTTCAAAGACCTGAGCTTTTACGACGTTGCCTCCCGCGGATTCGGGTTTGGGAACGCGTTTTTTCTTTTTCGTTACCCTCGTGTTAGATCCCGGCAGACGGAAAACGTAAAGTTCGTCGCTGTTGCTGAGCACTTCGCTTTTTACGTAAACTCCGCGGTCGGTGACGAAAGACGTCACGGCAAAGCGTTCGTCCGTTTCCAGATCCGTAATATGTCCGAGCGAAACTCCTTTTTCGTCGTAGGCAGGGAGGTTTACGGGACAGGGGGAAAGATCGGGCGCGGCGAATACGAGAGCGTCCGTATCGGTTACGGTAACGGTGCCGTCGCTTATTGCGCGTACGCGTCTTATGTCGAGGTATTTCTTTTCGCAATCGTCGTCGTCCTCGGTAAATACCTCGAATGCCTTTATTCTGTCGCGTTTTTCGTTTAGCAAAGCTCCGCTTATCGTTCCGCATATGCGTGCGTCACCGAGAGCGAGAACGCGACTGCCTATAATTTCGCTGATTTTCATTGTTTGTCCTCCGCGATTATTGTATGCCCGAAAAGCCGCCGATATGAACAAACGCTTGACAATATCCTTGCGAACGATTAAAATTAACAGACAGCGGATAAATATCCGAAAATTACAAAGACTGAAACGGCATAAAGAGCCGCACGGAGGTAAATATGGTAACGAAGGAAATGACTATTGCACAGGTTCTCGAAGAAGTTCCCGATTGCGCGCCCGTTTTCATGGAATACGGTATGCACTGTCTTGGATGCGCCATTGCTCACGGCGAAACCGTGGAGCAGGCGGCGGAAGTTCACGGCATCGATCTTGCCGCGCTCCTCGATTCGCTCAACGAACTCTGCAAGAAGGCGTAAATGAAAATCATAACCGCGCTCGGCAATCCTGGGGAGAAGTATGCTTATACCTATCACAACGTAGGCTGGCTTACTCTTGACATAATAGCGGACAGGCTGGGCGTAAAAATCGACAAAAAAGAATGTGAAAGCATGACGGGCGTCAAGAGTTTCGGCGGCGAGAGGATAGTTCTTGCCAAACCGCAGACTTATATGAACGCGAGCGGCACGGCGGTAAAGCAACTGCTTGCGCGCTATAAAGCTTCGCTTTCCGATCTGCTTGTCGTATACGACGACATCGATATCGAAAAAGGCGCGTTCAGGTTCAGAGAACGCGGAAGCGCCGGTACCCATAACGGAATGCGCGATATTATTTCCGTGTGCGGCAGCGGCGATTTCGCGCGCCTGCGCGTCGGAACGGGAAAAGTTCCCGAAAACATTCCGCTCATATCCTATGTGCTTATGCCTATAACCGACGACGACCGTCGGCTTATCGGCGGAGCGGCGAAAGAAGCCGCGGAAAAAGCTCTTGAGTGGGCGGGCATTAAAAAGCAATGATAAAACCGCAAGGCAAAATATCCGAAATTCTCAGAGACGTCCGATCTGCAAAGAACGTCTCCGTTTTCGGTTTGCGTAAATATTCCGAATGGGCGGTATTTTCGCTGTTCGGCAAAGGCGTTCTGATAGAATCCGACTATGTGACCGCGCGTGAAGCTTACGATTTTATCCGCGGTCTCGACGACGGCGTAGTATTTCTTCCCGCGGACAGCGACAGCGTCGGTTTTTCAATTGAGCGTTTCGGCGACAACGACTTTGCGCGTGCCGAAGCGATAGCGCGAATAGCTTGCGGCGCTCGGCTTGTCGTCACTTACGTCGAAGCCGCCATGCAGCTTTATCCGAAAGCCGAGCTCGTGAGAGAAAAAACCGTAAAACTCGAAAAAGGCGACGGATGCGATCCTTTGACGCTCGCGTCGGCGCTTGCCGCGGCGGGTTACAGACGTACGGCTCAGCTTGACGGTAAAGGACAATTTGCGGTACGCGGAGATATAATCGACGTGTCGCCCGTAGGCGACGAAGACTATTACAGAATACTCGTCGATTTCGACGTTATCGGCGATATCCGCCGTCTCGATCCTCAGGAACAGATAACGGCGGGAAGAGCGGACGAGATATTTATTGCGCCCGTAGGAAGCTGTTTTTATACGTCGGAGGAAGGACGGCTTGCGCTAAAAGCGGTAAAGAGTGAGTCTGCAAAACTTTCCGCGGACGCGGCGGCGCATTTCAGCGCGCTTTACGGCGAACTCGAAGCGCGCGTCGAGGCGGGCAGGCACGACGTGCCTTTCCTGCGTCCTTATCTTCCGACATGCGTGCCTTTCTGCGATTTCATGGGAAGTGGTATGCCTGCGGCGATAGGTAATGCGAAGACTTGTTACGATTCGGCAGAGCTTATTGCGAAAGAACACGCCAATCGGCTTTCGGTACTTATGCTGTCCGGAGACGCGTTGCCTTCGAGCGCGGGACAGATAAAAAATATCGCGGAGGCTTTTGCGTTCGGCGGCGGAATGACTGTATTCCATACGGGGCTTTCGTCGAACAGATTCTGTCGCACCGAAGCGGTATACGAACTTACGGACGCGGTAATTCCCGATTATTCGCGCGATTACGATCTGCTTGCGACGGATATAAGCAACTGGAAATCCCGCGGTTACGAGATCAACATTTTTTCCGGCAACGGCGATACCGCGGATAAACTTACCGCGTTTCTCGGCGAGCGCGGAATTTATGTCAGCTACGGCGACGGCAAGGTAAACGTGCTTGACGGCGTGCTGTCGCACAGTTTCGTACTGCACGAATGCGCGCAGGTGTTTATAGGCACGCCTTCGGTAGTGCCGCGGGCGGCGGTGCGAGCGGCAAAACGCCGCAAAGAAATAATGCCTTTGCCCGGCGTGGGCGATTACGTCGTGCACAGTACGCACGGCGTGGGCAAATGTCTTGCAATTGAAAAACTCGATTTCAGCGGTTCGGTGCACGATTACGTCATCATCGGTTATGACGGCGGAGATAAACTTTATCTGCCCGTGGAAAACCTTGACAGCTTGTCGCGTTTTTCATATTCGGGTGCGGAGCCGAAGCTGAACAGGCTGGGCGGCGGACAGTTTGCAAGAGTAAAAGAGCGCGTCAAAAATTCCATAAGGGAAATGAGCGTCAATCTTGTCGAGCTGTACGGCAAACGCGCCGCGGGGAAAGGCAAAGTATATCCGCCCGAACCCGCGCTTATGGACGATTTTATCTCGGCGTTTCCGCATGTCGATACGGAAGATCAGGCGGCGGCTACCGAGGAGATACTCGACGATCTTGCGAAAGGCAAGATAATGGACAGACTGCTTTGCGGCGACGTCGGGTTCGGAAAAACGGAGATTGCTTTGCGAGCCGCATACCGCGTTATTGCGGAAGGTCAGCAGGTAGCGTTCCTTTGTCCTACCACTCTGCTTGCATTGCAGCATTATAAGACCGCGCTTGCGAGAATGGAAAAGTTCGGCGTGAGGGTGGCGATGCTTTCCAGGCTTACTTCGGATAAAGAAACGCTCAAAACGCTTGACGATCTCAAAAACGGTAAAATAGATCTCGTATGCGGTACGCACAAACTGCTTTCGCACGGCGTTGCGTTCGCGGATCTCGGACTGCTTATACTCGACGAAGAACAACGTTTCGGCGTTCAGCACAAAGAACAGCTTAAAGAAATGCGCAGCAACGTCAATGTGCTCACGCTTTCAGCGACGCCCATACCGAGAACGCTGCACATGAGCCTTTCCGGTATACGCGATATTTCCATGCTGCGTACTCCTCCTTTCGAAAGACTGCCTGTACAGACCTATGTCGCGGAATACAGCGACGGACTGCTGGCGGACGCGCTTATGCGCGAATACGGGAGAGGCGGACAGAGTTATATCGTTTTCAACCGCGTCGGAGGCATAGAGTCGTTCGCGCAGAAAGTGCGCGCGCTCGTGCCTAATCTGAAAATAAGCGTGGTGCACGGCAGAATGAATGCCGAGGCTGCGGAAAAGGTGATAGGCGCGTTTGCGAACGGAGAGACAGACGTTCTCATCGCTACCACTATCATAGAGAACGGCATCGATATTCCGCGCGCAAATACAATGGTGGTTATCAATTCGGATACTTTCGGGCTCAGTCAGATGTATCAGCTTCGCGGCAGGATAGGCAGAAGCAACCGTCTTGCGAGCGCGTATTTTACTTACGACAGCAATAAACAGATGAGCGAAGTGGCGATGCAGAGACTCGACGCGATAATGCAGTGTAAGGAACTCGGAAGCGGATTCATGCTTGCCATGCGCGATCTCGAACTGCGCGGAGCGGGAAACGTGCTCGGCCGCGAACAGCACGGTCATATGGAAGCCGTCGGTTACGACACTTATATGAAACTGCTTCGCGAAGTAATTGCCGAACGTACGGGCGAAACGGTGAAAGAACGCAAAGAAGTGAATGTCAGAACGGAATACAACGCGTTTATTCCCGAAAATTACGTAACGGACGAAGCCTGGCGCATACGTCAATACGGAAACATTTCCCGCATAGACAGTCTTTCCGACCTGCGCAGAATGCAGAATACCATGAGAGACGTGTACGGCGCACCGCCCGAAGAAGTCGTCAATCTGCTTACCGTCGCGCTCGTTAAGAATCTCTGCGCGGACGCGGGAGCGGAAGAAGTGACGCTTATGAAAGGCAAAAGCCGCATAACTTTCGGTAAAATGAAGGACGTGCCGCCGCGTTTTGCCGCCGACGCTCAAAAAGTCGGGGCGTCGATAGATATGGGCGAAAATGTTTCTTTTGCTTTTCCGACGGGCAGGATACTGGTGAAATTTTTATGCGATTATAACAAATAGTGCGGCGTTATCGCTTGATTTTTGCCAAGCTGTTGTGTATAATAAAAAGACCATTTATATTATGCCGCATTTTATATGCGCGCTTTGATGAGAGAAGACTTAATGAAAAAACACGGTTCCAGAAAATTATTGGCTCTGACGCTTGCCGTCGCTCTCAGTGCGGCGGTATTCACCGGCTGCTCGATTTTTGAGTACGACGAAGATAAAGACCTCAATCAGGTGATCCTTGAGATCGCGCCCATGGAGTATACTTACGAAGTGCCCATGTACGAAGATTATACCGATCCCGCAGGGAACAAGGTATATGCGATCGACGAAGATCCGAATTCGGTAAATTACGGAAAACCGACGGCGGAAACCGTAAAGTCGGTAAAACGCACGCATGACGGCGAGCCGATCCATAAGGCGAAGAAAGACGGCAGCGACGTTCTTTATCTCGGTTACGAGAAGAACGACGACGGAACTTACGATTATCAGCGTCCCGTCGAAGTCAAAAAAGGCGATGAACGTATTTTCGTCGAAAAGGACGGAAAGAACAACGATAATCATTTCGTAGAACCCGAAAGCGGCGAGGAATACGAATTTATCAGATATATCGACAACGGAAGCAGCAAATACGCTGAGTGGAAAAGCGTTTCCGACGGTGTGCTTTATGCGGGCGATATAACCGTTGACGGGGTCACTTCGACAACCGCGAACAAAGCGCCTAACTACAAGGACTTTTTCCCGACCGTTACTTATATCGGTGCGAGCGGCGGTAATACGGCAAACTGGGAATGGAACGAATACACGCCGATTTACGAAACCGCTACCGGTAAGACGGAAGGCGAAGTCTTTTATAAGACTACTATGATTAATTACTTCGATCAGTACGCGTATTCGATGGTGACCGAACAGGGTTATACCGTCGAGGAGTGTTTCGACGAATTCATCGAAATGCTTTATACGAGTTACCTGACGGGCGTCGAAGCGGATATTTACAGAGCGGGCGGTTATATCGAAAACGGCTATAACGGCTGGGGCGTTACCGAGTGGAATACCGTAAATAAATCCATATATGATCAGATCGATACGACGCTCGAAGATCTTTATGCGGAAATATCTTCCGATTACGATCAGACATGGCCGGATATTGCAGGCGACTCGAACGACGCCGAATCTTCCGACGTCGATGAGGAATACGAAAAAGATTACGAAGTATGGCATATTACGCAGGAGCCCGAAAGATGCATCGGTCAGTCGAACGATCCGAAGCTGAATTCGCTTCAGCGTAAAGGTATGCGTAAGTTCGTCGATACGATCGAAGACGCAATCGAAGATTCCTATACCGTATCCGATACGGAGCGCGCTCATTATCTTGACGAGATCAAGGAAATGAGAAACATGCTCACCTCTAACGATACTATCGACAAGCTTTATATAACGCTTTACAAATACGACGTTATCATGTATCTTTACGGCGAATCGGAAGAATATACGCTTAAAACGAACGAACTTAAAGAATATGTCGTCAAGGACGTTACGGCGGACGAAGCAGGCGCGCGCGTCGCTTTCAATGCCGAACTCGAAGCGCAGAAAGCCGAATTTACCGACGATATAGAAGCGTATTATACCGCGGCAACAGGTAACGAAACTATCCTTTATTTCGCGGACGAAGAAATTTTCTGGGTCAAGCATATTCTCATTCCGTTCTCCGACGAGCAGACCAAGGCTCTCGAAAATTATAAGAACGCGGGTAACAGCGATGCCGCAGTAAAAGCTTTCCGCGAACGTCTGGGCAGAGATGTTGAAGTGTACAAGTATGTCGACGGCGTCAAGGACGAGTCGCGCACATACACTTTCGATTATGCCTGGTCCGACATCAAAGCCAAGATGAACGCAGTCGCAAGCGATCCTTACGCCGCGTCGAGAACGTTTGACGAGCTTATCGCGACATACAATACCGACGAGGGCATTAAAGATAACGAAATGGGTTATGCCGTTACCGCTACGAGCGAGGACGAGGGTGGTAAAGAAGAAAGCTACATGATCGAATTCGCTACCGAGTCGCGCGCGCTTTACAGAGCGTACAAGAACAATATGAGTCTTTACGATTTCAAGGCCGGCGATCCGAACGACAGCTACGAACTCACTGAGTTTGACGATCCGAACGGCAAGGAAGTGGAAGTGGGAAGCATTTCCGTCCCCGTGCTTACCGATTACGGCTGGCATATACTGTATCTTAACTTTGCTCCCGTTGCGGGACAGACGCGCTCTTTCGGCGAATACTTTACTTCGGGAAGATTTACCACGGTAGGTTCGTCGTTTATTTCCGACATAACGACGATGCAGGATAATTACTACAATAACTGGAAGACCGTTATCGTTGACGGGTATGCGAAGAAGGAAGGGCTTATCACCGCTCATCCCGAGAGATTCGGAACCAAGCTCGACGAGTACGAAGAACAGTATGCTCCCGACGATAATGAGGAAGAAGATACGGAGGGAACTACCGAAGACGGCAGTGATACCGCGACTACTACGGAATGACCGTAAAATAAAAAGGGAACGGAATTTCCGTTCCCTTTTTTCCAACGAAAAACCGTGCGTTTAATTTGTGCGGACAGTGAGGAACAGCATGATAATCAGCAGACTTGCAAACGGACTTGTGCCTTATACGGCAGGAGAACAGCCCGCAGGCAAAACGATAAAACTCAATACCAACGAAAATCCGTATCCGCCGAGCGAAAAGGTATGCGAAGTTTTGCGCGGGTTCGATATTTCGCGTTACAGACTGTATCCGCAGCCCGACGCGGACGATCTGAGACGCGCTATTGCCGAATATGAAGGAGTAAACGAGGAAAACGTGTTTGTCGGGAACGGCAGCGACGAAGTGTTGTCTTTTGCGTTCGCGGCATTTTTCGGCGGGAATGATCTGCCCGTGCTGTTTGCGGACGTCACTTATTCGTTTTATAAAGTATTCGGTACTCTGTACGGAGTTAAGTATAAAGAACTGCCGCTTACGGAAGATTTCAGGCTCGACGTAAACGCGTTTTTAAGCGAAAAAGCGGGCGGCGTAGTCATAGCCAATCCGAACGCTCCGACGTCGATTTCCGAACGGGCGGAAGATCTGATAAAAATTGCGGAAGCGCATTCCGACGTCGCCGTGATAATAGACGAAGCCTACGCTGATTTTTCGCACGTTCCTTCGTTTGCGCCTCATACGAAAAAATACGAAAATCTGCTTGTGGTAAAAACTTTTTCCAAAAGTCGTTCGCTTGCGGGTGCGCGGTGCGGCTATGCGATAGGCGACGCGAAACTGATAACCGTGCTTCGCACCGTCAAGGACTGTTTCAACAGTTATCCCGTAAACGCCGTGACGGCAGCCGTTGCCGAAGCGAGCATAAAAGATACTGCGTATTTTCGCGATTGCACGCGTAAAATAATCGCAACCCGCGACCGTATGAGCGAAGGACTGCGCGCGCTCGGTTTCGATCTCCCGGACAGCGACGCCAATTTCGTGTTTGCCAAACACGAAAAACTGAGCGGCGAGTATTTACAGAACGAATTGCGCAAGCGGAATATAATCGTAAGACGTTTCGGCGGGGAGCGCATAAAGGACAGATTGCGCATTACGGTAGGAACGGACGAACAGACCGAAATATTGCTTGCCGCGCTGAAAGAAATAATCGGATAATTAAAGGGTTGTTGCATTAACGGTGCACAACTCTTTTTTATAAACTCAAATTTTTATAAAGTCAAAGCGGTTGCAAAAAGATTAATTATATTGTATAATTGTTTGCGTAAACGGGAGGAAAGGATGAATTACGAAACTCGGAAAAATTTGGGCGGAGTCGCCGCATATTTACTGTCTGCGCTTTCTTGCGCTGTCATGTGGCTCATCGGAGTAAAAACCGCAGACGGAAACGCGATTTTTTGGATATTTGTACTTTCGGTAACGGGATTCTTGCTTTCGATCTTCGCAATAATCAATATTGCAAGAAGTTATGTTTTTTTGAAAAAGATTACCGGAATGAATTTCCGTGAAAGTAACGAGTTTAGCAAACAAATACAGAAAGAAATAGAAAACGATTATATGCGTGCCGAAAAAAACATCCGTCGTATTGTCACGCATGCGTTTGTATATATCGGAATACTGCTTGCGATCCTGCTTTTTGCGGCGTTTGCCTGCGGAAGATTGGGTCTTACTTATGCCGCCATACCCATAATGGCGGTAATATATATTGCCGTCTTGTTACTGCTCGTCAAGCTGTTTTTGCCGGTGCCGGAATTTAAACCTAACGAGAAATTTCTGCTCGATGAAAAAGAATATCCGCTTTTTTATCGGACAGCGAGGAGAGCGGCGGAAACGGCAGGGTGTAAGCTTAAAATTTTGCTGTTTTTAGCTACCGACGGCATATCCGTGAACGAAAGTCGCGGTGTCGCGATAGTATGTCTTGAACCGAGACTGACGTCACTGCTTACGAGCGAAGAACTTTTTAACGTTTTTCTGCACGAGTTTGCACATATAGTGAATGTCGATACCAAGCGCACGAGCCGCTATCTTTCGGTACGTACAAAACTTTGTCATCGTTATTCTCGTTTCAATATATTGTTTTATCTCTTTACTTTCTATTTTTCCCTTCGGATAGGATTCCATACGGAAATGTATCAGCTTATGTCGTCGCGTTATCACGAAACACAGGCGGATTCTCTTGTTATCAGGCTGGGCGATGCGCAATCTTACATAAACGCGTCAGCCAAGGCATGTATGATCTCATTATACGACGATATGCCGCGAAGGGAAATGTGTTACGATATTTACGCGTCCGAAACGCCTTTCGATAACTACATGAGCGAAGATATTAAGAATTATCGGAATTATCGTAAAGTTTACGGCGACGAATGGAAGAAAAGAATGATGAAAGAATTGCCTGCGAGAATAAGTACTCATCCCACATTCAGAATGCGAATGGAATACGCGGGGTGCACGGCTTTCGACGATACGGCGACCGAGAAAAACATGGATTTTGTTTCCGAACAGCAGGCTTTGATTTCAGCGGGCGATAAGATTATATTCGAAGATGTCCGAGACAATTATGACGATTTTCGCAGAACCGCATACACCGAAAAAAACGAGCAGATGCAGAAATACGAAACCGCCGTCGCGGAGGGACGCAGACTGGATAACGACGAGCTGATATTATGTATGAAGGCTTTTTACGGCATAAATAACGATAAAGTCAATGAAATAGCCGACAGTATGCTCGAAGAAGACGAAAAATCCGCTTACGGAAATTATTTCAAAGGGTTGCTGCTGTCGGAAAAAAACGATAAAGCCTGCGTGGAACATTTCTATGCCGCCGCGCGCTCGCATTTTCGTCTTGCGGAAGACGCAATGCAGTGCGTAGGCGAGTTTGCGCTGAAAACAGGCGATTCGGAATTGCTTGAAAAATACCGAAACGACGTTAACGATATAATTCAGAACGCGTACGACGAGAATAAAAGCGCGGAAATAAAAAGTTCCACGCAGTTGGTTACGTGCAGTCTGGAAAAGTCTTATGTCGACGAAATCATACGAAAAATAACGGATATATGCGGAGCCGCCGTAGTTAAAATTTATATGGCGAGTTATACTGAAAACGGTTTCGAATGGCACATCGTGTTGCTGGAATATTCCGACGGTGCGAAGGACGAGGATAAATTGCTCGTTTTGAAAAAAACTTTCGGATATCTGGACGGTATAAACGACGTCAACTTTATACTTTACGATTCAGACGACAAGCGAAAACTGCGAGCGGTGCGCGAAGTGAAAAATTCGGTAGTGTACGCAAAAGATACATAAAAAACGAGGCTGTCGCATTTAGCTATGCGACAGCCTCGTTTTGCGTTTACGTGGGTTGGTACGGTTATCGTAAAATCGATTGTTTTTCTACGCGTTTTTCATGCCGCATAAGCGCGAAGGAAATGCCGTCGGCTATTTTCCCGGCAAGAGACCATGCGAGAGCGAGTCTCACTTTTCCGAGCGCGTCGGCTCCCAGCCTTTGAGGCGACACCACGCCTACTATGCCCATATCTCCGACAGGCGGCAGTGTTTTTCCCACTGCGGCGGCGGGTCGGAGTCCGCGCGGAATAACGATGACCGCTCCGACTTCGCTGTCTGTTCCGACGGCGGAATCGACGGCTATTACGAAAGCGCGCGGGTGTCGGCGTTTAATTTCTTCGTAACTCTGCATTACGTTCATGGCTGTGACGGGGGAGGTCAGGCTTCCGTAAACGCGCACTCCGCGTTCTGCGAGAATATGTCCCGCAATGGGACCCGTACAATCGCCCGTAACTCTGTCGCTTCCGATTGCAAGCACTACTATTTCGGCGTTTTCGGGCAGCAGCCTGCTTACTTCCGCTGCTATGTTTTCGCATTTATTTCCGCTTATTCTTATTGCGTCGGTCATAACGTCTATTATTGACCATTTATATGCCGTTAAAACCGCATAATTACAAAAACGCAAAGCTCGTCAATATCCGATTATTTCCGCGTCGTATTTCGTTTTTGCAGGAGGTAAGGATTTCTTTTTTACGCCCAAAAACCGCTTAGCCCGCGTTTTTCAGTCAAAATCCGCCGTTTGCGTTCATATATAATATGTAAGTACGGCATGCGACCGTGCTTATCAAGGAGTGTTATGATTTACGAAAAAAGATTGCTGGTGCTGTTCGGAGGCGCGGGCGGCTGTCTTAAAGCGGAAAGAACGTCGGGCGGGATTGACTGCAAACTCACGGGAAACGTGCGCGGCGAATGCGTGCTTGCAGTGCGTGCTGGAAGCGAACTTTATGCGTTCGGCGTTTTTACTCTGCCGCCGTCATATGCTTTCCGTCTTCCTTCGTCCGTAAAAATGGACGATCTTGTCGTCGTTGTCGGTAGTACGGAAGGGAAGTTTCTGATGAGCGGCGGTTTTCGCCGTCCTTTGCCTTGGCGCGGAAATCTCGAAGACGATCTGCGCCGAGCGATAAAAATGCTCGGTATTACGGAGCCGGAAAAGAAAAAGAATATAAACGATTATTTTCTGGACATCATACCCGAAGGATATGACGACGGCAAGGTGGCTGAAGTAAATTATTACCGTTCGAACCTTACCGCGGCAACGCCCGAGGAACCGTCCGAAGCGCCGCGACCGATGCCTTTCATGCCGCCTCCCGCACCGCCCGAAGAGAAAAAAGAACCGCGCCGCGATGTTCCTCCCGTCAGAGAAAACACGATGAGAGCGAACGAGGAACCGCGTACCGCTCAACCGACAGCCGCTTATACCGCGCAAAGACCCGCGGCAGATAACGTACAAAGCGCAGACAGCGAAGTCGCGGGAACCGTATCGGGATTGTCCGACGCCGATTACGGCGCAAAAAGACAGATTCCCGAACTGCCTCACGTGACTTTTTACGAAAGCGTAAAAGAACAGGTGGATCGGCTGTTTGCGAATAACGACAGATACGAGACGCTCGAAAAACTGCTTCCCGAATCGCGTTGGGTAAAAGTCAATTATGACGAAAAGGGCAGGTTTTATCTTGTCGGACTGATAGGCGATCCCGTCAGGTATCTTTGTTACGGCGTGCCGGGCGAATATTCTCCAACGCCTCCTCCCGATCTCGTAGGGTACTGTCAATGGCTGGCTATCGATGAAAACGATCCGTCGGGGAAGGGATTCTGGGTAATGTATCAGGACGGAATAAGCGGAAAAAGCATACTTTAAGCGGAAGAAAGCTTAAAGATTTTATACGAATACATAAAAGAGACGCGCGAGTGCGATTTTGGGGTAAAATACATTTGACTTGAAAAACGCGATATTGTATAATAGAAAAACCGAGATTATGCACAGTCGCGGTGCTTGCCGCGCGTAAAACGCATAACTCACGCCTTTCGGAAAAACGTTCCGACGGGCAGAGGAAAGTGAATGAAAGTAACAGAGCTGACAAAACAATGGCAGTGCAACAGCGAACGCGGAAAATCCGCGGTAACTTTTCCGTACGTTTCTCCTTGCTTCGGTAAGGTTGATCTGCGGATATGCACGGATGTGACGGCGTCACGGGCTTTTCTCGACGTTGACGGCGTGAGCGGCGTGGCTGACGTGTACGTCGGCGGCGAGTGCTTCGGTACCGTTGTGGGCGCAAGTCGCAGGCTTATTCCGCTCGGTAACTCGCTCGGCTCCGAAGGAACTATCGGGCTTTCTTTGGAAGACGGCGGCGGCATAACCCGCGGCGTAAAGCTTCACTATTCCGATTCGCGCACTTACATCAGACCTTACGGACTTTTCGTAAGAACCGAATCCGTGGACGGACAGGGCGCGGAAATCGTCATCGAAACGGAAATCGACGGCGACGAATACGAAAAGCGCAAACTTTCGGTAGAGTATTCGATAATAAACGCCCGCGGCAAACGTTCTTGCCGAAAAAAGAAAAATTTCGTATATACCGGCGGGGAAAAAACGGTTGTGTTGCCCGTAAAAATGCGTCGCGCGTATCCTTATCTTTCCGATCAGCCTTATATTTACACGCTTCGCGCGGTGCTTTCCGATCAGAACGGCAATGTACTCGACGAGGCGGAAACGCCTTTCGGAATAACTCTTCCGAACCGTTTCGACGTTGCTCTTAACGGCGCTACGCTTTCTCATTCGAACGGTTTGCTGGGCAATATAAGTCATAAGGACGCAGAACGCCGCAAACTTTCCGCTTTGCGCGATCTCGGTTATAATTGCGTCCGTTACGTCGGTTGCCCGAGCGACAGCGCGCTTACGGCGGCGGACGAGCTCGGACTTAAAGTCATCGTGGATATTTTCGATAACTGGACTTATCCCAAAGAGGGCAGCCTGTCGCATGTCGCATTCGGATATGAAGCGGAGGAAAGAGCCGCGGAAGCGGTGAGAACGCTCCGTAATCACCCCAGCGTCATAATGTACTCCGTAAGTAACGGCAGCGAGGAAACGTACGGCAGACGCGGAAGCGAATATGCCGAGCGGATAATTAATACGGTGCGTATCTGCGACGGAAGCAGACCGGTGGCTTGCACGTTGAGAAAACTTGTTCCCACGCGCGGAGAACTGCTTGCGTGCGGGGCTAAAAAAAGCGAAATCAAGGGAAACGACGCGGCGCTCGTAAAGCTCGGCGACGAACTCGGACTTCCCGAAAAGCTTACGGCTGATTTTGCGGGTATGACGGACGCCGTTATATACTGCGACGGACTCAAACCGACGGACAAGCCGTATATAAGATCCGAAACTTCCGTGGAAGAGGCTTTTGCGGCGCTCGAGGAAGCGGAGGACAATGAAAGTATGCTCGGCAGTCTGAGCGCAAACGGAATGGATTATTCTGAGCGCGGCATCGCCGTTTCGGGAGACGTTGATTTCACTTGTCTCCCCGCTCTCGGCGGTCAGTACCGCAGTATGCTCGCAGGAAGAGGAAATTCGTTTATACTCGTAGGATCGTCCGATTCGGGGTTTGCCGAAGGCAGACAGTGCTGGAAAGCTACGGACGGCGAAACGGTAAACGTTAAAGTATTCACGCGCGGCGACGTTGTGGCGTTATATCTGAACGGGTATCTCGTCGGACGGCGACTTGCGGGTAAAGTCAACAAATATTACGCGTCGTTCGACGTGGAGTATCATGAAGGAACGCTCGAAGCGGTTACATTCCTTCGCGGCAGGGAATACGACAGAGTCTCTCTGATGACCCCGTCCGCGGCGAAGTCCGTGAAACTGCTTACGGGTTCGCGTAAGATAGGTCCCGACGATCTTTGCTATGTCGACGTCTGGGTTCTCGACGGTAACGGAGAGACCGCCGCCGATTTCAACGGCGATCTTACGTTGAAGTGCGAAGGCGGTTGCGAGATCGTAGCGGTAGGAAACGAGTACGGTTCATGCGCGGAAGAAGACGTCTGCACCGTCGTAAACGGACACGCTCTGATCGTCATGCGGGCGACGGAAGCGGGCAGAATAACTCTTAAAGTGCTCGGACGCGGTCTGAATTACGGAAGACTGACGGTAACCGCTACAGAATAAGCTTAATTTAAGATTATAATAATATTTGCATATTATATTTATTCAAGATAAATCCGGAGAAAAAACACAACAATGAAAAAAGTCATCAGAAACGTCTTTGTGCTTGCATTAACTCTGATACTCGCTTTCTGCGGTCTGACGCTTATGTTTACGGGCTGCGGAGAAGACGGTAGCGCAAGCGCGAGCGGAAAGGTCTATTCGAACGGCGGAACGGTGGTTCGTTACGGGGATTATGTTTATTTTATAAACGGCATTCCCGATTATACCGATGAAAACGGCAATACGAATGTTCGCGGCGACGTAGTAAAGGGCGGACTGTACCGCGCAAAAATAGCGGAAAACAGACCCGATCCCGATGCGGCCGAGAGCAAAGAAATTGCCGAGATAGGCGAAGCCGAATACAATAAGACCAACGACGGACTTTACGACGTACTCGATTTCGATTACGAACGCCGCGACTATATCCAGCTCGGACAGTATACGATAGGAAGCGAAACCGAAAGCGCGACTTACGTGGACGAGCAGGGGCGCGTCCGCCAGAATATAATTCCTACCAACGATAAGGCAAGCGCTTACTATGTATCCGTGGAACCTGTGGTGAACATGAAAATAGGCACTTCGGGTTATGACGGAGGATTCTGGATATTCGACGGCATAATTTACTTTGCAAGTCCCGATACGGATCGCGACAGCGACGGTAACGTGCAGTATGAAAAAGCGTCGTTCTACAGCTACAATATATCCAACGGCTCACTGAACAAGCTTTATACCACTACCGAGTCCAATACGTCCATTCCTTACGGGTTCTATAAGCAGGGAAAATACGTTTATCTCGTGACTTACGAGAATTATTATGCGAATTCGGACGATGAAGAGCTCGGAATAAAGACGGGTTACATTGTATGCACGCAGATAGATAAAGGAAGCGCCAAGCGTACCGAAGAACTTGTCGAAGGCGTTACGGGCGCATATTTCCCGACGAGCGATTATTACGATCCCGAGAATAATCCTGCCAATACCGCGGAAGATTTCATTTATTTCACCCGCAAAAATTCACGTACGGATGACGGTTCCGCAAGCGGTTCCACACTTGAAATGGTATATCCCTCCGCAATAGAAGGCGGCGACAATACGCGTTTCGCTATTGCCAAGAGTACGCAGGGAACGATAGCCATCGAAGGCATAGCAGGCGGTTATCTTTACTACACTCGTACCCAGTCAAACGGCAAAACCGCGCTTATCTGCGACAGTCTGTATAACGAACTCGTCGATCACGACGAAACTTACGCAAACAGCAACGTAAGCGCGCCTATGGCGGATATCGAGTTTACGCTCAGCTCCGATACTTCGGAATATACCAACATCGTGCCCGTAGCGAACGACAATCCTGTCGAAGAAAAGGATCCTTGTTTTATCGGCGAAAAATCCGACGGAATATACAGAGTAAGCGCTAACTTCGGTTCGGTTAAGCTTTACAACGGTTCGTTCACGCTTATGGGACAGTACGGCGGTAGAATTTACGGTACCGTAACCATAGACGAGACGACGTGGTTCTGCTCGGCTTCGTCTTTCGAGTCTTTCGACAATCAGACGGTAACCCCGATAAGCATAGTTCATGCTCCGAACGTAGATAATTACTCGCTTGACTTCTTCACTCTCGATTTCTCGAAAGCGGAAGGCGACGCCGCGGACGCTACGGAAACTTATGTTGCGTTCTTCTCGGACTATACCACGCTCGCTACGAATTATATGATGCTGAACAAGATCGGCGGAACCTGGGACGGAGTTGCGGATATAGCTCTCGGTAAAGTGCATTTCACCGAAGAAACGCCGATAGTTTGCTACGATCATAACTGCCTCAATCCTAACCACGATCACTCCGCTTGGGACGATTACGGCGACGATGAGGAAGAAGGCGAAGGTACCGGTGAAGGCACGGGCGAAGGCGGAGAAACAGGCGAAGTTACCGAGTAATCGCCGAAAAAGTGTCTTAGCGATAAGCAATATAATGAAAATCGCTTGACAAAGCGACGAGAATATACTAAAATATTAAAGATTTTGTAAAAAACACGAAACCGACATGCCCCGTCGGTTTTCGTGGACTTATGCGGCGGCGTAGCGTGAAATGCGCCGTGCGCGAATGAGGACCATAAAATGGCTAAGAAAACTACGGAAACGCCTGTCGTCGTTTCGGCGGCAAGACCCGGTAAGACGGTCATGGCGACAAGAGAACCCGCAAAGAAAGACAGCGTGGCATACGTTGAGAGCAAATGGTACATTGCGGACGGAGAGGGTATGCCTCTCGGAAGACTTGCAAGTCAGGTTGCGGCAGTGCTTCGCGGAAAGAACAAACCGCTTTTCACTCCCAATGTCGACTGCGGAGATCACGTTATCGTCATCAACAGCGATAAGGTAGTCCTTACGGGTAAGAAACTCGAGCAGAAAATGAAGAGAACGCATTCCGGTTATATGGGCGGACTCAAAGAGAAGAGCTATAAAGAATATATGGCTAACTCTTCCGACAAAGCCGTATACGATGCTGTCAAAGGCATGCTTCCCAAGAATGCGCTCGGCAGAAAGATGCTCAAGAAACTTCGCGTTTATAAAGACGCTCAGCACGGACACGAGGCTCAGAAGCCCGAAACGTTGCAGCTCGTTAAATAAGGAGATACCCCATGGCAACAAAGAATACAAAGAAAAAATTACAGTTCTGGGGAACGGGTCGTCGTAAAAAGGCGGTTGCCCGCGTTCGCCTTATGCCCGGCAGCGGTACAATTCAGATAAACAAGCGCGATCTTGACAGTTACTTCGGTCTTGAAACGCTTAAACTTATCGTAAATCAGCCCCTCGTCCTTACCGAAATGACAGGCAAACTCGATATTTTCGTGAACGTCTGCGGCGGCGGTACGACGGGACAGGCGGGAGCGATCCGTCACGGTATCGCGCGTGCGCTTGTCGAACTTGACGAAGCGAACAAACCCGCGCTTAAAAAAGCAGGTTTCCTTACCCGCGACCCTCGTATGAAAGAGAGAAAGAAGTACGGTCTCAAAAAGGCCCGCCGCGCACCCCAGTTCTCAAAGAGATAATTTCAAAAAGTACCCGTATATCCGGGTACTTTTTTTATGGAAGTTGATAAATAGCTTTTAATTTTTATTCCTTATGTCATC
>CASFAN010000134.1 GCA_949292715.1 uncultured Eubacteriales bacterium
GCGAGCACGGGCAAAAACAACACCGCCAGCAAAGTCATAAGGTAAAACACGGGCAATTGCGCCGCGGTTATGCCAAGCACTATAAGTCCGGGCAGACAAAGCAACGTACCGACTATCGCTTCCTCGATATACACGACTGCCAGTTTTGAAAAGAATACAGAATTCACGCCGACAGGCAGACCGAGCAAAAACTCGTTATCGCTCGAAAAATAAAGATAAGAAAGTATGGCTACGGTACCGAAAACAAGCGTGAGTATAAAATCCGCGGCAAGAATAAGCGCGGTCATCTCGGTTACGAAACCATACTCCGCAAACGTACTTCCCGCAAAACCGCAAAGCACCGCTATCCCCGCCGAAAGTATCGCTCCGCAGATCACAAACCCCGCAAACGTTGCGGTGGAGCGACTGCGCCCCGACACGGAACGACTGCGCCCCGAAGCGTCCTTACGGAACAGCATTTTCAGCTGAGTTTTAGTCAGTAAAAGAAAATTACGCATAACTTCACGCCTCCGCCGAGCTGCCCGCGACGGAAAGGAATATGTCTTCGAGAGATTCGTCGCCTTTCGCCGCTTTTATTTCGTCGAGATCGCCCGCCATTATAAGTTTTCCTTTGTTGATTATGCCGATTCGATCGCAAATCTTTTCCGCCATATCCAGAACGTGCGTGGAAAAGAAAACTATATTTCCCGCGTCTGCGTGCATACGCATTATGTCTTTGAATTCGCGTACCGACTGCGGATCGAGTCCGACCATAGGCTCGTCGAGGACAAGCACTTTCGGATTGTGTACGAGCGCGCCTATTATCGCGATTTTCTGTTTCATTCCGTGGCTGTAAGTTCCGATCTGTTTATCGAAAGCTTCGCGCAGACCGAACCTGTCGAGCAGAGGCTCGGCGCGTCTGCGGCGATCCTCCAGACTGACTCCGTACACGTCCGCCATGAAATCCACAAATTCCCTGCCCGTGAGTTTTTCGAACAGAACGCCGCTGTCGGTAACGTAACCGAGCAGTTTTTTGGCTTCGATGGAATCTTTTTTTATGTCGTGACCGAATACCTCGATACTGCCTTCGTCGATGTCGAGTATGCCGGTAAGCATTTTAATCGTAGTCGTCTTACCCGCGCCGTTGGGTCCGAGAAAGCCGAAAATCTCCCCCGTATTCAATATCAGGTCAAGACCGTCGACCGCTCTGACGGAATTTCCAGCATAAGATTTTGTCACGTTCGTGAATTTTACCATATATCCTCCGTGCGGCTTAACCGCGTTTTCGACGAATTAACGACGATATAATCACAATTATTTTATTACATACGGATTTTATTGTCAACCGTTTCCCCGTTTGCTTTCGGCAAAGGTATTGACAACCCGACAGACGGTACTGTATAATTATGCGTATGGAAAGCAGAAGAAAGAAACTAATTGCCGTTATCTCGTCGGCGGTATTTGCAATTGCGGCGCTCGCGCTCACGCTTTACGAAATGTTCGCAAATTCCGATGAAAACATGCCTGCCGAAGCGGTTTTCGGCTTGGAAACCGCGGAAAGATTACTGCTTTTCGGCGCTTTCGGATGTATTATATTTGCATTCGGTTATGCGCGTTTGTTGCTGCCGCGTTTCAGAGGCGGCATTGTCGCAACGCTTGCGGCTCTCGCGGTGGCGCTTGCAAACTTCCCTTTCTTCACGCTCGGCTCGGGTCAGCTCGTTTACACAGCAAGTATCGGCAGATCCGCTTTATATATACTTTTCTGCGTTTCGATCGGGCTGTTCGAGGAAGTCGCTTTCCGCGCGTTTCTTGTGCCGATGTTTATCGGCGCAATGAAAAGCCGCAAAAGCGCGCCCGTTCTCGCCGTTTTGTTTTCGAGCGGTTTGTTCGCGCTCGCCCACCTTTTCAATCTGTTCGGCGGCGCGATAGGCGCGACGTTTTTACAAGTCGGATACACTTTTCTTACAGGCTGTATGTTCGGCGCGCTTCTTATCCTGACGCGTTCCGTCGCCGCGCCCGTCATCGCGCATACGCTTTATAATATCGGCGGATTGCTCGGCTCTGCCGATATGGCTTCGGGCAGTCAATGGAACGCGCCCGCAATTGCAGTTATGGCGGTTGTAAGCGTTCTCGCGGGCGCATACCTCGTTTTTGCGGTACTTCGCCGCACCGTTTTCGGCAATACGCAATACCTGCTCGTCGAACGCAAAACCGAACCGCAAAACGGCGAAGAAAACTCGGCACGCTGAACCGCCCACGCTCTTTGCGAAGAGGTTTTTATTATTATATCCCCCCCCCCGAAAAGTCAAGCGTTTACAACGAAGTATTCAACGGGAATACGAATGCGCGAAAGTCGGGCGGATTATAATTTCGGCAGTCTTTCCGCTTCGACGGCGGTTTCGAGCGCGATTTCTATCATATCGGTAAAAGTTTTTTCGCGTTCTGTTGCGGATAATCCCTCTCCCGTAAGCGCGTAATCGCTTACGGTGCAAAGTGCGAGCGCGCGTTTTTCCGCTTTCCGCGCGGTAGCGTACAGCGCGGCTGTTTCCATTTCGACGGCTAACGCTCCGCGGGCTTTCCACTCGAGTTTATACACATTGTCCGAATAGAAAACGTCGCTCGTTTGCAATTTGCCGACTACGGTGCGGGCGGAAGTACGCACAAAGCGCGCAATTTCGGCAAGCTCGCGCGAGGCGGGAATATCCGACATCGGTTCCGCGCCCAGAAAACGGACTATTCCCGAATCCGTAATCGCGTTATCGCATATAACTATGTCGCGCAGTGCGAGAGAATCGGAAAGCGCGCCCGCGCTCCCCGTTCTTATGATATTTTCGACGCCGAAACAGTTATATAATTCGTGCGAGTATATGCTCATCGACGGCATACCCATGCCGCTTGCCATTACCGATACGCGCACGCTTTTATACTCGCCCGTAAACCCGCGTACTCCGCGAACGTCGTTGACGAGAAGTGCGCCGCTTAAAAACTCGCGCGCGATAAGTTCGGATCTGTGAGGATCTCCCGGCATTATGACCGTACGGGCAAAGTCGCCTTTTTCTGCAGATATATGCGGTGTTGACATAAATTCTCCTTACTTATATAATATACAGCGTTAAAAAACGGCAGACCGAACAAGTCCGCCGCTTTTGTCATTTTGCATTTTTGCCTGCGGGTTTTTCGCCGCCTTTTTTCCCCGCCGCAGAAGCGGAAGGCTGTTTATACTTATACGAAGACAATCCCGTAAGCGGTTTAGCTTTTTTACCGTCGCGTTTAAGCATTTCCACCGCAAGATCCATATAAGCGAGAGAGCCTTTGCTCGTAGGGTTATACTGCACGACGGGCAGACCGAAACTCGGAGCTTCGCCGAGCGTTACGTTGCGGGGTATACGGGTTTTAAAAACGCTCTTTCCGAACCAACGTATTACGTCTTCCGCGACCTGATTGGAAAGGTTATTCTTGACATACATCGTCATTACGACGCCTTCTATCTCGAGCGCGTGATTGAGGTGTTTTTTAACGAGTTTTACCGTATTCATAAGCTGCGCTATACCTTCGAGCGAGAAGAAATCTCCCGGCATGGGTATAAGCACGGAATCGGAAGCGGTAAGCGCGTTTACAGAAAACACGTTGAGCGACGGCGGACAATCGATGAAAATATAATCGTAATCGTCGCGAACGGGTTCGAGCGCGCGGCGCAGTACTTTTTCCCTCGATTCTTCGAGGCTCATAAGCTCCACGTCCGCCCCGGCAAACTCGATATTTGCGGGAAGCACTTCCAGATTGGGCACGGTTGTTTTGGTCACCGTTTCCTTTACGGTGGCGTCGCCCATCATTACGTCGTATATAGTGCGTTTCAGATTGTCTTTGCTCTCGCCTACGATACCGAAACCGCTTGTAGTGTTGCCCTGCGGATCTATGTCCACGACAAGGACTTTATATCCCATAAGCGCAACAAACGCGCTGAGATTTATGCACGTCGTGGTTTTACCTACGCCGCCTTTCTGATTTGAAATTGAAATTACTTTCGCCACGAGAAAACCCTCCCGAATAAACATATAGTACCAAAAAAGCGGAGCTAAGTCAATAACTTGGCATAAAGTAGAGGAAATTTTTAATCCGTCTTTTCCATGCCACTTTCACCCGACGTGCTTAATAGTCCGCAATGACTGTCTTCACCGCGCGCAAATGTTTTTAATTTCATCAATTTTCGTTTTTTTTGCCTTAACCTCTTGACAATTTCTTTCAATAATACTATAATTAGCAAGCTGACAGAAAAAAACGCGCTTGTTTGCGCACGGTCGGCGAAAAATTATGCGCTGTTAGCTCAATTGGATAGAGCGTCGGTCTACGGAACCGAAGGTTGGGGATTCGAGCTCCTCACGGCGCGCCAAGTAAAAATGACATACCATAAAGGTATGTCATTTTTACTTTTACCTGCCTAAGAGGTTGTATGCATTTATGCATTCTCCTCTCCCGCGCCAAGAAGCACAAGCTTTTTTCAGGTATGTCATTTTTACTTTTACCCGCCTAAAAGGTAAGACGCGTAGCGTACTCCTCTCCCGCGCCGGAAACGCACGAGTATTTTTTGGTACACTGCTTGTATTTTATTAATCGCTTATATCGTCGAATAAAGGGTCGTCAAAAAATTCTTTCAGGCTTACCCCGAGAGTATCAGCAATCTGATAAACAGTGTCAAGCTTAACGGTTTTAACCGCCGTGATATCGGGATTTATAACATGCCAAAGCGTAGCGCGGTTGAACCCGCCCGATTTTGCCAATTGATATTGCGTCATATTTCTCTCGTTCAATAGATTTTCTGTTCTTTTGCCGACAGCTAAAATAAGTTTCATAATTAGTTTCCTGCTGTAAACGTTTTTAAGAATTATAAAACTTAAAAACGAAAAATTAGTTTCAGTGTTGAAACGCTTGACTTTAATACGTTTCCCGCTGTAAACTAATTTTAGTTTTCTTCTTCCCGGGATAATTATGATTAATCGGCGAAACAGTAATGTATGCGCTTAAAAATAAACTACTTGTTACGGTTCTTCATCCGAATACATATTTCGTCCAAAATCTTTAATTCGTATTTCGTCAACGCACAACAACATTTTATCCGAAGCAACGGTGTGCTTGAAGCCGGCAATAACGTAAAGATTTGCCTTAAAATCGGCTGACTGCCGTTTCAGCTCGGTCTTTTAATATTTA
>CASFAN010000135.1 GCA_949292715.1 uncultured Eubacteriales bacterium
TGCCACTTCATTGCTTCGGCGACTTTAAGGAAGCCTGCAATGTTTGCGCCTGCAACGAGGTTGCCGGGGCAGCCGTATTCGACGGAAGCGTCGTAAGCCGCTTTGTAGATACTCTTCATAATGCCGTGAAGTTTCTCGTCCACTTCTTCGAACGTCCAGGAAAGACGGATGGAGTTCTGGCTCATTTCAAGTCCGGATGTAGCTACGCCGCCTGCGTTAGCCGCTTTTGCGGGTCCGAACGCGATTCCGTTCTTCTGGAATTCTTCGATTGCTTCGGGAGTGGAAGGCATGTTTGCTCCTTCCGCAACGAGTTTGCAACCGTTCTTGATAAGCGCTTTTGCGCCGTCGAGATCGAGTTCGTTCTGCGTAGCGCAGGGAAGGGCGATATCGCAGGGAACGGTCCAGATTCCGCGGCAGCCTTCGAAGTACTTCGCGCCTTTGACTCTGTCTACGTATTCCTTTATTCTCTTTCTCTCGACTTCCTTTATCTGCTTAACTACGTCGAGGTTGATACCGTTTTCGTCGACGATATAGCCGTTGGAGTCGGAAAGAGCTATGACGGTCGCGCCGAGCTGAGTAGCTTTTTCGGTAGCGTAAATTGCAACGTTACCCGAACCGGAAATGACGACTTTCTTACCTTCGAAGCTTGTGCCTGCGGTTTTAAGCATTTCGTTGGTGAAGTAGCAGAGTCCGTATCCGGTAGCTTCCGTTCTTGCGAGCGAACCGCCGTAGGTAAGACCTTTGCCCGTAAGCACGCCGGTGAATTCGTTGCGCAGTCTCTTGTACTGACCGAACATAAATCCGATTTCACGCGCGCCTACGCCGATGTCGCCTGCGGGTACGTCGGTATCCGCGCCGATATGTTTGCAAAGCTCGGTCATGAACGACTGGCAGAAACGCA
Source organism: uncultured Eubacteriales bacterium (assembly GCA_949292715.1). Taxonomy (GTDB): domain Bacteria; phylum Bacillota; class Clostridia; order Christensenellales; family Pumilibacteraceae; genus Protoclostridium. The sequence goes on from CASFAN010000135.1 coordinate 902, forward strand.
TGATTTCATTGTCGCTCTTGCCTTTGGGATCGAAGTCGCTGCCGCCTTTACCGCCGCCCATGGGAAGGGTGGTAAGGCTGTTTTTGAAGATCTGTTCGAAGCCGAGGAACTTGATAACGGAAGCGTTTACCGAAGGGTGAAGTCTGAGACCGCCCTTGTAAGGTCCGATTGCGGAGTTGAACTGAACTCTGTATCCGCGGTTGACCTGTACTTTGCCGTTATCGTCCACCCAGCTGACTCTGAACTGAATGAATCTCTCGGGTTCTACTATTCTTTCGAATACGCCTGCTTTGACGAGGTCGGGACGCTTAGCCGCTACGGGTTCGAGCGATTCGAGAACCTCTCTGACAGCCTGAAGAAACTCGGGCTCGTTGGGGTTTCTCTTGCATACCGTTTCATAAACCGATGCGATATACTCGTTTTTAAACATAGGAATAATCCTCCGAAAATATGGTTTCGTTTTCCGCATAATTATAACACAGAAATTTTTCAATATCAAATATGTAAGTATTATTTTTGTAAAAAAATTGCGAAAAAATTTTGTGCGTATTTATGGTATTGCATAATTATGCGCTGTCTTTTGTATAATTCGGCGCATAAAGTCCGATACTTCGTTATATGAGAGAAAATATGCGTAAAATATACGTTGCCGTTACGGTGCGTTTTTCGGAAGAAGGAAAGATGAAACCTCTTTCCGTAGCGTGGTCTGACGGCAGAGAATACGAAATAACGCGGGTGCTCGGCGAACGCACCGTGCCCCCGCGATCGGACTCGTTTTATCCCGTGCGTTACGATTGCGTATTCGGCGACGTACGGCGTTTCTTGTATTACGAAACCGAAACGTCGCGCTGGTTTGTGGAAGTTCGGCAGCAGGCGGAGAACGGTTAAAGGGTTGATTTATCCGCTCGATAATGTTATAATAAATCCATGAACGAATACGAAATCGCGATAATAGGCGGCGGTGCAGCGGGGCTGTATCTCGCCGCGGCGCTCGGCGGCTTTAAGACCGTTATTATAGAACGCGGTGCGCGCGTAGGCAAGAAGTTGTCGGCAACGGGCAACGGTCAGGGTAACGTCGCAAACGCGAATGCGGGAGCGGAACATTATTTTACCGATGATTTCCGCATGCTTTCGTCCGTGCTCGAAAGCGCGCCTGTCGATCGCGTACTTTCGGGTTTTAACGGGCTTTTCGTGACCGACGAGCAGGGACGTATATATCCCGCGGGCAGGCAGGCTTCTTCGCTTACCGACTGTCTTCGGCGCAAATGCGAGCGCATCGGAGTAAAGATACTTACCGAAACCCGCGTTACCGATATACAAAGAGGGTTTACCGTGAAAACGGACAAAGGCTCAATAGCCGCGGATAAAATCGTTTTCTGTACGGGTGGCAAGGCTCAGAAACAGTTCGGTACGGACGGTTCCGTATTCGGTATATTGCGCGCTCTCGGGCACACGGTGACGCCGCTATATCCTTCGCTCGTGCAGTTGAAAACAAATACCGAATACATAAAAACATTGAAAGGCATACGCGCCGAATGTGCCGTGACAGCGCTTTGCGGCGATAAGTTATTGAAGACGGCGCGCGGCGACGTTATATTTACCGAATACGGAGTAAGCGGGAATGCAATATTCGCGGTTTCGCCTTATGTGACGGACAAAACCGATTGCGCGCTGTCGCTTGAATTTCTTCCCGACGTGTCCGAAGCGGAGCTGACCGCGGATATAGAAAAGAAAAAACGCGCGGGATACGACAGCGGCGAACTGCTTGCGCTTACGCTGAATAATCAGATAGGGCGCGCAATCATAAAATATGCGGGCAGTGACAACGCGGGAAAAATAGCGTATGCCGCAAAGCATTTCCGTCTGAGCGTGCTCGGTACGCTCGGTTTCGACTACGCGCAGGTTACGCGCGGCGGTGTTCCGCTTTCCGAAATGACAGAAAACCTTGAAAGCAAATTCGTCAAAGGAATGTATTTCGCGGGAGAGACGCTTAACGTCGACGGGGAATGCGGCGGTTACAACCTGCATTGGGCATTTGCAAGCGCACTTCGCGTGGCGCGTGCACTGACGGGCGGCAAATGAACATATATAAACTCGACAACATAAAATTATCTCCGACGTCGGATGAAAGGGAACTTGTGAAAATAGCGGCTCGCGCCCTCGGGCATAAGCCGCTGTATTTCCGCATACTGAAAAAATCTCTCGACGCGCGAAAGAAACAGGACATTCACTGGGTATTTTCTATAGAATACGGCGATGAATTTCCTCCTGTGTGTGCGCCGCTTGAAAAATTACGTTCGCAGCGTAAAGTCTATGTGGTCGGGAGCGGTCCCGCAGGTCTGCTGTGCGCGGTGAGGCTTGCCGACAGAGGTTTTACTCCGATAGTCGTCGAACGCGGCGAGCGGGTGGACGACCGCGCGGAAAGCGTGCAAAAATTTTTCGGCGGCGGCGAGCTTGACGAAAACTCCAATGTGCAGTTCGGCGAAGGCGGGGCGGGCACGTTTTCGGACGGCAAACTGAATACGCAGACGCACAGCGGCTTTAATGCCGAAGTTTACCGCACGTTCGTAAGGTTCGGTGCGCCCGAGGATACGCTGTATCTGAATAAACCGCATATAGGCAGCGACGTACTGAAAAACGTTGTGAAAAATATGCGCGAGTATATAATCTCCTGCGGCGGACAGGTTCGTTTCGGCACGCTGTTTTCGGGATTCGCTTCGCGCGGCGGAAAACTGTTCGCCGTCAGGCTTAAAACGTTAGATAGCGGCTCCGAAACGGAAGAAGCTGCGGACGATCTCGTGATCGCAACGGGACATTCTGCACGCGAAACTTTCGCAATGCTGACGGAAAGCGGTATTGCGGCGGAAGCCCGCGAGTTTGCCGTAGGCGTGCGTATTGAACATGCGCAGGGCTGCATAAACAGAGCGCAGTACGGCAACGTAAAAGGTTTGCCTGCGGCTGACTACAAAGCGGTCAGTACCGTTTCGGACAGACGGGTGTTTACGTTCTGTATGTGTCCGGGAGGGTACGTTATGGCGGCGGCGAGCGAACGCGGCGGGGTGGTGACGAACGGCATGAGCAATCGCGCCCGCGACGGCGTTAATGCCAACAGCGCGCTTATGGTGCAGGTGCGGCTGACCGATTTTCCGCACGACGGCATAACTGCGGGCATAGAGTATCAGCACGCGATCGAGCAAAAGGCTTTTGCGCTCGGCGGCGGAAATTACCGAGCTCCCGTGCAGACGGTCGGAGATTTTCTGAAAGGCGGCGACGGCGGAAGTATCGGGTCGGTCGCTCCCACATATCCGCGCGGCATTAGCTTTGTTCCTCTGACGGAACTGTTCCCGAGGTATGTTACGGATCCGTTGAAAGCGGCCATAAGGGATATCGGAAAACGCATACGCGGTTTTGACGCGCCTGACGGTATACTTACGGCGGCGGAAACGCGTTTTACTTCGCCTTTGCGCTTTATCCGAGACGATACGTTGCAGTCGGCATCCGTCAGAGGCATTTACCCCTGCGGAGAGGGCAGCGGTTACAGCGGCGGCATAACCAGTTCCGCCGCAGACGGTCTTCGCGTAGCCGAAGCGTTATACGAAAAATACAGAATATAAAAATAAATAAAAAAATTATAAATGCGGACAGACAGTTGTCCGCATTTATGTTATAAAATGAAAAAAAATATACAAAAAATGGAATTGGTATTGAAAATTGAGTCATTATAGTGTATAATTAAATTGCATTGAAACATTGAAATGATTTTGTAAGCGGGGCAAAGAAAAAACTCCCGACTTGTCGGAAGTTTTCGATCGCTAAATGCGAAAAGTGGTTAGAATAAATTTTTATTTGAACTCTGTTTTGTTATTCTGTAATTAGAATAGCACAATGGATTGAATTTGTCAATACAAAAGGAGAAAAAATATGGAAAAATTTTATCTTGGCTTGGATATCGGTACGGATTCGGTAGGAATTGCGGCAACCGATGAAAATTACCGTTTGCTCAGGGCAAAGGGAAAAGACTTGTGGGCGGTCAGACTTTTTGACGAAGCAAAAACGGCAGTCGATCGCAGAACGAAACGTGCGATGCGAAGGCGTATGGCACGCAGGCGCAGAAGAATAGAATGGTTGCAGGCGCTTTTTGCTCCTATGATGACGGACGAAACGTTTTTCCTTCGTCTTAATAACAGCGCTTATCTTATGGAAGATAAGGATAGTGCCATAAAAAATCAGTATGTATTGTTTGCCGACGATAACTTTACGGATAAACAGTTTTACGAAAAATATCCGACGATTTTTCATCTTAGAAAAGCGCTTATCGATCACACCGCGCCTAAGGACATAAGGCTTTATTATATCGCGTTGCATCACATAATCAAATATCGCGGACATTTTCTTTTTGACGGGCAGGAAATTTCAGAAATACGCGATTTGAAAAAACTTATCGATGATCTTAACGAATATCTTGTTTCGATTGCCGAGGACGACGATCCGATAAGTTTTGTCACGGACAGGCTCGATGATTTCAAAAAGAATGCGATGGGAAAGGGCGGCGACAGAAAAAATGTCTGTTACGATCTGCTCGGCATTAACGGAAAAGACAAAGATAAAGCAAAGTATATGAAAGACATGGTAAATGCCATGCTCGGTTATTCGTTCAGCACAAAAACACTGTTCGGCGAAGAAGAAGGCAAGACATATAGTTTTGCAAAACTTAAAGATGACGAATGCGATTCGCTTATAGCTCAATATGAACTGCTCGGTTACCTTAAAGCAATTTATAATTACATATTGTTTGAAAACGTTTTTTCGGGATGCAATTACATTTCCGAAGCAATGATAAAGGTATACGAGAAACACAAAGAGGATCTGAATGTTCTGAAAGGACTTTTCAGATGCGACAAGACTCTGTTTGACGAAATGTTCAGACAGAGCGACGCAAAGCTGAAAAATTATTCCGCATATATCGGCGGCAGATCGCATTATAACGGGAAAGGGCATAAAGGAAAACATTGCACGCGCGATGAGTTTTATAAATTCTTAAGCGATAAACTGAAAGCTAATGAAAGCAAATTTACGGATATCGGTGCGTTGGAATATGTAAGAAACAAGCTTAACGACGGAACGTTACTGCCGCTTATTCTTCATGCAGACAACGGACTTTTCCCTTATCAGGTGAATGAGGCGGAGCTTAAAAAAATCCTTGAAAACGCAGAAAAGGATTTTCCCGAGTTTGCGAAAAAAACCGACGGGCTGACCGTCAGCGATCGCATACGCTCGATTATGCGTTTCAGAATTCCTTACTATGTCGGACCGCTTAACGACTATCATAAGGATAAAGGCGGAAACAGCTGGATCGTAAAAAAGAAGGAGGGGGAAATTCTCCCTTGGAATTTTGACGAAATGGTGGATAAAGCGGCGAGCAACGAAGCGTTTATGCGCCGTATGACAAGCAAATGCTCTTATATACACGGTGCCGATGTGTTGCCTAAGTGCTCGGTAATATACCAGAAGTTTAATACTCTTAATCAGTTGAATAAACTGAAAATCAACGGCGAGGCAATAAATGTAGGACTTAAACAAAGGCTTTATAACGATTTGTTCCTCATTTATCCGAAAGTAAGTTCGAACAAAATCAAAAAGTATCTTACGGATAACGGGCTTTGGAAAAAATCAGAAGCAGGCGATCTCAAAATTTCATGTGAAGATAACGAGCTTACTGCGTCCATGAGCACTTATATCACGCTCAGACAGGAGAAGTATCTCGGCACTCTTGCGGATACGAACGAAGAACTTTGCGAAGATATAGTGCTTTGGCATACTTTGAATACGGATAAGCGTGTCGTAGAGAAACTTATTCGCAAAAAGTATTCGGATATTTTGGATGAAAACCGCATAAGAATGCTCAAAGGACTTAATTTCAAAGATTTCGGCAGGTTATCTAAGGAGTTTTTATGCAATACTTACGGGAAAGAGGACGAAGACACCGGCGAGGTATCATGTACGATACTCGGCGAACTTTATAATACGGATATGAATATTATGGAGTTAATAAATTCGCCTCATTACGATTTTCAGCGAGCTATTGACAGAGCAAACGGTAACGACAGTGAAGAAGTAACGTATAAAACTTTGGAAGATATGTATGTTTCTCCGGCAACCCGTCGCGGTATATGGCAGGCGCTTAAAATGTGCGACGAGTATGTCGGTGCGCTCGGAAAGGCTCCTGATAAAATCTTTTTGGAAGTCACCCGCACGAATAAAAGCAAAGACAAGGGTAAAAAAACGAAATCAAGAAAGGAAATATTGCAGGAGCTTTATAAGGATTGCGAAAACGTCGACGAACTTCTCGGTGAACTGAACGGAAAAAGCGATATGGATTTGCGCTCGGAGCGGTTATATCTGTATTTCAGACAGCTCGGCAGATGTGCTTATACAGGCGAAAAAATAGATCTTGAATACTTGTCCACCGATACATACGACGTAGATCACATAGTGCCGCGTTCGGTAGTGAAAGACGACAGCCTTGAAAATAAAGTTCTTTGCAAGCGCACGAAAAATGCGGCAAAAACAGACGTTTATCCGCTTCCCGCCGGTTTTACGAACCAACAGCCGTTATGGAAAATATTGCATGAAAAGGGGTTGATGGGGGATAAGAAATATAACGCGCTTATGCGTGTAAATCCGCTTACGGAGTCCGAAAAAGAAGGCTTTGTACAGCGTCAGTTGGTTATAACTTCGCAAAGCGTCAAAGCCGTTGCCGAGCTTTTACAGAAAAAATACCCTGAAACCAAAGTTGTTTACAGCAAGGCGGAAAACGTCGGCGACTTCAGAAATAAGTTTGATTTTTACAAATGCCGTGAAACTAACGACCTTCATCATGCGCGTGACGCATATCTTAATATCGTTGCGGGTAACGTATATGATACGCATTACACCAAGCTGTATAATATGTATAAAAACGGCGCGGCGCCGTCATTGTCCGGGGAATATAAACTATTTGAAAGGGATATTGTCAATGCGTGGAGCATGAACGAATCCATTGCAACGGTACGCAAAGTTATGTCGCGTTTTACCATGAGCGTAACAAGGTTCTCGTATTGCGATCATGGTGCGTTTTACAACGAAACGGTGTATGCCGCAGGCAACGGGAATATTGACGCGCCTATGAAAATGAGCACTCCGCTCAGAGATACCGACAAATACGGCGGATATAAATCACTTTCCACAGCGTATTTTGCGGTTGTTATGTCGCTTGACAAAAAGAATCAGCCGATTAAAACAATAGAACGCGTACCCGTGCTTATAGATTACAAATTGAAAAATAATCCGAATGCGCTTATTGAATATTTCGGAACATATCTTAAAAATCCCGAAATTTATGTTCCGAAGATAGGCATAAAATCGTTGATTGAATATAATGGTACGCCGGTCCGCCTTGCGGGGGTAACCGGAAATCAAGTTTTGTTGCATAACGCAGTACAATGGTTTACGGATAACGAAACGGACAGATATGTAAAAGCAATAAGTAAGCTGCTCGATCTTGACGCTAAGAATCAGCTTAATAAAGATAATGAATTTTACGACGTACATAAAAATCGCAAAGAGGAAGTAATTCTGCGCGTAGATAAAACGGCTAATATCGCGCTTTATGATAAAATTATAGAGCAGTTATCTCGTTCGGTTTATAATTGCATAAGCGGAGCAAAATATTTCAAAGATAATATATACAATAATAGAAACAACTTTATAGCATTAAATATTATAGATCAGTTGAAGGTATTATCAGAAATTATTAAATTTTTACAGAATAAAGGACAGCCTTCAAATTTGGTTTTGTTGAAACTTTCTTCTCAGTTTGGTCGATTGCTTATTAATAGAGATATAACAAACGCTGACGTCGTACTTATAAATTCTTCGCCTTGCGGTCTTCATGTGACAAAACGTAAACTGTAAAATGGGATTCCGTACGGTAGTCATAAAATCGAGGGCGAAGCTCGAGCATAGGCTGAACTATCTCGTTATACGCGGCGAGGCGGAAAAGAAAATCGCAATAAGCGAAATTAACACGCTTATTCTGCAAAGCACTGCGATTGCGCTTACCGCCTCGCTTTTGAACGAGCTTATTGAAAACAACGTCAAGGTTATTTTCTGCGATAAAAAATGTAATCCTTCTTCCGAGCTGTTACCTTATTACGGTTCATATAACGTTTCGGGAAAAATAAGAGAGCAAACGGAGTGGACGGAAGAATCGAAAAAACAAGTCTGGCGGGAAATAATAGTCAGAAAAATTACCGAACAGGCAAAGCATTTGTGCGATCTCGGTTATGAAGAAGAAAGCGAGTTGCTTTTCGGGTATGCAAGTGAAGTTACCGACGGCGATTTGACGAACAGGGAGGGGCACGCGGCTAAAGTATATTTCAACCGCATATTCGGAGAAGACGGATCGAGAAGAAAAGAAACTTTTGCAAATATTTGCCTTAATTACGGTTATGCCGTGATTTTAAGCGCGGTCAACAGAGAAATAACTGCCTGCGGTTATCTTACGCAACTGGGTATATGGCATCGCAACGAATATAATAATTTTAACTTGGGCTGTGATTTTATGGAACCGTTGCGCGTGATTGTGGACAGAAAAATGCTGACGCTTAATGAAGCGACAAGCGACTATAAGCGTGAAATGATTGAACTTCTGAATATGCCGATATTATCGGACGGGAAGAATACCACCCTCGACGTGGCAATAAGAACCTATGTACGCAGTCTTTTCGGAAGACTGAACGGAAAAGCCGAAAGCATAATTTTTCCGCAAATGCTTTACCAAGTATGAATCTGAGATTTATGCGATTGATAGTATTTTTCGATTTACCGATGCAGACGGATAAAAACCGTCTTGAATATAACCGTTTCAGAAAATTTCTTGTGAAAAACGGTTTTATAATGATGCAGAAATCCGTTTATACAAAACTTGTTATAAATAACGTTACTTCGCAAGCGGTGAAAAAAACAGTGCGTGAACATTTGCCTCCCGAAGGGCTTGTGGAAATGCTTGAGATTACAGAGCGACAGTTTTCATCGATCGAATATCTCATGGGGAGTGCGCAGACGCTTATCCTTGATAGTACGGACAGGTATGTTGAAATATGATAAAAATAGTTCATTCTCATTATGAAGAACCGCTTGTGTTGCAACATAATTTTCCGTCTGTTCTTATAATTGAGAATCCTTTTGAATTTTACGAAACCGTTTATGCCTTAATCAAACAGTTCGACGGAGAAGAAGGGGATTATGTGTTTTTGAATGACGGAAAAGAAATTTCGGCTTGCGAAAAAGGCTTTCTTATTTCCGATCCTTTTGTGCTTGATTTTGAGGATAAAAAGCTGACCAACGCACTTTATAAATACATCGAAAACAAATATAATTCATGCGGTTGTTTTTTAAGATTAAGCGAATTGAATACGGAAATTTTTGATTTTCTCGGTTCGTTGACTTATGATTTTAATTTTGAATTGGAACACTCGGAAATATCTTTAACTGCGCTTCTTAAAGCGGTTGATATGCACGCTACCGCTCATTACGACAGTTATCTTGAAAAACTTGTATGCTATATTAACTTAATAAGCGAACTAAAAAGAGCGGAGTTTTTTATATTCGTAAATCTTAAAGGCTTGCTCGATGACGAATCTTTACTTAAACTTTATTCCCATTGCGAAGCGGAAAAAATATCCCTATTGCTCATCGAAAATAATTGTTCGCGAAAAAAATTGCAGACCGAAAGGCACAAAATAATTACGGAAGATTTGTGCGAAATTATTGTAAATTAAATATTTTCATGCTATAATAATGTTACTTATAGAATAAATATGCCGTAAGCATACCGATTCTCGGCACTTTGAGGTTTGAGAGTTTTGTTATTCTATAAGTAAGTCAAACTCGCATCCCGATAAGCGCGAAAAGTATGTGGTTTGAGAGTTTTGTTATTCTATAAGTAAGTCAAACAAAAAAAAGTTATAAAATCTTGTAAAATC
>CASFAN010000136.1 GCA_949292715.1 uncultured Eubacteriales bacterium
TCTTTTCGGCGCAAAGGCGTGTTTTTTTACCGCCGCAGGGTCACCTAGCGGCGGCCGCACGCTTACGCCGGCTAAAAAGAACACGCCTTATCATCCGAAAATCTATCCGCAATCGCTGCTTTCTTTGACTATGACGGCTCGTCCTTTTTTATAAAGTGTTTAACCTTAAAAATAAGAAAGAGCCTATACAAAGAACATAAGCAGCGATTGCGGAGAGATTTCGAGGCGCAGAAGCGCAAAATTTGTACGGAGGCAAAGCCTCCGCACGTCCCCGAAGTCTACCTCACGGTGACGAGGGAAATTTTGCGCGTATACGCCCGAAAGATACCGCAAGCGCGGGTATGTATTGCGCAACCCAGTAAAAAAATGAAACGTGTTTAACGCGTTTCATTTTTTTACGTCAGGGTAATGTTAATGGTGCGCAATATTACATACGGTCATTGAAATACAATACGCCGAGAGTACCTTTTCCGCAATGCGAAGTTACGGTTGCGCCAGCAATGGTTTCGTAAATATTGGCTTCGGGATAAACTTCGAGCACTTCTTTTTTGACTAAATCGACTACTTCGGGACGAGCGGAAGTATGCGTAACGAAAACGTACTTCAGATCGGGATGATCATAAGTTTTAAGGGTTTCCGCAACATATTTCACGATAGCCTTATCGGTTGCGCCCATGTATTTTTTGCCGACGCCCATTTCGCCGTCCTTAACGAATATCGAAGGTTTGATTTTAAGAACACTTGCCACAAAAGCCGCAAGACCGCTGCAACGCCCGCCGCGATGCAGGAAAGTCATGGTATCGACTACGAAAGACGCCTGTACCGAGCTTCTTCTCGCGTCGACGCGAGCTTTTATTTCCTTGCCGCCGAGTCCCTCTTTAGCAAGATCGTCCGCATAAAGAACAAGCAAGCCGGCACCGGTCGAGAGATTCTGAGAATCGATCACGTAAACGCCGCCGCACTGTTCCGCCGCCTTACACGCGTTCGAATAGCACGAGCTCATCTTGGAAGAAATAGTAAAATGCACGAGTTCCGAACCGTCCGCAGTCTGCTCCGAGAAAAACTCATAATATTTTTCGGGAGTAATCGCGCTTGTTTTGGGCGTAGTCTTCGTTTCGGCAAAAAATTTATAAATATCGTCGGGGGTAATCTCCCCGTCAAGTCCTTCCTTATCGCCGAGAAGAATGGGAATCGGCAGGCGCGTTATACCGCGCTGATCGAACAGATAATCCAGATCGGAAATGCTGTCGCTCGTAATTTTTACTTTTCTCATATGACCTCCTTATCGTAGCGGCAAAGATCAGATCTTTCCCCCGTCGTTGAAGTAAAGCACTCCGAGCGTGCCTTTTCCGCAGTGCGAGGTAATCGTTGAGCCTGCTACCGTTATGAAAATGTTCGCGTCGGGGTACGCCTGTTCAACTTCCCGTCTGACCGTTTCCACCACTTCGGGCTTAGCCGACGAATGCGTGATAAAGAAATATTTAAGATCGGGGTTGTTATAAGCTTTCATCGTGTCGGCGACATACTTGACTATCGCTTTACTCGTCGCACCCATATATTTTTTGCCGACGCCCATTGCGCCGTTTTTGACATATATCGAAGGTTTGATTTTAAGCACGCTCGCAATAAACGCCGTAACGCCGCCGCAACGTCCGCCGCGATAAAGGAAATCCATCGTATCCACGACAAACGACGCCTGCACAGCGCTTTTTCTTGCGTCCGCGCGCGCTTTTATCTCCTCCCCGCCGAGTCCTTCGTTTGCAAGATCGTCTGCGTAAAGCACAAGCAATCCTATGCCCGTAGAAAGATTTTCCGAGTCCACGACATATACGCCTTTAAAGTCTTCTGCCGCTTTGCACGCGTTCGCGTAGCATGCGCTCATCTGCGAAGAAATCGTGAAATGCACCACTTCCGAGCCGTCCGCAGTCTGCTTTTCAAAAAACTCACGGTATTCTTCGGGAGAAACAGCGCTTGTCTTAGGCGTTTTTTTGGTCTCCGCAAAGTATTCGTATATATCTTCGGTGGTAATTTCCGTTCCGTCCAATCCCGATCTGTCGCCAAGAAGTACTGTCAGCGGAGTTACCGCAATGCCACGCTCAGCGAAAAGATAATCGAGGTCGGCAGTGCTGTCGCAAGTGATTTTTACCTTTCTCATGTTACCGCTCCTTAGGGCTTATTATTCCGAAACTCGCCCGTATGTATTTTCACGGTAAAATATAAGGCATAAAATTTAACTTTTCATAAAGTTTAAGCGAACAAAAGCAATGTTGTACTCGCTTGCCCCGTATCGATTGCGTTACGGCTGTTTTCTGTTGATTTTTATAAAGGCAAATTTTTCGAGATGACCGAAAAACTTTGCCCCGCCGTCGGAATATGTTTCCGTTACGCGCCTGTGCCGTACCGACGATCCGTTCTTTCCCAGATTAAAAGTCTGTTCGTCGAAATTCGCGGTCACTATTTTATCCGTAGCCTCGCCGCGAATAAGCCTGTAAGCCGCGCGCAATTCCGTCTTTTCCGGAGTACGCGAAAGCGGATTTTCGCCGCGCAGAAACATAACGGAATCCGCAATAACGTCCGAGCAATCTCCGAGATAAGTAAGCGCGTGCCCTTTCAGTCCGTATCTTATAAAATATTTTTCACGGCTGTCCGAGTTTTCCAGCACTTCTTTTGCCGACGAAAGCGGCAGAAACTCGTCAAGCTCGCCGTACATAATGCATAACGGACATTTGATTTCCTTTATCTTCTGTCTGGCTTTTGCCATAATCCGCATAAAATTAATAAGATTGCGCAGGCTCCAATGCGGTAGCAGTCTTTTAAAAAACAAGTCAACCGACGCGGAAAGCGCTTTTCTTGCAACGTCCTCTTTCTGTTCGAGTTTATGCGCAAACTCTTTATCGTCAAGACCCGCTGCAAACGCTCTGTAATCGCGGAACTGTGCCCCCTGCCGCGTAAACGTACCCGGACGGGGGTATCTGAATGCGGGAGCAAACAGCAAAACCCGCCTTACGTTAGACATACGCGACGCCGCATATACAGCCATACCTCCGCCCATGGAATGCCCCACGATGTCCACGCAATCGTAACCGCTCAGAGAATTTATCGTTTCATCAATTGCGGCGTATGCCGAATCAGAGGTAAAATCCTTGTAATGCGGTTTGCCGTCGGCGCATTCGTGCCCGGGTTGCTTAAATAGTACCACTTCGTCATAAAGCGGAGAATAATGCGGCAAAAGCACGTCCCAGTCGTCCGTGCACGTAAGAAATCCGTGTATCAGCAAAAGCGCAGTCCGCAATTTTCCCTCCGATGTCGGCTTCTTATCCGACTTTTATATTTTACAACGTATATACACGCTTGTCAAGACTAATTTTTTGTATTTCGCGCCGATTGTTATATTTCGCGCGCGTAGCAAGCGATAATATAACAAGAGTGCGCGCTCATATAAGCGCGAACGCCAACGGATTCTTTCGACGGGCGGGGCGTAGCGCACCGCCTCATACAAACGGCACCCTTGAAAGTTTTTGAACTTTCGGGTGTCGTTTGTATTTCGTCGGCAAACCACGCTAACGCTATGCGTTAGCTCGCCCGCCTGATAAACGCGGGAAACAATGTTCGCATAAATGCTCTGCATTGTTTCCCGCCCCTTCCGTCGCCCTCGCTCACCGCTCGCGCTCCAAAAGAAGGTCGTGCGCCCGAAATGAATTCGTGCTTACTCCCTAATTTTGCACACAGATGTATTTCGCGCCGATTGTTATATTTCGCGCGCGTAGCAAGCGATGATACAACAAAAATACGCGCACGTATTGCGCGCGAAAGAAAACACAATTAAGATCGCAAAACTTTTTCCATCGTAAAGTTTATCAATTCCGTACCGCGCCTGACGATGCGGTTAACGTTTTTGACTTTATATCCTCTTTTTTCAAAGAACGTTCTTGCAGTAATTGAAGCATGAGTAATGATTTTACCATGCGCCGATTTTTTCCAGTTTATCGCAAAGTGCGGAGCCGATCCCTTTATGCTGATAATCCTTATGCACGAACAACCTGTCAAGATAACCCGCCCCGTCAGTGTCTCCGAATCCAACTATAACACCGTCAAGTACTGCCACAATACTGTAATGCCCGCTTAAAGTTTTATTCCATTCCTCAATATCGGGATTTTCGGGCGCCCATGCGTTAAGCTGCGCTTCCGTATAATCTTTCGCATTTACTTTATGCACGGTACCATAAAACAGTTCGGTTATCTCGCGACAATCGGACGGTTCATAAAGTCTAATAATCATATTTT
>CASFAN010000137.1 GCA_949292715.1 uncultured Eubacteriales bacterium
TTTTATTGTCTTCGCCGAACATTATGCCGAGGTCGTGAAGTATCTGTTCGAGATCTTCTTCGGGATGAATGGCGGCGTTGTAATCGAACGTTTCTTCATCGTCCACGCTCTCCGCCGCGAGATGATCTTCGATCATACCCACGGGATCGAAAGTATCCGTTTTTAACGTATCGTCGGGAACCGAATCCGCTTCTCCGAGCAGACGGGCTATCTCGTCGCCGCTCGCTCTTGCTTCGGCAAGTTCTTCGTCAAGAGGATATTTGCGTAATATGCGCGCAAAATAATCCACCCAACGTTTATGGAAGCGTCGGAGCGAAGCAAGTTCTTTCGCGACTTTCCTACGCGTAAGCTTTTCTATTTCGTCCGCTTTGGAAAGCGCGGACTCGATGGCTTTGCTTATCTGTTCTTTTCTGTTTTCATACTCGGCAAGCGCCGCCTGCGCTTTCGAAAGCTCGTCTTTAAGCGCGAATATCCTATCGCGTTGCGCGGTAAGCGTATCTTCGTAAGTTTCGCGCACGCGTTTGAAATACTGCTCGACTTCGTTCGGATCGTAGCCGTTTTTTACAGTTCTGAACCTCATTGTTTTCCTCCCGTACGCTCGTTTATAAGCCGTTGTTTAAGCTCATAAAGCGCGTCGGAGAGGTCGACTTTATATATTTCGGGATTGACGTTTCGCAGATACTCGTCCCAGAACGACGCTTTTTCGCGTTTGCAATATTCGGCGGACTCCGACAGTTTAGGCGTTTTGTACACCTGCTTGCCCTTCTCGAATACGGGTACAAGCAGTTTCCTCATAGTGTACTTTTCCAGAGTCGTGCTCTTCCAACGCATCGTAGGATGCGTAAGCGTAAGCGGCATGGTCATATCGAAACTCTCGTATTCAAGCGCGATAAGATCGGCAAACGCCTTTCCGTCCTCGTCGTAAACGCGGTAAAGCGTCTTAAAGCCCGGATTGGTTATCTTTTCGTGAGTGTCGCTTATTTTTATCTTAGGTACGCGCACGCCGTTTTCGGTAAGTTCGGAAAGCTTATAGACTCCGCCGAGCGAAGGCATGTTCTCGCTCGTTATAAGACGCGTTCCGACGCCGTATGCGTCTATCTTCGCGCCCTGTTCGTTAAGCGAAGATATAACGTATTCGTCAAGGTCGCAGGACGCGAATATTATCGCGTCTTTATGCCCCGCGTCGTCCAGCATTTTACGGGCTTTTTTGGAAAGATATGCAAGGTCGCCGCTATCCAGCCTTATGCCGACGGGTTTCCTGCCTTTCGCACGAAGCTCGTCGAATACTTTTATCGCGTTGGGTACGCCGCTGCGAAGAGTATCGTATGTGTCCACGAGCAACAATGTATTGTCGGGATAAATTTCGGCGAATTTTCTGAAAGCTTCGAGTTCCGTCGGGAAACTCATTATCCAGCTGTGCGCCATCGTGCCTTTTATCGGAACGTCGAAAAGTTTGCCCGTAAGCACGTTGCTCGTTCCCGAACAACCGCCTATAACGCTCGCCCTCGCTCCGTATATTCCCGCGTCGGGACCCTGCGCGCGGCGCAGTCCGAACTCCGCAACCGAAGCGTTGCCAGCGCTCATCTTGACTTTGGAAGCCTTTGTCGCGATAAGCGTCTGATGATTGATTATGTTGAGCAATGCCGGTTCGATAAGCTGAGCCTGAGAAAGAGGCGCGCGTACTATCAGAATCGGTTCGTCCGGAAATACGAGCGTGCCTTCGGGTACCGCGAAAATGTCGCCCGTAAATCTGAAAGTACGCAGTTCGTCCAGAAATTTTTCGGAAAACGTAGTGTTGTTTCTGAGATATTCAATATCGTCGTCATCGAAATGCAGATTGTTTATATATTCTATAGCCTGCTCGAGACCTGCGCTGACCGCATAGGATATCTGCCCCGAATGTCTGAAAAACAAATCGAAAACAGCGGTTTTTTCACCCGTTCCGAGAGCGGAATATCCGTTCATCATCGTAAGCTCGTAAAGATCCGTCATCAATGTGAGATTACGCATTTACTCCTCCGTTGAGCCGTTTACGGCAAGCGCCAGATAAAGCGCGGCAAGCCCCGCGAAAATTATCAGCGCGGGGACGATTATGCTCCATCCCGCCACTCCGAACGACGCCAGAAAGAAAAGCACCGAAGGAACGGCGAAAAATACAATCAGTCTGAGATGAAATTTATATTCCCCGCTCATAAACATCGTAACAAACGACGCTATCGCGGGAGACAATATGTAAGCGGGATAAAGTTTATCGTAACCGACAGGCGAAAAATGCGCAATAAAAGATACCGCGCTTGCCGTGAAAAATATCACGGAAAGATATAGCGTGACGGTATTTTTCTGTATTATCGCTCCCGCCAGAAGCGCAAGCCCGCATGCAAGCAACACTACGGGTACGACCAGTCTCGAAACGCGCAGAACTTCGGACCCGGAAAGTCCGAAAGCAAGCAGTACGGCGCCCGTAACGACGGCAATTACCGCCGCCGTAACGTTGGACGCGAGTTTTTGCGCGCGCGTGATTTCCTTATACTTTTCTTCGTCTTTCATTTACCGTCCTCTCCGTCGCCTTTACCTGCGGATTCCTCCGCGGTTTCAGCCTCTATAGGTCTGCCTTCTTCGTCCACCTGAGGATGAGCGAATATTGTTTTTTCGTACTCGAAGTATCTGTCCGAAAGTTTTTCTTTCGGAATGTGGATCATGGGGATTTTTTTCGCCACGAGCGCGCGGATTACGTACTGCGCTATCCACGCTACCCCGAACAGTATCATAAGCAGGCTCGTGAACTGAGAAACGCCGAATCCTTCGCCGTAACCGCCCGTAAGCAGAAGTTTCTGGGACGGATCGCGGAATCCTTCGAGAATAAGCCGTTCAAAACCGTACCATATGCAATAAAGCGAAATATAAAAACCGTTGAAACTCTTGCGGCGGCTCATATACATTCCCGCGAAAATAATAAATCCTATAAAACACCAGATCGATTCTATGAACGGATTACCGAGATGAAAAGTAACTCCCCCGTCATAAGAATAAGAAAACGGGAAAAAGTCCCAATCGACTTTTATACCGTAACAGCAATGCCCGAAATAGCAACCGAATCTGCCGACAGCCTGACCAAGCAGAATAAAAGGTCCCGCAAGGTCGAGCATCTGAATGAATTTTACTTTCGGATGTTTCAATATCACTTGCCAGAACACCATTCCGACAAGAATTCCCACAAACGCGCCGATTATTCCGCCGAGAACTCCGAGTCCGCCGAAATTGCCTACGGTGACGGCATAATACAACGCCGCGCCGAGGAAAGCGAAAGGTACCGCGAATATAATATATTCGAACACGAGGTCGGCATAGTACCCCTGTTTCAGAGACGCGTATATCCCCGGGAAAAGGCAGAGTATAATAGCAACGGCTATAATATACCCGTACCAATTCATTTTATGATTTTTGGTAAAAAATATCAGTTCGTTGTGCGAAAGTATAGCAAGCACGACCGTAACGATCGCGATAGCGCAGACCGCCGCAAGAAAATACGTCAGATACCTCTGCTTTAAAGATTTATTTTTAAAATTGCGGAAAAATCCGCCCGAACGTTTTTCTTTGTTTTTGTTATCCGATTCCAAACCCGACGCACCTCTCGCATAATAATCCGATATACGGAACATTTACAAAACAGTATATATCATGCCCGAAAAAAAGTCAATAATTTTTTCCGCAGGCGTGCCAAATGAAAGGATATTCACAATATCCGTTACTCTATCACGATTATACTTAAATTAAGTGCGCGATTATCTGCGATTACGGGCGCGTCAACTCGAAAAAACGCGTTCACGGCGCAACTGCAACTCTGCCTGCGGAAGAAGAATAATTATCCGAGCGTATTTTTCGTTCTTCCTGCTTTCCGTCGGGATATTTAAGCACGAGCCAACCCTCGCTCCTGACTGCGGGAGCGCCGCCGCTGACGCGCACTTTTTCCCCGCTCTGCATACCCTCCGTGTATTTACGCTCGGTATCCGTGAACTCCACGTCTTCGGGGCGTTCGCCCATGGAAAGCGTGACCGATCGGCGCGTAATCCGATAAGGAAGTTCGCTCGAATAGAATTTGACGCAAACCGAAGTCGACGTGGTGTATGCTCGGATAAAAACGGGACCGTCGCCGTCGTTTCTGAATTTAAGATCGCTTCCGCTGCCGTTCACCATTGCGTCGAACGAGGGCTCAACATAAGTCGGAACAAGCGAATGACGGTTCACCGCAGTGATCTTCATGCCCGCCATAAGTGCGGCGTTATATACTGTGGTAGACGCCTGGCACACTCCTCCGCCCACTCCGTCGGTATACGAACCGTCCACTATTATTTTGGCTTCCTTGAAACCGTTTGCCGCAGTGCGTTTGCCTACAATCTTATTGAAAGAAAAAACCTCCCCCGCTTCCAGCACGGTTCCGTTTATGCGCGAAAGAGCAAGCGTTATGTTATGTTTGCGCTCGGGCGTACTCGACGAATAGGATGTGGAAAATTCCGAACGCAGGCGCGTATAAGCGGACAGTTTTTCCGCGGTTTTTTCCGGAAGCACGGGGCGCACGCTGAGCGCAACTCTTTTCAGTCCGCGTTTGAGCGCAAAGTAAACGTCGTTATACACCTGTTCTTCGTCTACTTTTCTGCCCGCTTCGCTGCGTTTTATTTCAAACATCGGAAAGGAATCGGGCAAAAAGCGTATTTCGCTTTCTACTGCTTCGCGGTCGATTTCGGCTTTCGCGCTTTCTATGCGTTTTTTCAGCAAAGGAAAACAGTAAAGAACGGCGTCCTTTACTTCGTGTCCCTCTTTAATAAGCCTGTCTATTATTTCCAGTCTTTCCGCGGGAGAACGATCGAGTCCGCGCCGCTGATAATCCTCGCTTACGGTATAATCCGCGGGTTCGGGATATTCGTCGTAATACGCGTATTCCTCGCTTCCGTACACAAAGACGAGCAAAGGCGATACTGCCGTTCCGTCATAAGCGGAAAAACGTGCGGGAGCCGCCGACAGCGTAACGACGGCGCAAAGCATAACGATAAACGGTTTCATAATTTTAATATGGAACCGTTTGACAAAAATTATTGATTTTTTACTTCTTTCTTCTTTTTTTTACGCGCATTTAAGACGATTTCTTTTTTTTCGCCGCTCTCGGCAGTAAGCAGCGGTTTCTTGTTTTCGTCTTTCTCGGCAAGTTTCATAAGTTTCTTATGCTTGTTCAATTCGGGAGAAAGCACGCACATATCGAAAAGCTCGGACAATTTTTCCTTAACGCGCGTACCCTCGTAACCGAGCGAAAGCAGATCCGCGCCGTTTATTTTCATTTTATTGAGATTTACGGGTGCGCCCGATTCCACGAGTTTTTCGTAAAAATTTTTCAGTCTTACGGGCGGAGCGTCGCTCGGAACGCCTTTACCCGCTCTGTCCGCCTCCATAAGCGCGACAAGTTCGTCGATTATGTCGCTGTTATGAGCTGCAAAAAGCAACATCTTCCCTTTTCCCGTTTTGCCGTCGCCGTCATACATGTGCCAGCGCACGAGACGCTCGGTTTTCTGCACGACTTTATTCGGCAGACGAAGTCCGTCCGCGCCCATTATGCGCCGCGCGATCTCCGCGCCGTATATTTCGTGATTGTGCATACGCCCGTTTCTTTTCACCGCTTCCGCTTTTCCGATGTCGTGCAGCAAAGCCGCTAATCTTATTTCGGGCGGACTTTCGCGAACCACTCTGAAAGTATGTTCGAGCGCGTCGTATTTATGATAATTACACGGCTGAGCAAGCCCGTCGAGTTCGGCAAGTTCGGGCAGGATATACGGCAGGAAACCGAAATCGCGAAGCAATTTAAGTCCGCGGTAATGTGCGTCTTCAACGCCGTACGCAAGGTCTGCGTTAAGTATCTTGATCAGCTCGTCGCGCTTGCGGTTCGGCGTGATATCCGACAGAAACGCCGCGCGGCGCATTGCGGTTTCCGCCGTCGCGCGCTCTATTCCGAACCCCGTTTCGGCGGCTATTCGTACCAGTCGCATAAGCCGCAGTCCGTCCGAAGCGAAAACCTGCTCGGGATCGTAAGCGCGTATAAGACGTTTCGCGATGTCCTCCCTTCCTCCGAAAAAATCGATTATGCGTTTGCTTTTTATATCGTAGTAAATGCTGTTAACGGTAAAATCACGACGGCGGGCGTCTTCTTCCAATTTTGCGTTGAATCGGACGCTTATCGGAGTGTGTCCGCCTCCCGGCGCGTATTCTTCCGTTCTGAAAGGCGTATACTCCATCTCGATGTTCGGTCTGAAACGATGCTTGATAAGCGCCGTGCCCATGCGGCGGTAAGTCGTTGCAAAAAAGAACCCGCGCGGCAACACGAGTTTTTCGGGCATAATGTTCCCCGCCACGTCGACGTCCGACGGAGGAAGTCCTCCGAGCATATTGCGGACATAACCTCCGACGAGATATAAAGGCGATTCGTTCGCTTCCGCGAATTTTTCCAGCCATTCGGGTACGTAAATTTCCATTTGGGTAATTATAACACGTTTTTTGCGCTTTTTCAATTATTTAAACGCTCGTATTCAACGTAAAAATACAAAATGAGGAATTTTGTCGAATTGTGTTGATATTACGTCGGATATGTGATACAATATGAAATATGCTTAACTTTATAGTCAACAAAAGAAGCGGAAAGAACAGAGGCGAAAG
This sequence comes from uncultured Eubacteriales bacterium, assembly GCA_949292715.1. Classification (GTDB taxonomy): domain Bacteria; phylum Bacillota; class Clostridia; order Christensenellales; family Pumilibacteraceae; genus Protoclostridium. Next base: position 6,697 of record CASFAN010000137.1, read on the forward strand.
CAATCTCAACGTAATAACCGAGTATTGCAATGCGCACGGTATCGAATATTCCGTATACGAAACCAACGCTCCGGGGCATGCCGTAACGCTCACACGAAGCATTTGCTCGCTCGGCGCGGACAACGTCGTCGCTATCGGCGGCGACGGAACTTTTCACGAAGTGCTTAACGGAATTACGGATTTTTCCGCGATAAAAGTCGGCTTTATTCCATCGGGCAGAGGCAACGATTTCGCAAGAGCGGCAAACCTTCCGCTTAAACCGATCGAAGCGCTTACCGACATTCTCACGGGAGAAACAAAAAAAATAGATTATATAGACTGCGGCGAAAAACGCTGTCTGAACGTTGCCGGTACAGGCATGGACGTCGACGTTCTTAAAGCCGTCGAAAACAAGCGTAACGCTTTCAGCTATTACGCCGCGCTTATCCGTTGTCTGCTTAAATTCGATCCGTATCGCGTAGTAATAAAAGCGAAAACCGCCGAAGGCAAAGAGCTGACGCTAAAACACAACTGCATAATGGTGGGCGTCTGCAACGGAATAGCGATAGGCGGAGGAATGAAACTCGCGCCCGACGCGCGCGTCGACGACGGCAAACTCGATCTTCTCATAGCCGAGAAACAAAACAGAAGCGTTTTCCGTGTGGTAGGTAAATTCGTAAAAGGCAAACACGACTCCGTGCCCGAAATACGTCATTACGAAGTGACCGAAGTCGAAGTGGAAAACGGCGGGGTGCCCGTCGAACTCGACGGCGAAATATACGAAGGACTTCCGCTTAAATGCAAGGTAGTCCGCGGCGGACTCATTACATATAAAACGGCGGCGGAAAGAAAAGCGTCGATAAAAACAAAACATGGGGCTGTTGCGTTAAGTTTAACCGCAAAAGAGCGAAATTTTTTGTAAAGTTTCGCTCTTTTGCTGACTTAACGCTGCCATATAGCCTTATAGTGATTTTAATTCGTATAATATCTTTATATTCTATATAATGTTGTATAAAACCAATACTTTTCCGCTATAAAGCACGGGGCTGTCGTCTTACTGAATGCGACAA
>CASFAN010000138.1 GCA_949292715.1 uncultured Eubacteriales bacterium
GAACCCGCGCAGTTTTCCGTCCGCAACGAAAAATCTTCTGAACGACCCGTCTTTCCTGACGGTTATCGGTTCTCCGTCGTACGCTCCCGCGGTAATCATGCGCAGACCGAGCAGTCCGCAGGAATTGACGGGCAGGTATTCGCGGCGCGGACGGGGTTTTCCGCTCATCGCCGCTCCCGCGGCTTCGCCCTGCATATATGCGTTGGGTTGTATAGCGAGCGGCCGCGTATTTCCGAGCGTAAGATCGTAACTCAGCGTACAGTCGCCCGCCGCGTATATTTCTCCGACGCCCGTATACTGATTTTCGTCAACGACAATACCGCGAAACGCTCTGCCCGATTCCGTCATACGTTCGGTCGTACAGCCGACCGATGCGGCAAGCTCCGTATTCGGACGAACGCCCACGCTCGTTATAAGCACGTCGAACGCAAGAGTTTTTCCGCTCGCAAGCACCGCGAACCCGTCGCCGTATTTTTCCACACGATCGGACAAATGAAACGCGATGCCCTTGTCTTCGAGATATTCCCGCACGATCGCGCTGCTTTCGGCGTCGGTTACGGCGGGAAGCACTCTGTCCGCCATATCCACAACGGTTATACTGCCCGCCCTGCCGTGCAATCCTTCGGCGGCTTTAAGCCCCGTCAATCCCGCGCCTACGATAAGCACGCGGCTCGTTTTACCTACCGCCTTTTCGATCGCGAGCGCGTCGTCCAGCTTTATAAACGTAAATTTGTTTTTCACTTTTTCATAGCCTGGCGCGGGCGGAACTATCGGCGAACTGCCCGTAGCGATCAGCAGTCTGTCATAAGCGTATTCCTTACCGCCGCCCCAAACTTTGCCCGAAACGGCGTCGATTTTGTCGACGTTAACGCCGAGTACGAGTTTGACGTCGTTTTCCTTATAAAATTCCGCCGAACGGTAATCCATTTTATCCCGCGCGGTCATTCCTTCGAGATAGTAGGATATGAGCGGTCTGCCGTAGCAGGGATATTTTTCCCCGCCTATAACGGTAATACTGCCTTTTTCGTCGTTGGCTCGTATGCCTTCGATCGCGCCTATGCTTGCCACGCCGTTTCCGATTATAACATACTTCATAAATCTTCGTCCTCCTCGAAAACTATCGCGTTGTTAGGGCAATGGGAAACGCACTGCGGCGTGTAATCCTTGCCCGCGCAAAGCTGACACTTCTTTATCGGCATATTGTCGCCGCTGCTGACTATGCAGCCGTACGGGCAGAGCGCGATACAGGTATGACAACCCACGCATTTAGTCTTATCTACTCTTATAGCGCCGAATTTATCGCGCGTGAGCGCGCCCGAAATGCAGCCTTTGAGACAAATCGGATCGTCGCAATGTCTGCAATTAACGGCAAAATGCACGCTGCCGTGATCTTCCACCCGAATACCCGCGGGCGGCTTCGCGCCGCCGTCGAACGCAAACGGGAAATGCGTTTCTCCAGACGCGCTGAACACACACCAATATTCGCACAGCCTGCAACCCAAACACCATTCTTCGTTCACATAAACTCTTCTCACGGTTTTGTCCTCCTCACTCGCCCGCGTGCCTGATGCCGAGTATATCGAGTTCCTTCTGCGTCAGACCGATACCGCGGAGCATAAGGCGGTTGCCTCGGAGCGCCTCTATCGAGTTGATACCCATGCCGCCCATCATTTCCATGATCTCGTGCGCCCATGCGGTCACGAGATTGACGAGCCGTTTCGCGCCTATGTCGGGGTTGAGTCTGTTTACGAGCTCGGGAACCTGTGTCGCTATGCCCCAGTTGCACCTGCCCGAATGACAGCTTCGGCACAAATGACAGCCGAGCGCGAGCAAAGCGGGTGTCGCGATATACACGGCGTCCGCGCCGAGCGCTACGGCTTTGACGACGTCCGCGCTCGATCGCACCGAACCGCCGACGACAATGCCGACGTTGTTGCGTATACCCTCCTCGCGCAGACGGGTATCGACCGCCGCAAGCGCGAGTTCGACGGGTATGCCGACGTTATCCCTTATGCGGGTGGGAGCCGCGCCCGTACCGCCGCGGAATCCGTCTATCGCGATGATGTCCGCGCCGCTGCGCGCAATGCCGCTCGCGATCGCCGCGATGTTATGCACCGCCGCAATTTTGACTATTACGGGCTTTGCGTAATCGGTGGCTTCTTTAAGGCTGTAAACGAGCTGGCGCAGATCCTCTATAGAATAAATGTCGTGATGCGGAGCGGGAGAAATCGCGTCCGTTCCCATAGGAATCATACGCGTGCGCGACACGTCCTCGCCGATCTTGCTTCCGGGAAGATGTCCGCCGATACCCGGCTTCGCTCCCTGACCTATCTTGATTTCTATCGCGCTGCCCGCCTGCAAGTATGCGGGATGAACGCCGAAACGTCCGCTCGCCACCTGCACTATCGTGTTTGCGCCGTACTTGTACAGATCCTCATGCAGACCGCCTTCGCCCGTATTGTAAAACGTGCCGAGTTCGGTTGCCGCGCGCGCAAGACAAAGATGCGCGTTCTTGGATATCGAGCCGTAACTCATAGCCGAAAACATTATCGGCACTTTGAGCTCGAGATTGGGGTACTTTTCCGTTCTGATCGAACCGTCGGGCAGATATTCGATTTTTTCGGGTTTTCTGCCGAGGAAAGTTTTTATTTCCATCGGTTCGCGCAAAGGATCTATCGACGGATTTGTAACCTGCGACGCGTTTATAAGCATTTTATCCCAGTATACGGGATAATTTTTCGGAGTGCCCATGCTCGACAGCAGTACGCCGCCCGAATCCGCCTGACGGTATATATCCTTTATAATGTCCTCGGTATAATTCGCGCTCGGCTTGAAGCAGTGATCGGTTTTCACGATTTTGAGCGCGTGCGCGGGACACAGCGCCACGCAACGGTGACAATTCACGCACTTAGCGCTATCCGTATAAAGCGCGTCTCTTTTTTCGTCGTATTTATGCACTTCGTTGGCGCACTGCCTGACGCATACTTTACATTTCACGCAGAGGTCTTTGTTACGGACGACCTCATAGTCCGGCTGAATATAATCGATCATTTTACGCACTCCTTGTCAAGTTCCGCGATAACGGGTTCGCCGCCCGCGGGGCTCCACGTTCTGTCGGGCTTCGGACAGATCGAGTGAATGGCGCATTCTTCGCTGGAAACGTACAGCACGTCGTCTTTTTCCGCCGCTACCATACTGCGCAGTTTCAGTCTGTCGTTAAGCGCCATCATTCCGCCCGAATAGCCGAGAATGATAGAGAACGGACCTGTTATAAGCAAAGACGCATACATATTGCGAAGCGTGGTCAGTTTTTCGCGCTCTTTCGGTTCCATTTTCTCTATGCGGCTCCAGAACGGCGGCGCGATGACCTTCGCCACGTCGGGAAGAGTGAGTCCGCGTTTTCGGTGCAGATAATCGATTATGTACGTAATAACTTCGGTATCGGTAAGCAAAGTGCATTTATAGCCGTATATTTCCATAAAACGGCGGTTGGCGTCGTAAGACGATATTTCGCCGTTATGCACTACCGTATAACTGAGAATATTAAACGGATGCGCGCCGCCCCACCAGCCGGGAGTATTGGTAGGATAACGCCCGTGCGCCGTCCAGCAGTACCCCTTGTATCCGTCGAGTCGGTAATACTCTCCGACGTCCTCGGGATAGCCTACGCCCTTGAACACGCCCATGTTTTTACCGCTCGAAAAGACGTACGCGCCCTTGATCTTCGTGTTTATGTGAATGACCGAGCGACAAACGTATTCCTCCTCGTCGAGCTCGGTATGCGCTTTGACTTCGGGCAGAAGCAAGCCGAAGTACCGCCATATAAGCGGCGCGCCCTTGATCCCGTATACCTTGCGCGTAGGTATGCGCTCCATATTCGATATGTCGAAACGGGCATTGAGAAACGCCTCCGTTTCCTCTCTCGCGCGGTCGTTGTCATAGAACACGTGGAACGCATAGTGTTCGGGGAATTCGGGGTATATTCCGTAACCCGCGAAACCTCCGCCCAGACCATTGGATCTGTCGTGCATATACGCCATGGCGTTCACCGCGTCGGAAGCGGGAAGCGCGTTGCCTTTTCGCGAAAAATACCCGCAGATAGCGCAACCCGACGGTATTCTCACGTTGCCTTCCCTGTTTTCTTCGGCTACCTGCCGAAACTGCTCGTAGTCGTCCATAAACTCCCTCTCTTTCAAACAAAAAAACGCCTTAAAACGGCATTGTGCCGTATTAAGACGTCTTTGTCCGATTAATTTATTCTTTTTTCACTCGGTTGCGTTTTCCCTTAAAACGCAATCGTTACGGAAATAATATAACTTCCCAGTCGCTTTGTCAAGCGATTTTTGCGGATTTTATCGTTTTTTTGGTTTTGCGCGTTTACTCGCCCGCTTTATATCTGACGGTATAACGGTTATCGTCCGATTTATCGAGCTTTGAAACTCTGTCGTATATAAGATCGGCTATCGCTTCCGCGCCGTACGCGTCCGCCACGCTTTCGGCTCTTTCGGCATAAGGCGCAAGTTCTTCCGGATGAGAGGCGAACGCAAAAATCTTTTCCGCCGCCTTTTTAGGATCGGGTATATACATTGCGTTGCCTACCGTATTCATATAATATTTGCGTATGCCGCTTTCTATAGGGGTTATGCACTTTGTGATAATAACGGGCAAACCGAAGAACGTAGGTTCTGCCATCGAGTTGGCGCCGCTCTTGCCCGCGAAAAGATCGGACGCGCACACGAGTTCGAGCATTTTATCGGTATAACCGTATACGTCGAGTTTTATGTTCGGCGGGCATTCGAGCGCATTCAGCCGTTCGACCGCTTTCTCATTCTTTCCGCACGCCGCTATGATGCGCAGTTTCGTCGCGCTGTCCGCGCGCCCGCAAGCGATCAGCTCGTTCACCGTTTTTTCGAGTTTTGCCATTCCGTAACCGCCGTCGGCGAGTATGACGACGAATTCGTCCGCGCCGATACCGAGTTTTTCGCGCACTTCCGCTTTCTTACCGCGCAATGCGAACGCCTCGTCGCGTATCGGATAAGGAACAACCCTGCCGTTACCGCCCGCATACATTCGACGGTGATTGGCTTTTTTCAGTCCTTCCTCGGTAGGAATAAGGAAATCGTTGCAATCTATATTGAACATACCGTTCGAGTATGCGTCGGGACAGAACATTATTGTATAAGGTCGGCTTTTTTTCAGTTTCCCCACATAATAAGCCGTTGCCCAGTGAGTCGTGAAAAGTACGTCCGCGTCAAGCTCTTTGAGATGTTTAAGCGCGGTTCTGCCCGCGCGGCTGTCGGGATAGCGCATACTCATGACAAATTGCTGAGCAAGCGCGTCGCCCGCAAGCTTATTGCCGAGAATGCACAGTTTACCGAACACGCGGCTGCGGCTCTGCAACTGTACCGTACGCACGAACCCGTCCTCGAAATTGTGCATATCCGTATTGTCGGTTTCTGTATAAAATTTCGAACGTACCACTTCGCATTTATCGCCGTACTTGCGTTCGAAAGCGTCGCACACCGCCGCTTCGGGTACGATATGACCCATGCCCGCTTCCACGAACGTGAACGCAACGCGGGGCTTGCCCGACGCGCGAGCCTGTTTGTGATCTTTCAGCAGGTCTGCACGGGTATACTCGAGCTGAACTTCCGCGACGGCGAGATATGCTCCGTAAAATATCTGCGCGCTGAAATAGAAGAAGAAATTGTCGAGCAGGCTTATCATTATCACCGATACAGCGCCGAGTCCGATAAGGAACCTTTCCGTACGGAACTTACGCAGGCACAGCTCGAGCATGCCTTTTATGTGAACGATAAACGCAAGCGCGCCCACTATACCGAGCGAACCGAGTATTTCCACGCCGATATTGTGGTACATATTGCTGTACATATTTCCGTCTATGTCCACGTCGACACCGCCGTCCATGAATCCCGCGCCGAATACGGGGGCTTTCGCGAAGTCGCCCATTCCGTTGAGCCAACGAGGGAAGCGCGCGCTGTCGCCGTCCTCGAACCGAAGCAGATTGGCTATATATTCGGGTAGTTTGTCAAACCCGATAACAGACATCGCGATTATTCCGCCGAGTACCGCCGCAAGCACAATAAAAAGCGTAAGCAGTCTGTTGGTCGCTTTGTTTTTTCCGAAGCAGCAGAGAATAATGCATAAGATAAGGATTATTCCGCCCATGAGCATTGACGTACGCGCATTGAGCAATACGATAATCACATACATGAAAACCGCGGAAAGATAACTCAGCACGCTGTACTTGCGGCAATACGCGAGATACATTACGGGAGGAATGAGCAACGCAAGCATACCCGCTATCAGGTTTGCGACTCCCCAGCCGAGCACGAGATATCGCCTGTTCACCCTGCCCGTAAGCTGACCCGCTTCTTTAACGAAAAGATGCCCGTCGGAAGCGGTACGCGCAAGCAATATCACCGACTGCAAACTTATCATCAGTCCGCAGACAAGACATACCGTGCATATATAGTTTACAAGGTCGTGCGTATGATTGCTCACTGCAAGCACAACGAAGTACATCAGCATAAGCCCGCCCGCGATAAGCAGTCCGAATGCCATATCGAGCGGTACCCACGTCGGAGAGAAAACGCCGTTGAACACGAGCGCAAACGCTATGCACGCCATACCCGTCGTCAGTATGCCGCGTTTTTTGAAAATATCGATAAGCAGTCCGTCGTGAATAAAGCGGAAAACGATGGCGCCGATGAGAATCGCTCCAGCGATTATCATATTTACGAGCCCGACGGTCGTCCACGTTTCGAACACGTTACCGGTGGAAATATCGAGATTAAGTTCGACGTCAGAACCGATACAGAAATACGTCAGAAATACGGGAACGAGCAATACTTTAATATCGTCGCAAAAAAGCGCCGCAAACAAAACGGACAGCGCAAGAACGTAAAACACGGGGACATAAACCTGCCAGCCGAAACTGCATGAAAGCACTCCGCAGACAGCGTAAAAGACAGGATACCATACGGTCTTCTGCCATGCCACCAACGCTTTTATTATTTTATTTTTTTCCCTCAGTTCCCTGAACGCTTCCATTATAACCGATCACCGCCGCAAGCACAAAGGACGCGACTACGCTTCCTCTCCGCGTTTCCGCGCCGACAGACGTCGTACAATCCCCGCCGTCATTCGTATTATTACGCAAAACCAATGCGTTTGCGTTTTTATAATTATACATATTTCCCGATTTTATGTCAATCCTAATTTTAAAATACGCAGGCGGTTTTCCGTTTAAGTTTAAGTTTTTACCATTCTGTCACAAAATCGTCACCATAACATGCGAACGTTCAAGCCGAGGCAGTCATCTTCCGCGCGGCAATACGTTACGCGTTCTGCCTGCCGAATTCGGCACGGCGTTTTGCCGCTTTGAGCCGCCGCGTTTGTGTTGACGGGAAGGCGCGCGTTATGATATAGTATATTTATGGAAACTTTCAGACATTCGCATTCTCTCGGTCAGAATTTTCTTACCGACAAAAACCTGCTCGCCGCTATCGTGTCGGACGCAGGCGTTTCCGCAGGCGACGTCGTTATCGAAGTAGGTGCGGGCATGGGCGCGCTCACTCGCCCGCTTGCCGCAAGCGGCGCTCGCGTCATTTCTTACGAGGTGGACGACAGACTGCGCGAATATCTGGAACCGCTGAAACGCGAATATGCCAATCTCGAACTGTGTTTCGGGGATTTTATGAAAGAGGATATAAGTAAGGCTACGGGCGGTGCGCGCTATAAAGCCGTAGCAAACCTGCCTTATTATATAACAACGCCCGTACTGTTCCGTTTTCTCGAAGATCCGCTTTGCGACGGCGTTACCGTCATGGTGCAGAAAGAAGTAGCGGAGCGTATAACGGCAAAAGCTGGCGGCAAAGACTACGGCGCGCTTTCCGTGGCGGCGCAGATCAGCGGCACGCCGCGCATTACGCGAAACGTGGGGAGAAATCTTTTCACTCCGCCGCCCAACGTGGACAGCGCGGTCGTAAATATCCGTCTTTCCCCCGACAGACCCGACGAATCCGTCCGACGCGTTATCCGCGCGGCTTTCTCGATGCGGCGCAAAACGCTCGTCAACTGCCTTACGGGCGCCGGCTACGCAAAAGACAAAGTACTT
>CASFAN010000139.1 GCA_949292715.1 uncultured Eubacteriales bacterium
ATTTTTGAGGAAAAACGTGAGTTTTCGGAGCGAGCGAAGCGATAGCGGTCGCCATAAGGTGACCCTATGGCGACCCGAAAACACGCGTTTTAACCGAAAAGACAACCGATATTGCGTCTGAATGGCAGCGTTAAGTTAGCAAAAGAGCGAAATTTTACAAAAATTTCGCTCTTTTGCGGTTAAACTTAACGCAACATTTATATATCTTATCGCATATAAGCGGAATAAGTTTTTCGTTATCCCCTGCGCCCATTACGACCACGACGTCGCAGAAAGCGGCGCGGCTTTTTATTATCCGAGCGGCGTCCTCGAAATTTTTTGCCGCTGATGAAAAATTTTTCGCGCCCAGTATTTCGGACAAAGCTTCGCTTCCCTTGCCCTCCGCTTTCCCTCTGGCATTGAATACAGGAAGTATGACGCTGTCCGTTTTTCCGAGCGCTTCCGCGAAACCCTCGAACAAGCTGTTCAGCCGCGCGTATGTGTGCGGCTGAAATGCCACAAGCGGACGGCTGTACCCTGCACAGTACAATCCTTCGAGCGTTGCCTTTATCTCAGTCGGATGATGCGCATAGTCGGAATAAACAGGTATGCCTTTCATACTGCCGACATACTGCATCCGTCTGTCGGCGCCCCTGAATTCAGCCAGCGCCGTCGATATTTCGCCGTAGTCGGCTCCGCTTTCCCTTGCCGCCGCAACGGCAAAAAGCGCGTCGGTCGCATTATGCCTGCCGTGCAACGGGGTAAAAAATTCGCGAAGTCCGTCCGGCGTTTTGAAAAGCAATTCCGTTCCTTCCGTCTTACGTCGGCAATCGAGCAGCGCCCAGCTTCCGCGCGTTCCCACGCAAACCTGTCTGCCGCCCGCTTTCGGAATCAGTACGTCTGACAGCGAATCGGGTATCACCGCCGTTTCCGCATGAGAGACGAATTCCGCAAACGCCGAAAGTACCTCGCCGTAATTTTTATAAAAATCCGTATGATCGAGCTCTACGTTGAGTACGACCGCTATATCGGGATTGATATGGCAGAAAGCGCGGCGGTATTCGCAAGCCTCGGCAATGAAAAGTCCGTCGCCGACGGCATTTCCACGTCTGCCCCCTATCGTCCCTCCTATATGCACGGCGGGAGATCGGCTTTTGAGTATTTCGGCAAGCATTGCGGTTACAGTCGTTTTTCCGTGAGTACCGGCAACGGCTATCGTCTCGTCGAATTCGGCGGCTATATTTCCGAGAAACTCCGCGCGAGCGATACAAGGAATTCCCGCCGCCCGCGCAGCGACAAGTTCAGGATTGTCTTCTTTTATCGCGGAAGTATAAACGACAAGATCAGCGCCCTTTACGTTTTCCGCATTGTGTCCGCCTAAAGTAATATCGGAACCGCTGACCTCTTTGCCGCGAAAGCGCAGTCTGTCCGCTATCCATTTCATACTCACTCCCTCGGAGCCTATCAGATGCACGCGCATATACGCTATTTATGCCGTAAGAACAAATATGGTGAAAAACAATAATATTGTAATATAAAAACACCGCCGCTATAAAAAACTCACGTCGGTGTTTTCGTTACTTTACGGGCAAACCCGCACAAAGACAGCCGAGCCGCTTTGATACCGAAAGCGGCGGTTGCTTAATCATCCCAAGCTTCGAGATTATGTATATTTCAGCCTTGCTGTGCCTCCTCTGCGGCTTTCGCCTTTTCGTACTCGCCGAGCACTATTTTACTCAAAAGCTCGCGTGTTTCGGTATTGAGCGGATGAACGATGTCCTTGTACTCGCCTTCGGGAGTACGTTTGGATGGCATTGCGATAAAACAGCCGTCCGCGCCTTCGATGATTTTGACGTCATGGACAACGAAACAATCGTCGATCGTGACCGAAGCGACTGCTTTAAGCTTGCCTTCCTCTTTTTTGATAAGCCTTACACGTACTTCTGTAATGTTCATTGGTCCCCTTCCTGTATCATAAGTCTCGCAGCGCTTACTGCAAGTATATTTTAACACATTACAAAGATATTTGCAATACTTTTTTGAAAATTAATTTCCGATTCGGTACTGTTTTACACAAAAATTTCACGGTTACACGCGTTCTTTTCATACCGAAAACGTGATAATGGCGATTTTACTTGACGGCAGTCGCTCGTTATTATATAATAATATATCAAATTACGAACCGAAACACGGATAACACACGGGGAAAAAGGATGAGAAAAACTGCGGGCGAATTGCTCATTGAACTTAATATGGCTCTGCGCAGCGCATGCGGATCCGCAGACGGAAGAGGCGATCCGATAACTTTACGCATAAAAGCTTTATACCTGCTTTCGGAAAAACCGAGAACGCCTATCGAGCTTATGGATCGGCTTTGTATGGTAAAAAGCAATCTTGCCGTTATGTGCAACAAAATGGCCGAGGACGGAGAAATAGAAAAAACTCACTCTTCTCACGATAAACGGATAGTTACTTACACGATTACGGACAAAGGCATGCATTCGCTTACCGAAACCGTAAAAATGCTGGAAGAAAAGTTCAAAGGAATTCTTACAACGGAAAAGGAATATGATGAAGGTATAGGGAGATTCGATTCTATCCTCGACCTGCTGTCTTTTATCTGATAACAATGAAAAGAAAAGTAAACAAAATTAAAATGGATCTCGAAGCCGCAAAGACGCACGATCCCGCAGCCACAAGCGCATTGGAAATCGCCCTCACATATAACGGCTTCCACGCGCTTATCCTTTATCGCATCGCGCATTATCTGCACGTCCGCGGTTTCAAACTTATCGCGCGCATCATCTCGTCGATAGGCAGATTTTTCACGGGCATCGAAATACATCCCGGAGCGAAAATAGGATACGGTGTATTTATCGATCACGGCACGGGAGTCGTTATCGGCGAAACCACGGAGATCGGAAATAACGTAACGATATATCAGGGCGCGACGCTGGGCGGCACCGGCAAGGACAAAGGCAAACGTCACCCTACCGTTGAAAGCGGCGTGATGATAAGCGCGGGAGCTAAGGTGCTCGGACCTATCACAATCGGGAAAAACGCAAAAATCGGCGCGGGCAGCGTCGTACTTCAGGACGTTCCGCCCAACGCAACGGTTGTCGGCGTTCCCGGAATGGTAGTAAGACTCAACGGCGAACGTATAGACGACCTCGATCAGGCTCTTCCCGATCCCGTAGAAGACAAAATCAACGCGCTCGAAAAACGTATCAGCGAGCTGGAATGCAATATGCGCATAAATAAGGATATCGAAAAATGATAGTTTACAATACACTGACAAGAAGAAAAGAAGAACTCAGAACGGTAAGACCCAACGAAGTACGCATGTACTCTTGCGGACCCACCGTTTATTCGCGAGCTCACATGGGCAATATGCGCGCGTATATCTTTATGGATACTCTTCGCCGCGTAATACGTTTCAACGGATATAAACTGCTCGGCGTTATGAATATAACCGACGTCGGTCATCTTACATCTGACGCCGACGACGGCGACGACAAAATGCAGAAAGCCGCAGAAAAAACGGGCAAAACCCCGTGGGAAATCGCGGAAAAATTCACGAATCTTTTCTTTCAGGATACCGATAAACTGAATATCGGCAGACCCGAAGTCGTTGCGAAAGCGACAGACCACATCGAAGACATGCTGTGGTTCGTCGAACAGCTCGTCGAAAAAGGATACGGCTACGAAACGAGCGACGGAATTTATTTCGACATTTCCAAATTCCCTTCCTACGGTAAACTTTCGGGAAATACGCGCTTAAACGACAACATAGCAGGCGCGCGCGTGGACGTCAACGACGAAAAGCGCAATCCCGCCGACTTCGCACTGTGGAAAAAAGCGCCCAAGGAACATATAATGCAATGGGATTCGCCCTGGGGACGAAGCTACCCGGGCTGGCATATAGAATGCTCGACTATGGCACGCAAATACCTCGGAGATACTTTCGACATACACACGGGCGGCGTGGATCATATTCCAATTCACCACGAAAACGAAATAGCGCAGTCAGAAGCGCTGCTCGGTCATCCTGCCGTCAATTACTGGATGCACGTCGAATTTATGCAGGTAGACGGCCGCAAAATGAGCAAAAGTCTCGGCAACACCTATACGCTCGACGAGCTTGCGGAAAAAGGTTACTCCCCCATGGATTTCCGTTATTTCTGCCTCAATACGCATTACCGCAAAAAACTCAATTTTACTTTCGACGGTATGGACGCGGCAAAAACGGCTTACTCCCGCCTGCTTGCGCTGCTTAAAGCTTGCGCCGAGTCGGACGCAAAAACCGATCCCGCTATCATAGAAGCTTTCGAGAAAGAGTTTGCGGAAGCCGTAAACGACGATCTGAATATTCCTCTCGGAATGGGAGCGCTTTGGACTCTCCTTAAAAATCCCCCGTCAAAAGACATTTATGCAGCCGCGCTTAAAGCGGACGCCGTACTCGGACTTTCTCTCGACAAATGTCTCGAACAGAAAGCGGAAGACGAAGTACCCGCGGAAGTGCGCGAAATAGCAGAAAAACGTTTCGCGGCGCGCAAGGCAAAGAACTGGGCGGAAAGCGACGCTCTCCGTAACGAACTTGCGGCAAAAGGCTGGTCGGTGCTCGACTCCAAAGACGGCTATACGCTGAAAAAGAACTGAACATTATCGTTGTAAAACATTGAAGGGGCTGCCCGCATTTAGCGATGCAACAGCCCCGTTCGTTATAGCTGAAAAGTATTATTTTTATTACAATATATCACAAGATATAAAGCTACTATACGAATTAAAGCAACTATAAGACTATACGGTAGCAATGCGGTTGGATTTTCGAGGA
>CASFAN010000140.1 GCA_949292715.1 uncultured Eubacteriales bacterium
AAATTATGCAGGCAACGGTAAACGGATTCGTGTTTGAAGAGATTAAGAAAGGAGCGGAATGGCGGGTATGCGGGGACGCGCTTTGCGCGGTAAGCAAGCCGTTCACCGATCTTTGGCAAAAGACATATTACGGTTTTTCGGCAGACAGTGCGCCGTGCTTGCTGACGGAAAGCAACGAGGAGTACTTTACTTTTACCGTAAAAACCGAATTTACGCCGTCTGTGAGGTACGATCAGTGCGGTGTGCTTGTTTATCAAAGCCCCGATTGCTGGCTGAAAGCGTCCGCCGAGTATGAAAACGACGAGATAATGCGGCTGGGGAGTGTGGTTACGAACGGCGGATACTCCGACTGGGCGACGCGTGACATAAGCGCAAATACGCGGGTTATTTATTACAGACTCAGCAGGCGCGGAAAAGATTTTCTTGTCGAAAGCTCTTTTGACGGCGTGCGTTATTCTCAGATGCGTATCGCGCATCTCAACGAGGCTTCGGGCGTAGTAAGATTCGGAATATATATTTGCAGTCCCGGCGAAAGCCGTTTCGAAGCGCGTTTCGATAATATCGAGGTCGGAGAGTGCTTGTGGAACGCTCACGAATAAGCGCATAGGCAAAATTTTTATAAAATTATACAGGCGGCATCACCGATAATGATCGAAGGAAACGTTATAGCCGCGCTTGCCACTCCCGTCGGGAGAGGCGCGGTAAGCATAATAAGAATGAGCGGCTCGGGCGCGAAAGAGATAATATCGCGCTGTTTTTCGCGCGCGGACAAACTGGAACACGCGCGTATGGTGCTTGGCATATTTGACGCGGGCGAAATAAAAGACCGCGTGTTGGTCGTGCTGTTCGAGTCGCCTCACAGCTACACGGGCGAAACGCTCGTCGAAGTTCATTGCCACGGTTCGCCCGAAATAGCTTCGCGCATACTTCGCAGGCTTGTCGCGCTCGGAGCGCGCCCCGCGGAGGCGGGAGAGTTTACTCGCCGCGCATTTCTGAACGGTAAGCTCGGACTGGACGAAGCGGAAGCCGTCGGAGAGCTTATAAACGCAAAATCGGCGGCAGCCGTCAATGCCGCTATGGACGGCGTCAGAGGGAAACTTCATCGCGAAGTGGAAGGCATATACAACGATATACTGACCGTAATAAGCGCATACGACGCGGCTATCGATTATCCCGAAGAGGATGTGGAGGAACAGACCGCGGAGCAGGCTCTGCCCGTGCTCGGAAACGCGGCGGAAAGGCTGAATGCGCTTATAGCGTCATATTCTCAGGGCGAAAAACTGCGCGACGGGTTCCGCGTGGCTATCGTCGGTTTGCCGAATGCGGGCAAAAGCAGTCTGCTTAACAAACTGCTCGGCAGAGAACGCGCCATAGTAACCGCAAACGCCGGCACGACTCGCGACACGATAGAGGAATCTTACGAATATAAAGGCGTGCTTTTCACGCTTGTGGATACTGCCGGCGTGCGCGAAACGTCGGACGAGGCGGAACGAGCCGGCGTGGAGCGCAGTACTCAGGCTGCCCGCAGCGCGCATATCGTTCTGCGCGTGACGGATATTTCGTCGCCGGTATTCCTTCCCGTCGAAACGTCGGGTAAACTGATAGATATTTATAATAAAACCGATTTGAAAAGCAATGCGCGCGTGCCGGAAGGCGCGATCGGGATCTCTGCGCTGACGGGCGAAGGCGTGGAGGAGTTGAAAGAAGCCGTGTATGCGGCGGCGACGGGCGGCGAACTGAGCGCGGACGGCGTAGTCCTGACTAACGCGCGGCATTACGCGCTCGCGCTTGCGGCGGCAGACGCGCTGAATGCGGGTATAAACTGTCTTGTCGGCGGCGGTACGCCCGACCTTGCGCTCGGCGAACTGGGAACGGCGCTCGCACAGCTCGGGAAAATAACGGGCGCAAACGCTACGGACGACGTGCTTGACGATATTTTTTCGAGATTCTGCGTGGGGAAGTGATTGTTTTTCATGCCGCGTGAGGCAACCGCGCATACTTTTTATAAAACGGCGTACGTTTGCTCATAGTATAGATAAGCGGCGGTATGGCGGCATAAGTATAAAATCCGTTCGGCGCATACCGACGAAAGCGACCGCGCGGCGGAAGCGTAAATAAAACACAACGGAGAAAACGGTTTGAAAAACGGGAAAAGCAAAGAACTTATCCGCATAGAAGCGCTTGAATCGGATGAAAAACGCGAGGACGAACATGAGGACGTGATCGAGCTTGCGCTCGAAGTCGGGCGCGCGCTTATCGAGACGGGCGGAGAGCTTCAACGCGCCGAGTATGCGGCGGAAAAATTGTGCCGCGCTTACGGAGCGGTGGCTACCGATACTTACGCGACGGGTACGGTTATAATACTTACCGCCGAATTCGAGAACGGTAATCGGACTACGCGTTCCGTAAGAGTCCGCAAAGACTCGGTAGATCTGCGCGCGCTCGAACGTATAAACGCGCTTTCCCGCGAATTTTGCGAAACCGCTCCGCCGCCCGACGAAGCAGAACGCCGACTGAAAGAAGTAATCGCACAGAAAACGGCTCCGCTCTGGCAGGAGATAGCGGGCGTTGCGCTCGGAAGCGCGGGCATGACCGTAGCTTCGATGGGCAGTCTGCTGGACGGGTTTATAGCCGCGGTTGCCGCCGCGCTGGTAATCTCGCTGAATTATTACTTTTCGCGGGTAGTGGGCAAATTCGTTACTACCGCCCTTACCGCATTTCTTGCAAGCACCGTCTGCATACTGTTCTACGCCGTAGGAGCGGGCGATAATCTGCCTACGATGATTATCGGCGAAATTCTCGTGCTCGTACCCGGACTGACGATACTTGCCGCGATGCGGGACATGCTCAGCGGCAACGTGGAAAGCGGCGCGACGCGTTTTCTTCAAAGCGTGCTCGTCGCATTCGGGCTTGCGCTCGGGATCGCTCTTGCGCTTCTCGTATTCGAGCCGCTTGTGGGCGACGCTATGAATGCGACGGTTACGCAGGGCGTAGGAGGGAACGCTTTCCCCGTGGTGCGCGTTGCCGCAAGCGTTATGGGCGCGCTCGGGTTTTCTCTGTTTTTTCATATAGAGTATAAACGCATACCCTTTGCTCTCGCCAACGTTTTCGTTACAATGCTGATCATTTGTCTCATGGAATATGTCGGCGGAGTTAATCAGGTATTCTTTCGCACGCTTGCGGCGTCTTTTGCGGTAACGCTTATAAGCGAGATACTCGCAACTAAACTCAAAGCTCCTGCGGTAGTATTTCTTACAAGCGCGCTGCTTCCCATGTTACCCGGTACCAATATGTATCTTTTTATGAGTTATATGGTGTCGGGCGAATACGGTCTTATGGCTGAAAACCTTATTACGGCGTTTCAGGGCGCGCTCGGTATAGCTTGCGGTATTCTCGCCGTAGGCGTTTTCGCTACCGGAATACGCAAATTCGTCTCGCGCATACATTTCGGCGCAAAAAACAAAACCGAAAAATAGGTAAACGTTATGAGATTAAAAGAAAGAGAAGTCAAAGATTTCGGCAAAATGCTCGGCGTTCTCGAAAAGTGCGACTGTTGCAGAGTGGGATTTTACGACGACGGCTACGCGTATATAGTTCCGATGAATTTCGGATACGCAGCGAAAGAAAACGCTCTAACGCTGTATTTTCATTGCGCGTCGGAAGGCAAAAAACTCGATTTGCTTAAAAAATGCGACAAAGTATCTTTTGAGGCAGACTGTTCGCATGAACTTGTCGGAGGTCCCCGAGCATGCGATTACACGTTCAGATATGCGAGCGTTATGGGCAAGGGGAAAATTACCGTAGCGGACACCGATGAGAAAAAGCTTATCGGGCTTAAAGCGCTTATGGCGCATTATGCGAAAAATATGTCCGCGACGTTTTCCGAAAAGTACTTAAAATCGGTTACGGTGCTCGTTCTGGAAGTGACGGAATGGAGTTGTAAAGCGAACGAAAAATGAAGTTTCGGATATATCCGGCGCCTCGCGAAGTTACTGTCTTCGCGGGGCGAATTTTTTTGCGGAATTGTACTTTTCGTCGGCATGCGGCTGTGACCGAAAATAATATATAGGCGTTTTGCGCCGCTATTGTGTGAGAATATGGGGATATACGCAAACGCATATAAAACGGCTTTAAGACGGGTTTTAAGCCGTCAGAATGCGTATGCCTGAAAAAATTTGCCCTATGACATGAGAAATTATCGCAAAACGCTTTATTTTTCGGGCGGAAAGTGATATAATTATCGGTATAAAGGAGAACGCTCATGGAAGAAAAGGTAAAAGGCAGTTATACCGCCGATAACATTCAGGTGCTCGAAGGGCTCGACCCTGTCAGGAAACGCCCCGGAATGTATATCGGCTCGACCGACGAGAGAGGTCTGCATCACCTTATCGTCGAAGTCGTGGACAACGCCGTTGACGAAGCACTCGCCGGATATTGCGATACCTGTACCGTCGAGATAGCGCGCGACGGCAGCGTTTCCGTTACCGATAACGGACGCGGCATACCCGTGGATATGAAAAAGATTGTCAAGAACGGCAAACAGGTGGAAGTTTCCGCCGTGGAAGTCGTCATGACTCATCTTCACGCGGGCGGAAAATTCGGCGGCGGGGGATATAACGTTTCCGGCGGTTTGCACGGCGTGGGCGTTACGGTAGTCAACGCGCTTTCAGAATGGCTGGACGTCGAAGTTTACCGCGACGGCAAAATATATCGTCAGCGTTTCAACCGCGGCGTACCGATGCGCGATCTGCAGGTCGTCGGAAAGACGGACAAAAAGGGTACGAGAGTTTCTTTCATGCCCGACGCGGATATTTTCGAAACGGTTGAGTTCAATTACGATACGATCCGTTCCCGTCTGCGCGAAGTGGCGTACCTTAATAAGGGATTTACCGTTAATCTTATCGACAATCGCGACGGAAGAGAGAAAAACGAAACGTTTAAATTCGACAACGGAATACTCGATTTCGTAGACTACCTCAATCGTACGAAAGAAACGATTTTCCCCGAATCGCTGTATATCGAAAAAGTGCTTTCGGACAGCGAAGTGGAAATCGCGATGCAGTATAACGACGGTTACAGCGAAAACATTTACGCATATGCGAACAATATAAACACGGAAGAAGGCGGCACTCATCTCGAAGGTTTCAGAAACGCGCTTACCAAGGTTATTAACGATTATGCGCATCGCAACAATCTGCTTAAAGACGAAGACAAACTTTCGGGCGAGGACGTTCGCGAAGGTCTTACGGCTATAATTTCCGTAAAACTGAAAAACCCCCAGTTCGAAGGTCAGACAAAAACAAAACTCGGCAACAGCGAAATGCGTACCATCGTTTCAAAAGTGCTTATCGACGGTTTCGGAACTTATCTCGAAGAAAATCCCGGACCGGCGAAAGAGCTTGTGCTTAAAACGATAACGGCGCAGAGAGCGAGAGACGCCGCCCGTAACGCTCGTGAGCTTACCCGCCGCAAAGGCGTACTCGAAAGCAGCACGCTTCCCGGCAAGCTTGCCGACTGTTCGGATAAAGATCCCCGCAATACGGAAATATATATCGTCGAGGGCGACAGCGCAGGCGGTACTGCAAAACAGGGCAGAGACAGACGTTTTCAGGCGATACTTCCTCTGCGCGGCAAGATACTTAACGTTCAGAAAGCGCGGCTTAACAAAGTGCTTGAAAACGCCGAGATAAAAGCGATGATAACGGCGTTCGGCTGCGGCATAGGCGACGAGTTCGACGAGAGCAAACTGCGTTACGACAAGATAATATGTATGACCGATGCCGATGTCGACGGTTCGCATATACGCATACTGCTTTTGACGTTCTTCTTCAATTTCATGCGTCCGCTTATAGAAAAAGGTCACGTTTACAGCGCGATGCCTCCGCTTTACAAGATAAGTAAAGGCAAGCGCATAGAATACGCGTACTCGGATAAGGAACTTGCGGCGAAGCTTGACAGTATGGGCAGAAAAGGCTGCGAGGTACAGCGCTACAAGGGTCTCGGCGAAATGAGCAAGGAACAGCTCTGGGAAACGACGATGAGCCCCGAACACCGTACGCTCATTCAGATGACCATGGAAGACGCATTCGAGGCGGACGAGATATTCTCCACGCTGATGGGCGATCAGCCCGAACTCAGACGGCAGTTTATCGAGGAGAACGCCAAACTTATCGAGACCAAAGATCTCGACGTATGATAAGGAGAAATCATGGCTCACGACGATAACACGGCAAGAGTGCCCGATAATACCAAATATATAAAAGTCAACGTAAACGACGAGATGAAGCAGTCTTTCATCGCTTACGCTATGGCGGTCAACGTTTCCCGCGCGATACCCGACGTCCGCGACGGCTTCAAACCCGTTCACCGCAGAATATTGTATTCGATGAACGAACTCGGACTTTCCGCCGATAAGCCGTACCGCAAATGCGCGCGTATCGTCGGCGACGTGCTCGGTAAATATCACCCTCACGGCGACAGCTCGGTGTACGCCGCGCTCGTCCGTCTGGCTCAGGACTTCTCTATAAGAGAACCGCTCGTAGACGGTCAGGGTAACTTCGGAAGCGTGGACGGCGACCCTCCCGCGGCAATGCGTTATACCGAGGCGCGTTTGTCCAAAATAAGCGCGGAAATGCTGCGCGACATCGACAAAGAAACCGTAGACTGGCAAAGCAACTTCGACGAAACGTTGGAAGAACCGAGCGTTCTGCCCGCGCGTTTCCCGAACCTGCTTGTCAACGGTTCGGACGGTATAGCCGTCGGTATGGCTACCAACATACCCCCGCACAATCTCGGCGAAGTTATCGACGGCGTTTGCGCGCTTATCGATAATCCCGAAATAACGCCGGACGAACTTATGAAATACATTCCCGCGCCCGATTTCCCTACGGGCGGTCTGATAATGGGCAGAGCAAACGTGCGCTGCGCATACAGAACGGGACGCGGCGGCGTGCTTATGCGCGCAAAGACCGAAATAGAGGAGCATAACACCGCAGGCGGTACGCGTCAGCGCATAATCGTGACCGAGCTGCCTTACCAGGTAAACAAAGCGCTTCTTATCAAGTCGATTGCCGACCTCGTAAAAGACAAGCGTATCGAAGGCATAGCCGACGTAAAGGAAGAATCGGACAGGGAAGGTATGCGTATCGTAATAGATATCAAGCGTGACGCGCAGGCGCAAGTCGTGCTGAACATGCTTTTCAAGCATACCAATCTTCAGGTCAGCGCGGGCATAATATTCCTTGCGCTCGTAAACGGCGAGCCTAAGGTTCTGAACTTGCGTGAAATGCTGTATTATTATCTCGAACATCAGAAAGAGGTAATAACGCGCAGAACCAAGTTCGATCTTGAAAAAGCGGAAGAGAGAGAGCATATACTCGAAGGTCTGGTAAAAGCTCAGGCTAACATCGACCGCGTTATTGCAATAATCAAGCAGAGCCGCGATCGTTACGAAGCAAGCGAAAAGCTGATGAGCGAGTTCTATCTTTCCGATAAGCAGACCAACGCGATCCTCGATATGCGTCTGGCAAGACTTACGTCGCTTGAAGTCGATCAGCTTAAAAACGAGCTTATCGAGCTTGAACACAAGATTGCGGAACTTAAAAGCATTCTTGCCACTCCTTCCAAAGTGCTCGATATCATTAAACAGGAATTGCTCGAAATCAAGGAAAAATACAATACTCCGCGCCGTACGGAGCTTTGCGTGGATTATGACGAGATAGACATCGGCGATCTCATTGACCGCGAAGACGTCGTTATATCGATGACTCACTTCGGATACGTTAAACGTCTGCCCGTATCCGAATATAAAATACAGCACCGCGGCGGCAAAGGCATTACCGCGCACAAGCCCAAGGAAGAGGACTTCGTCGAAACGATGCTTACCACTTGTACGCACGACGATCTGTTGTTCTTTACCAATAAGGGCAAGGTATACAGCATAAAGGCGTATGAAGTGCCTGAGGCGGCACGTACCGCGCGCGGCAGAGCGATAGTCAATCTGTTGCAGCTGAGCGAGGGCGAAGTCGTTACCGCGGTAATACCGGTCAAAGAAGACAGCCGCAACAAGGGCAATCTCATGATGGCAACCCGCGGAGGTCTTATCAAAAAGACCGCAATGGATCAGTTCGAGAATATCCGCAAGGGCGGTAAGATAGCGATCGCGCTCAACGAAGGCGACGAACTGATAAGCGTTCAGCTTACCGGAGGCCGCGACGAAATACTTATTGCTTCCAGCGCGGGTAAGTGCATACGTTTCAGCGAAGACGACGTCCGCGCTATGGGCAGAGATACGATGGGCGTACGCGCAATGAAGCTGGACGAAGGCGAAGTGATCGTCGATATGACCGTCGTATATTCGGGTTGCGAAGTGCTTACGGTTTCCGAGTTCGGCTACGGTAAGCGTACCGACATCGAAGAATACCGTTTGCAGACGCGTGCGGGCAAGGGCGTGAAAGCGGGCGTGTTCAACGAACAGACGGGCAAACTCGTGAACCTCAAGCTCGTAAATCCCGACGAGGACATAATGCTTATCGCAGACAACGGCACGATCATTCGTATGCGCGCCAAAGAGATAAGCAAGATTTCCCGCGATACCCGCGGAGTGCGCATGATGAAGATAAAAGGCGAGGGCAAGGTCGTTTGCGTCGCCAAAGCCGCACCTTACGAGGAAGAAGAGGAAGGTTCGGCGGAGTGATAAAAACTTTATAAACAATTTTCTCGGGGAACCCCTTTTTGAAAAAAAGCGGGTTCCCCTGACTTTTTCCGAAAACTTACGATTTATTTATTTTTATAACTATCGCTATATATCGTAAGGCGCGGTAAAAGCAGAGAGGTTAGAAGTTTATTAAATTTACATAAAATTATCGAGAAGGTATTGACGGAAAAGGTATATGGTGGTACAATGCTGACATAAACAAGGAGGTTAAAAATGAAAAAAGACAATGCTTTAATGAAGGTGGCAAACATCGTCGGACAGGTGCTTGCGTTTTTTACGGTTGCGCTGTGGCTTCTTTGCCTGCTTAATTCCGCGCTTTCCGCAGACTCAATGCTCGGCTATCATTTCCTCGGTGACGCTACCGGTATACTCGAGTATATAAAATACTGGGCAACGCTTCTTACTCTCGCGCTTTCCGGTCTGGAATTTGCGACTCGTAATTTTCTGCTTATGTTGATATATCTTATTATCGTAGCAGGTTGCATCATACTTATGTTCTTCCCGGGAGTGCTCGGCACGCTTGTCGGAATGGCAACGGGAGAATAATAACCGTTGCGCCGCTAAACAATTTTTGCGTCGATTTTAAATAAGTTTTTTGAAAAACCCCTTTTCAGACAAAAGGGGTTTTTCGAACTTTTCCTGAAAACTTACAAAATTTTTTAAATAAGGTGCGGGAAACAATGCAGAGCATATCTTTTGAATGCGAACATTGTTGCCCGCATTTATCAGACGGGCGAGCTAACGCATAGCGTTAGCGTGGTTTGCACCCGAAAAAGACTTGACAAAATCGCCTGTCGGTGGTATAAATGTTTATATCAAGTTATTAACCGCAGTTAAGTATTTTATTGCGGCAAAGCGTGAGAACGGATAATAAATATATGAAAAAAATATTCGACATAACGGGAATGAGCTGTGCGGCGTGCAGCGGAGCGGTTGAGCGTGCGGCAAAGGCGGTGAGCGGGGTGAAGTACGCTTCCGTGAATTTGCTTGCCGCGACGCTGACCGTTGAGGGCGGCGACAGCGAAGAAATCATACGCGCGGTAACAGATATAGGCTACGGAGCGGCAGAGCGTGCGGAGCGGCACAAGGCGAGCGAAACGCATGCAAAAGAAGCGGCACGGCTTTTCAACAGGCTAATTCTTTCGGTTATATTTCTTTTGCCGATAATGTATCTTGCGATGGGGCACATGATAGGTCTGCCTCAGCCGCAGGGTCTGACGGGAGCGATCGTCGGCGCGTTCGTGCAGGCGGCATTGACTCTCGTCGTTGCGTTTATAAACCGTAGGTTTTATATAAGCGCGGTAAGAGCGGCGCGCCACCGTTCGTTCAACATGGATACGCTGGTATCGCTCGGCAGTATAGCCTCGTTCGGAGTGAGTTGCGCGGGGATAGCCGTGCTTATAAGCGGTTCAGGTTCGTCCGACGAAGGGGCTGTGATTGAAAGCGCAAGGCATTTTCTGTTTTTCGATTCGGCGGCAATGGTGCTTACTCTCGTAACGGTGGGCAAATTCCTCGAAGCTCTTTCCAAAAAGCGCACTACTGGCGCGATAGACGGGCTTATTTCCATGCGCCCCGACAAAGCGCGCGTGCTTCGTGACGGCAAAGAGGAACTGATACCCGTATCCGCGCTCGAAGTCGGCGATATATTTGTCGTGAAAGCGGGCGAGAGCATACCGACGGACGGAGAGGTGATCGAAGGCGGCGGCGCGGTAGGCGAGGCGGCGATAACGGGCGAGAGTATACCCCGCGACGTGCGGGAGGGCGACAAAGTGACGGGCGCGTGCATGCTCGAAAGCGGATATATGAAAGTGCGGGCGGAAAAGATCGGCGAGGACACCGCGCTGTCGCAGATAATAGCGGCTGTGGAAAGCGCGTCGGCGGAAAAAGCGCCCGCGGGCAGGCTTGCCGACAGGATAAGCGGTGTATTCGTACCCATGGTGATAGGCGTTGCCCTTCTCGTGTTCGCGGTCTGGATGATCGTAACAGGCGTTAAAGACGGTTTGCCCGACGCCTCGCGCGCGGTGATTTTCGCCGCCGACGTGCTTGTAATATCCTGCCCGTGCGCGCTCGGACTCGCAACCCCCGTCGCGGTTACCGTCGGCGTAGGTCGGGCGGCGAGAGAAGGCATACTCGTGCGGAGCGCGGCGGCGCTCGAGAACGCGGGGCGCGTTACCGTCGTGGCGTTCGACAAAACGGGTACGCTTACGGAGGGCAGACCGCGCGTTATAAAAGTTGCCGGCGACGTAAAACATCTTGCGGCTGTGGCGGCGGTTGAGCGGCTGAGCTCGCACCCGATAAGTGCGGCAATCGCCGAATACGCCGAAAGCGCAGGCGCGGAATCAATGCATGGCGAAAACTTTACGCAGTTTTACGGCGGCATATCGGGCACTGCTGATGGGAAAGAATATGTGATCTGCAACGAGAGCGCGGCAAAAGAGCGCGGAGTATCTACGGAAGCGTTTGCGGAAGAAATATCGGAAATTTCCGCAGACGGCGGAAGCGCGATATTCGCGATAACGGGCGGCAAAGCCGTGCTTGTGATAGGCATTGCCGACGGAGTGCGCGAAAGCGCGGCACGCGCGGCGGGCGAGCTGAAAAAGCTCGGTATAAAAACGGTAATGCTGACGGGTGACGGCGAGAGCGCGGCAAAGAGCGTCGCGCGCAGACTCGGTATCGACGAAGTCGCTCATTCTCTCACGCCTAATCAGAAGTACGAGTATATTCTCGGACTGAAAGCGCGCGGAGAATACGTCGCGTTCGTTGGCGACGGAATCAACGACGCGCCCGCTCTTGCGGCAAGCGACGCGTCTTTTGCAATGGGCGGCGGCACGGATATTGCGGCGAACAGCGCGGATTTCGTGCTGACGGGAAACAATCCCGAAAAAGTCGCTTTCGGCATAAAACTTTCGCGTAGGAGCAAGCGCATAATAAAGGAAAATCTGTTCTGGGCATTTATCTATAACGTAATCTGCATGCCGATAGCGGGCGGAGCGTTCGCCGCGCTCGGACTTACGATAACGCCCATGATAGGTTCGGCGGCGATGAGTATATCCAGTGTGTGCGTAGTTCTTAATTCGCTTCGCCTTAACGCGGGGCTGAAAAAGCATACGGAAAAGCGCGAGCCTACGGCGGAAGCGTCTGTCTGTACGCTTGACAAATGCGGCGAAAAAGCGGATAATCAAACGGAAAGCAACGAGGAGAACATAACTATGAGAAATTTCAAAATAGACGGAATGATGTGCATGCACTGCGTAGGCAGAGTAAAATCCGCGCTTGAAGCGCTCGGACTCAAAGCGGACGTGGATCTCGATACGGGTATTGCGACGGTGGAGGGCGACGCGTCCGACGAGCAGATAATCGCGGCGGTAGAAAAAGCGGGATATACGGCGGTGCGGGCATGAAAAGCGTAATGACGGTCACTGCCGCCGATCTCGAAAGAGCGGTAATAGATACGCGTTTCGACGTTCGTGTTGTGGAGATTACGGACGCGGAGCGTACGAAAGCGAGGCTTGTTCAGCTTTACGGCGAACGCGGGTTCGACATAAAAGACGGCGAAATATATATCGAGGGTAACGACAGTCTGTTCAAGGAAAGATATTCCGACGGCGATCTTGTCAACGTTATGGACAGGCTTACGGCTGAAAACGGCTGTCCGTGGGACAGAGCGCAGACGCACGAAAGCATACGCGTAAACGCTATCGAGGAAGCGTACGAACTCAGCGAGGCGATAGACGCGGGCGATACGGAGAACCTCAAAGAGGAAACGGGCGATCTGCTTTTGCAGGCGGTGTTCCATTCGAACATTGCCGAGCGTTCGGGCGAGTTTACGCGGCTGGACGTGATCGACGCGCTCGTGCGCAAGCTCGTCAGCCGTCATACGCATATTTTCGGGAGCGATAAAGCGGTGAACGCCGACGACGCGCTGAAACACTGGGAGGCGGCAAAAGCGAAGGAAAAGCACGCGGAAGACCTGTCCGTACAGCTGGCGCGCATACCCGACGCGTTCCCCGCGCTTATCAAAGCTCAGAAAACGGTTAAAAAACTCGTTAAGAACGGACTTGTCAACGATTGCGCCGGAATAAGCGTGCGCGAACTGTTGTTTGCCGTATGCGGCGCGCTCAAAAGCGGAGCGGATCTCGAACCCGAACTCGTGCGCGAAGTCAACGCGCTCGCCCGCGCGTACCTTGACGGCAAGGTGACGGCAATCAGCGGATACGAAGAATAAAATACGCTTATATGGACATAAAGAAATTACTTAAAAAAGGCTGCAAAACGCTTGCGCCGCTTGCGGGGTACAGCGACGTAGCGTTCAGGCGCTTGTGCGCGGAGTTCGGCGCGGATCTGACCGTGACCGAAATGGTAAGCGTTGCGGGGCTTAACTATAAAAGCACAAAGACCAACGCGCTTATGCGCACGACTGATGCCGAGCGTGTTAAATGCGTTCAGCTTTTCGGCAGCGATCCCGAGCTTTTCAGACGCGCGACGGAACATCACGAAGTGGCGCATTTCGATATACTCGACGTTAATATGGGTTGCCCCGTCCGTAAAGTGTTCGGACACGGCGAGGGGAGCGCGCTCCTGCTCGATCCGCCGAGAGCCGCGGCGATAGTCAGGGCGTTAAAGACGAGCGGAAAGCCCGTAACCGTAAAAATGCGGCTGGGCGTGACGGACAAATCCGGCGCGGTGGATTTTGCCAAGGCAATGGAGGACGCGGGCGCGGATCTTATCACCGTACACGGACGAACGCGCGAACAGCTGTATTCTGGCGAGGCGGACTGGGACGAGATACGCAAGGTAGCGGCGGCGGTGAGTATTCCCGTGCTCGGCAACGGGGACGTGGACGAAACCAATATTGCCGAACGCATGGACGGCGTGTACGGCGTGGCTTTGGGGCGCGGAGCGGTTGCCAATCCGCAGATATTTGCGGGGGAAAGAAAACTTACGCGCTACGAGCTTATTCTCCGTCATCTTTCATACGGAGAGGAGTATTTCGGCGAGCGGTATATTTTCACGTCGCTGCGTAGTTTTATTCCGTTCTACCTCAAAGGCGTACCCGACATAAAGCGTATACGCAACGCCGCTATGATATGCAAGGATAAAAATCAGCTGCTCGAAATACTCAAAGAAGCGGATTTCTGACGGCGGCGCGGACGCTCGGCGAAAGAACGGTAAATCGCGAAAAATTCTTTTCGGTTCTTGACAAACGGAAAATAAAGGACTAATATGGAGTTATTATGAAAACAGTACCTATCACACTCATTACCGGTTATCTCGGAAGCGGTAAGACCACTCTTATCAACTACCTGCTGAAAAACGCGGGCGGATATAAAATGGCGGTTATCGTAAACGATATCGGCGAAGTCAATATCGACGCCGATCTCATTCAGAAGGGCGGAGTAGTCGCGGAAAAAGACGACAACCTCGTCGCGCTTCAGAACGGATGTATTTGCTGCACGCTTAAAAAAGACCTGATCGAACAGCTTGCCGCGCTTATAAAAACGCGTAAGTTCGATCATATTCTCATCGAAGCGTCGGGAATTTGCGAACCTGTGCCTATCGCGCAGACGATAACTTATCTCGAACAGCAGTTCGAGCGGCGCGGTATGCCTAAGTTCTGCAAGCTCGACGCCGTCGTATCGGTTACCGACGCGCTCCGTCTTGCCGACGAATTCGGTTGCGGCGCAACGCTGGAAAAAGCAAAACGCGGTGAAGAGGATATCGAAAACCTCGTGATTCAGCAGCTCGAGTTCTGCGACATCGTTCTGCTTAACAAGGCAAGCGACGTTACTGCGGATCAGCTCGCCGCCATAAAAGCAATAATCCGCAAACTTCAACCGAATGCGACGATAATCGACACGAATTATTGCCGTATCGACGTAAAGAGCATACTCGACACAGGTTTGTTCGATTTTGAAAAAGCGGTCAATTCCGCGGGCTGGATGCAGGAGTTCGACGATCCCGACAACGAACACGACGCCGACGACGAGCATCACCATCATCATGACGACGATGATGACGAGG
>CASFAN010000141.1 GCA_949292715.1 uncultured Eubacteriales bacterium
ACGTTGACTTCTGCTGCCTTGGCAAACACGGGATATTTAGCGTTTGGCGCAATATCTATACCGCCCGAAACGGTTATTCCCTCGCTTTCCGCAAGTTCGCAGATTGCTCTGCCCATTTTTCCGTTTATACCGACAATAAATATTTTCATTTTAAAACTCCGTTTAATATCTGAAATCGAAAGACAGCGTTTTGTTTGCGGCAAGCTTGAGATCGCTTATAAGCGCTTTCTCCGTATCGAATTTTTCACCGTTCTTGCTCACCTTATACGAAGCTCCGTAAGGAAGTCTTACGTTGACCGTGCGCGCTTTCTTTGCTTTGAGTTTAACGGACGCAACGCGTTTTCTGCCGTTCCATTCGAGCGACACTTCCACACCGGCTTTCGTAAGGAAACTCTCAGCACTGCCGCTCGCCGCCGCCTGCGGAAGCGCGGGAAGAAGATATATTTCATCGTCGCGCGATTGAAGAACCATTTCCTGCAAAGCATTTGTAACGCCCATATTCGCTTCGAGAGAATAAGCCGCCCACACGTCGCCCGCGCCCACGCCCATACCGCGCCAATCGCTTGCCGCGAATACAAGGTTCTGCATGCTCATTCCCCTTACCATCTGCGTTATAACGCCGTAAGCTTCGTCTCCGTCGCCCGTACGCGCGAATATATTGGCATAACGCGCCAGATACTCGCTCGTAAACTTCTTCTTCGCCGTATCGTATTTTTTCTTTGCGGTGATAAGGAAAGACCTGAGAAGTTCGGGTGAATCAGCACCGATTTCCCTGCCCGGACATACGGGATAATATTCGAGAGTAGAGGGAGAAAGGTCGTTATCCGTAAATTCGCCGTCGATATACTCTTTTACCGTACCGTCGGCATTAAACGCATAAGCGGGAATACAAGTCAGCATGTGCTGCCATTTCTGGACGTCGTCTTTGTAAAGTCCCGTCACGGCGCTGCCTTTGATAAGATCGGTAAGCAATTCGCGTATAACCGCAAAATCCACAGTCGCGTTACGCGCTATTTTCAGTTCTTCGTCGCCTATTACGTAATTGCTGGGCGTTGTATCCGGACTGTATGACGGACAGGTTTCGTATTTGCCGTCTTTGAGCTTGAGAAATTCCTCATAGAAAGTCGCAACGTCTTTCATGAAAGGCATGGCTTTGGATTTGAGAAATTTTTCGTCGCCAGTAAAAGCGTAATAATCATAGAAGAACCGTGCGATCCAACCCGCAGCCGCAGTGAAATGTATTACCTTCGGATCTACGGAACCGAGCGCGCCCGTACCGTGCGCCATTACGGACGGAATCATGATGCCGCGGCAACCGTAAAGACGGCTGGCGTTCTTTTTCAAATCGTCCGTAACCGACGAATAATAGTTGTAAATATTGTCCACATATTCGCAGAGGTTACCTGCGAATATCTGTTCGTACATGGATTGCAGACCGCCGGCGGCGTCGATATGCGAATCGACCGCTTTATAATCGCCGCACCAAAGTCCGCACGGAGCGCAAGGAAGAGTATTCGGCGAAGCTCCGCAAATCAGCAGAAAACGTCCGTATGCCCACAGCTTTTCGGCAAGGGCGGCGGGCATTTCTCCGCTGACGAACGTTTCGTCGATAAGATCTTCTACAGCCGTATCCCTTCCGTCCGCGTCGAAATCGAGCTCTGCCGAGCCGAAAAGCCGCGAATGCAGTTTCGTATGTTCTTTAAGCAGTTTATCGTAAGTAAGTTTTACGGAAGTAAGCGCGGTTTTAAGGTTTTTCCATTCCTTTTCTCGCTGACTCTCGATAAACGGACGAATAAGCACGAGTATTTTTTCCGCGCCTTTTATGGTTATGCCCTTCTGAGGATCGACCGACTGCGATCCGCCGAAATGATTTATTCGCGCTACGCATCCGAACTCGGTTCCGTTATCGGAACGAGCGGAAAAATACATAAAGTAATTTTCATATCTTACGTTCACGCCTTCCGGAAGTTTACTTACGGAAACGGGAGTGCGCACATTGAATTTATCGTGGAGCGCGAGCGAAAACGTAGCTTCTATCGACTTGCCGCCCGACTTGGTTATTTCATAACAAACCGTATCGTTTTCACGCGAAACGAACACCGAACGCTCGTATTTGGTCGTACCGTCGCGATAAACGACGGATACTTCGCCGTTTTCCATATTGAGCACGCGCTGATAGTCCCTGACCGCGCGGTCGAAAGGCACGCTCACTCTGAAATCGCAAAGCGGAAGAGGATAACTCATCTGAGGACGGTAATTTTTGGTTATAAGCGCACCCGACAGTATCCCCTGCGCAGCGACGGGATCGTTTTCGTCCATTTTTTTGCGGACGGAAGCCAGCTTATCCGCCACGTCCTGTAAAACTCCGACATGCCCCTGCCACCAGAGATCGCGGTGATTGAGCATAATTACGTCGTCGCCCGCGCCGCCGTATACAGCCGCGCCTATCGTTCCGTTGCCCGT
Organism: uncultured Eubacteriales bacterium; assembly: GCA_949292715.1. Lineage (GTDB taxonomy): Bacteria > Bacillota > Clostridia > Christensenellales > Pumilibacteraceae > Protoclostridium. The sequence continues at coordinate 2,464 of CASFAN010000141.1, forward strand.
CGGTACGGCTTCACGCCAAGTCGAACCCCACCATGAAGCGGGTTTGTTGAATTTTAATGCGTTCTTGGGTTTTCTGATATTTACCATCTGTCGTCTCCGTATACATTTATTTGCCGCTACGGACAGTTCCGAGGTTTCCCCCTACAGTTTGATTATAGCAAATATGCGCTTTTTTGTCTACTATAAATAAGCTGTTGCGTTAAGCTTTACCGCAAAGGAGCAAAATTTTTTATAAAATTTTGCTCCTTTGCTGGCTTAACGCTGCCATTCAGACGCAACATCGGTTGTCTTTTCGGTTAAAACGCGTGTTTTCGGGTCGCCATAGGGTCACCTTATGGCGACCGCTATCGCTTCGCACGCTCCGAAAACACGCGTTTTTCCTCAAAAATCCAACCGCATTGCTGCCATATAGCCTTATAGTGACTTTAATTCGTATAGCAGCATTATATTTTATAATATATTGTAATAAAAGCGATACTTTCAGCTATAATGCAAGGGGCTGTTGCATCATTGAATGCAACAGCCCCTTGCGCTTCTTTTGATTTTTTCAATGCGCTTTGTCAGTCTTTACGGATAAATCCGAAACCGAGATCGTAGCCGTAAGTAGTCTTCATGAATTCTTTCATCGTATAGTATCTGTCCTGTGCCTCGTTGCTTATGAGGTTATCGGACGTACCGTACTCGTAAGCGCTGACGGTAAGCGAGCTTGCCGTAGTTACGGTCACCGTGCAGTTGCCGTAGCCGTAAGGCAGAACCACTTCCGCGGTATCCGCAGCCGCGGTGAATTTAAGCGAATAGTCGACCGCGCCGTCTTTGGACACCTGAATGACATCGCCCGTCTTTACGCCGCGTATGGTCATTACGACCTGCGTAACCGATTCGTCGGAAGGAGTAACGTTATACTGTTTCGTACCCGAAGCGGCGTCTTCTGCCTCAGCCCAGAGATCGGGAGAGTACGAAGGCATAGCCGACGGAGTTACCGCCATTTTGTAAGCGCCGAGATTGTCGTCCCACGTCCATTCCCAATAATCGTAGCCGTCGCAATACTTGAGATTTCTGTAAACGGCTTCGTCCTTGATAAGCCAGTAATAGGTGCTTGCAGTTCCCGAACTCGTATCGATATAGCATACTACGCTGTCGTCGTAAATGCTTTCGTAAATCACACTGTCTGAATAGTCGTAATCCATCGTGCGGTTAAGCGTCAGGTTCGTGTTCGCATAAGCCCCTATCGACGTCGAAACGAGAGAAGCGACAAGCGTTACGAGGCAAAGCACGAGCACGCCGAACCAGTTATGATAACGCCATGCGACTTTGTGTTTTACGACTTTCGTTTCGGTAACGGTTTCGAACTTACCTTTTTTGGAAATGTCTTCGACATCTTCGACAACCGTTTCGATCACGGGGACGGTATGCTTGGGCAGTTTCTCGAATGCGTCGGTAAGTGCGGGCTGCAGGTAATCGAAATAAGGAGTAATCGACGACAGCAGCAACGTCACGTTGAGCATAAGGAAAATGACGGAGAAAGTAGCTATAAGATTTCCTACCATCATTATCGCCTGCACCGCGAACGGCAACGCGAACATCATGGGTATCGTATAAAGGAACAGTCTTTCTATGCCGAAACCGAATTTCGATCTGAAAGGTTTTTTAAGCAGAATATTGAGTATCGAAGTAAATACGAGCGCAAGACCGATTATGAGATAAGGAAGGCTCATTGCGGGAAGCGCGAAGCCGAAGAATATCGCAATTACGATAAACAGGAACGCGCCGCCGCGAACACAGTCTGCAGCCTTGATTCTGAAGCCCTTCTTTATCAGCGGATAAAGTCCGCAGCTTACCGCCGCGGCAAAGAGCATTGCCGGAACGACAAGCGCGGGGGTGAGAAAATGCGCGGAAGTAAGCATACGCATTGTCACAACGCCGAACGCCGCCGCAAGCGAGCCGAGAAGGAAGTATGCGGCAGCAAACGCCGCAAGCGAGAACGCCGCGGTAAGCGCAACGCCGCCTATTCCTTTAAGCGCGTTAACTATACCGAAAGCCTTGAATTTAACGGCAAGACCTACTGCAACGGCAAGAAGTACAAGCAGAAGCGCGCTCATCGTATATACCGCGCCGCCGCTCGCCACGCCGCTGAGTCCGAGATAGGTATAAGACGAAGCGGAAGTCGCCGCCCCCAGCGTATCCACGTCGCAATTGCCGAAGTATTCGGCGAGAGCCTGCATTGCGGAAGCGTACTGAGCGATCACATCCGAAGACGACGCTTTTTCATAAGTATCATAAGCCGTTCCCGCGTCTACGCTGCCGCCCGTAGTCATGAAGTTTATAGCGGGGATCTGCCAGGTTTCGCTGAGTTTGTCATAGAAAATATCGAAGTCGGAGGATATTTTATCCTGCAACAGCGCGTCTGCCGAGCTGTCCGTTCTTACGGAAGCCGCCGACGCGAGATATGCGCCCATTATTCCGGAATCGTTGTCCGAGGTGCCGACTATCGTCAAAGAACCGTCTGCCGTCAGCGAATCGAAATTGAACGCCGCGCCGATACGGCCGTAAATATTACCGAAACCTACGAACTGATTCTTGAACGCGTATGCGCCGACGCTCTGTTCGTATCTGCCGTCCGAGATGAGGAATACAAGGTCGTTTTCGTATTCGGCTTCCGATTCGAGCACCGTTTCGATTGTTCCGAGCATAGCCGCAACCGCGCTCGCGCCGCTGCCGCCTACGCTCGAAGAGTTGGAATCGTAATGCGTCATGAACAGAACCGCGTCGCCGTATTCGCTTTCGCTTTTCGCATTGCGGGTAACCGTTCCGGGTATAACGACGATAAGGTTATTCACCTGTCTGCCTGCGTAAATAAGACCTTCCTGCCCCGCATAATCTTCACCCGTCATATCGGCAACGGTGTCACGGTCAATGACATAATCGATCGTGGGTATGGCAAAGTCCTGCTGTACGAACGTTGCGACAGGTTTACCGTCGACGGTCGCAAAATCGGCGGTTATGTCAAGTTCGGCATTATCCGTCTTGCTGACCGTTTCGTCTTTACGTCTTGCCGTAGTTTCCGTTATACCGTCGATATCGTTAATCCAACCGCTTATAAGTTCCGCGGCTTCCTCCGCACTGCTTCCCGTTCCGAGCGTGTAGGAGTTTCTTTCGAAAGAAAGCTCCTCGGCGCGCGAAGAAGCAACGGTAAGATCGACATCGGTGCTTTTCGACGCACCGACATAATAATAGGTCACAAAAGAGAATACCAAAAGCAGCACCGCAACGATTGCAAGCAAGGGATAATATACCTTGCCGAACGCGCCAGTACCCGCTTTTTTGTTGTTAAGCTCCTTGTCGTCCATTGAGTAATTTCCTCTCTTTATACGGAATTTTCCGTTATCCGTTCTATTCTATCATAAAAGCGGACGTAATTCAAAGCGAATTAGCCTACTTTTTTGCAAATTATAAAATTTAACCTTTTACTTCAAGGGATTTCTGCCCGTAAAGCGCTTTGATTTTATCCGTTTCGGCGACTACTCTGTCCGCAACCTCGGCGGGCGAGGTAACTTTCACGAGCGAACCGAACGACAGAAGTTTGCGTATAAGCTCGTCGCCGCCGAACACTTTGGCGCGCGCGACGTACTCTTCCCCGTCGGGTTCGACCGCGTCGCTTCCCAACCATTCTTCCACGAGCGCGAGCGCCGCGTCGCTTACGCGAAGAGTAAGATTTATCTTTCCGCCCAGCTCCACCGACAACGCGCTGCGGACGTCGGCGTCGCTGCGGCGCTCGAAATGCGAGTCTGTCAGTTCGATACGTTTTATGCGCGCAAGTCTGAACAGTCTGTACTGATTGTGGAGATGGCACATTCCGTAAACGTAACGCACGCCTTCCTTGACCGCAATACTGTAAGGGTCGAGCAAACGCCGCGTGGTCTTGCCCGACTTGTCCGTATATTCGATATCCACCGTTACGTTATTGTTAATCGCAGTCGTCACGGCGTCGGTTTTTGCCGAAACGCTGTCGCCTCCGTTCCATGAATCGAAATCGACGACAAGCTTTTCCACCGAAGGCATACGCGTTCTGTCGCCGTCGGCAAGCGCCGTAAGCTTGTCGAGCAGATCTTCGCTCAGATCGTCCTTGAAAGATTGCGAAAGTGCGCTCAGACATACTTTTATTCTGCCGAGATCTTCTTTGCCGAAAAGCACGCAAGGCAGTTTGTAATCGGCGGGTATGCTGTAACCGCCGTTTTTTCCGCTTACCGACTCTACGGGTACGCCCGCTTCGCTGAGCGCGTCCATGTATCTCTGCGCGGTACGCGTGGATACTTCGAAACGTTCCGCGACTTCCTCACGCGTGACGCGCCCGTTGTTCATGAGCATAAGCATAATGCCGTACATCTGGGAAATGTTCATGAAAATATTATAACTTATACTCCCGCCGCCGTCAATCGATTTGGCGACAAAGCGCTTTCAGAAAATATATCTGTATACCCTAAGGGCAAACTCTACTCTGCCGACATAATCGCGTGTTTCGGGATATGGCTCGCTCCCTTCCTTCTTCCAACGCATTACGTTATAATATCCCGCATTGTAAGACATCAGCGCGTCTGTTTCGTCGCCGCATTTATCGATGAGATATTTCAGATACGCGCTGCCGAGATAAATCTCGCTCCCGGCGCTTCCGTCCGCAGTTACGCCCGTGCGCGCGGAAATAAAATCGCGCGTTTCGTCCGTCATCTGCATAAGTCCGCTCGCGCCCGCGCCGCTTACGGCGTTTTCGTCGAACTTGCTTTCCGTCCAGATAACGGCGCGGATAAGATCTGCGTCAAGTCCCGTCGCAGACGCCGCTCTGTTTATTTCCTTTTCGTAAGACCGCGGAAAAAACGACGCCGATATAAAGTAAAAAACCGTTATCGCGGCGACAACGGTCAATAGCATTATGCTTGTTTTAATCTGTCCAGCCACCCGTCGTACAGCTCCTTTGCCGCAAGACCGAGGGATTCGGCGGTACCGTCGTTGACCACGGTGACGTCGGAAAGGCGCGTACGCTCTTCGTCCGAAAGCTGAGCGCGTCTTACGCGATCGAACATATCGCCGTCCATTCCGTCGCGCATAAACGCGCGGGTGCGACGGATATCTTCGGAAGCGCGGACGTTGACGATAACGTCGGCGATCGACGAACAGCCGCTTTCGAAAAGCAACGGCACTTCGATGACGGTTATCGGACTGTCGGAAGCCAATGCTCTGCGCTTCATTTCCGCTTTGACTGCGGGATGCACTATGCTTTCGAGCAGGCTTAATTTTCTTTCGTCCGAAAACACCGCTTTTTTCAGCGCGGTTCTGTCGAGCTTTCCTCCGCTCACGCAATCGGGAAACGTACGCTTTATCTCTTCGCATACGGGCTCTCCTTCACGCTGAAGTTCTCTCGTTATCTTGTCGGCATCTATAGTATACGCACCGAGCTTGCCGAGCATACCCGTAAGCACGCTTTTTCCGCTTGCTATACCGCCCGTAACCGCGACTATAAGTTTACTCGCGGGAGTACACCCGCAATAACGCTGTCTGTATATGTCGCAGGCGTCGCAGATTTTTTTTATTTTCAAGTTTCCGTTATTCTTTTTGAAATCGCTCGGAAGATATTTCACCGCGTATTTTGCGGCGGCATCGCGCATAAAACCGTTAAGTTCGTCGGCATTTTTCAGCGGGCTTGCTGTCAGCGTGGTAGTAAAATAATCATAACCCAGTTCTGCGCATTTACGCGCGGTACGGTCTATACGCAGCGCCGTGCAACGTCGGCATTTTTCGCCGTGCTCCGCGCCGCCGAAATATTCTCCGACTGCGCTTTCGTACTCATCGGGAACATATTCTTCCGCAATAACGTCTATGTCAAGTCCGAGTCCGTCGATCAGTTTACGGACGTTTTTCAGACGTTTTACGTACTCCGCGCGCGGGCGAATGTTGGGATTGTAAAAATATACCGTTACTTTAAACTTCTCCGCAAGCTCGCATATGCCCGCGCTCATGCAAGGCGCGCAACAAACGTGCAGGAGCAGTTTCGAACTTCCGTCCTGCGCAGAAAGTATATTCAGATATTCGGCATAATTATCCGTTTTCATATCCGCTCCGTCAGTCTTTTTCCTCGCCGAGTTTTTCGGCTACTTCCGCCATTTTGAGCGCGTCGAGCATTCCGCCGATATCGCCGTTCATAAAATCCGTTATGTTATAAAGCGAAAGACCTATTCTGTGATCGGTAACTCTGCCCTGCGGGAAATTGTATGTGCGTATGCGTTCGCTTCTGTCGCCCGTTCCGACCTGACTTTTGCGCCTGTCCGCCTGCTCCTTGTCCGCAATAGTCTTAAAGTGGTCGTAGACGCGGGCGCGCAGAACTTTCATTGCCTTGTCCTTATTCTTTACCTGACTGCGTTCGTCTTCGCAGCACACGACTATTCCCGTCGGCAGGTGGGTTATGCGTACCGCGGAGTCGGTCTTGTTTATGTGCTGACCGCCCGCGCCGCCGCTCCTGTAAGTATCTATACGGAGATCTTTATCGGCTATTTCTATATTGACTTCTTCCGCTTCGGGAAGTACGGCAACGGTAACCGTCGAGGTGTGTATACGCCCCTGTGTTTCCGTTTCGGGTACGCGCTGTACGCGATGTACGCCCGACTCGAATTTCATTCTGCCGTATATTCCGTCGCCGCTCATCAAAAAACTTGCTTCTTTCACACCGCCGAGCTCGGTTGCGTTTACGTAAAGATCTTCCCACTTCCAGCCGACGGAATCCGCGTACATTTTATACATTCGCATAAGCTCCGCGGCGAAAAGCGCGGCTTCTTCTCCGCCCGCGCCGCCGCGTATTTCGATAATGACGTTTTTGTCGTCGTCAGGATCTTTGGGCAAAAGCAGTATTTTCAGTTCGCCTTCGAATTCCGCGATCTTTTTGCGGCAATCGCGTATTTCTTCCTCCGCATAGCTTTTCATATCGGGATCGCCGAGAAGTAATTCGGCTTCGCGTTCGTTTTTCTCGGCACGCACAAGCTGAGCGTATTTTTCGGCTATCGGAGCAATCGACGTATGTTCTTTGCAGAGTCTGCTCCACCGCTTACTGTCCGCGATCACTTCGGGGTCGGCTATCTCGCGCCCCAGCGTTTCGTATCTCGCAACTATGTTTTCAAGCTTTTCCTTGTTCATTTCTTTACCGCCGTGACCGCTCTGTCGCTTCCGCTGAGATCTTTTATTACTTTTATATCGGTAAAACGTCCTTCAAGCAGTTTGCATACGTCCGCCGCCTGATCGTGTCCGATTTCCAGCACGAGCGAGCCGCCGTCCGAAAGTTTATCGGGCGCTTCTTCGGCAATCTTACGATAAAATTTCAGACCGTCTTCTCCGCCGTCCAACGATATGCGGGGCTGTCGGGTTACTTCTTTCTGCAATCCGTCTATCTCCGCGCTTCTTATATAAGGAGGATTGCTTATTATAAGATCGAACTTTCCGTCGATGTCGTCGAATACGTCCGAACGGACGAGTTTCACTTCCTCGCCTACGTTTCCGCGCGCGACTTCGAGCGCGTCTTCGCTTATATCGCTCGCCGTAATTTCGGCGTCCGTTTCGCGGGCAAGCAACGCGGCTATACAGCCGCTTCCCGTCATCAGATCGAGCGCCGTTTTACAGCCATTTTCTTTTATCAGTTTTACCGCTTCGAGCGCGACGGTCTCCGTCTCCATTCTCGGGAGATGTACGTTTTCGTTTACTTTGATTTTAATTCCGTAAAAATCGCTTTCACCCGTTACGTAGTCGAGAGGTTCGCCCTCCGCGCGCCGCGCTACGAGAGTTTTGAGAAGCTCCGCCTGTTTTCTGTCGAGTTTGGCAACGTGCGCAAGCTCGTTCCTGCCCATGCCGAGAACGAAGCACAGCATCCAGTCGATCTCGCTTTCGTCGTCTATACCCGCCGCTGCGTACTTTTCCGAAATAAACTTACGCGCGTCGCGCATGGTCATTTCGTAAAAATCGATAGCGGGAATACTCGGATCCGCGTCCATTTCGCGCACTTTCTCGAAAGCGACGATCGCCGCTTCCGCCATTTTATCGTCGGGTTTCTTTGTAGTCAGCGCCTGTAATGCAAACCCGGGCGCTTTGAATATCATGAAAAACGCGTTGTCGGGCATTTTCGCGACGAATTTGAGCAGTTCGTAAGACAGACCCGCAATAAGAGGAATACAGCAAAGTCCGACTGCCATTATTATTACGTTATACAGCAACCGTCCTGCGCCCTCGCCCACTGCCGCCTGAATGTTTGCGGTACTCAAACCCGCAAGCGTAAGCAGCCAGGTAACCACAGCCATGACTATAACGCTGAGAAATACCGTATAAAACAGAAACGTCGTTCCGCAACGCGCGTGACGGGTGGAACATTTCTGAACGTTTTCAACGGTAAGCGGCAAGCCGTGCTCGTAACAGTTTATCGTACGGTGCTCCGCGCCGTGATACATATAAGTACGACGTATGGATTTAAGCCTGCTCGTAAGGAACAGATAAAATATAAGCACAAGCACTTTTACCACGCCTTTGAACAGGCTCATCACGAGCACGTACATCGACGGGGATAATATTCTGTCAAGACCGAATATCACGTCGATAAACAGCCAGTTAAGCAACCCCGGTATTCCGATAAACAGCGCGACGGCAAGCACGAGCGCAAGCGCGACGGCAAGAAACATACCGCCCTTGCCTATCTGTGCGTCCTCGTCGTCGCCTGCGAAAACTTCGGCTGATTTGCCTATATATTTGACGCCGCTTGCGAGAGATAAAAAGAAAGAGGTAACTCCGCGCACTATCGGTACTTTATAGTACCATTTTTTGCGTGCGGGGTTACGCTCCGTGTATACAGTAAGTTCTCCTTTTTCGTCGCGGCAACAAACAGCGGTACTGACGGCACCGCGCATCATCACGCCTTCGAGCAATGCCTGTCCGCCTATCGAGCAGGGCGTGCATTTGCCCGGCGATTTCCATTCGGATCTCTTTTTTTCTGACATATCGATTTTTCCGTATATGAAAAAACCATCCCCTTGGGTGCAACGAAAAAGCCGTGCTTGCGGGAATGGTTCTTTTTTTGACTATTTATTGAGGTTTGCGTATCTCTTGTTGAACTTATCGATTCTGCCGCCGGTTTCAACTCTCTTCTGTTTGCCGGTGTAGAAAGGATGGCACTTGGAGCATACGTCCACTTTAAGAACGTCGCCTTTCTTGGTCGTACCCGTGATAAATTCTGCTCCGCAAGCGCATACGCACTTCACTTCATGATAATCGGGATGTATCTTCTCTTTCATTTCTTGAATCTCCTGTTTAATATCAGCCTTTCTATTATATACGGCAAGATTGCTCTTGTCAAGCGATTATCCGTATATTTTTCAAAGTATTATTTTTTAAACACCATGCTCTTTATATCGTCTACCGCGGTTTTTATGCGCGATACCGTAGGCATGAGGCGTTCTATTTTATCGCGGGCATGCATGACCGTCGTATGATCTCTGCCGCCGCAGACATTGCCTACCGTTTCCAGCGGCATGTTCGTAAGATCAGCCATCAGATACATACAGATCTGACGCGGTTCGACTATTTCTTTGTTTTTCTTTTTGCCCAGCAGGTCTGTACTGTTCATTCCGAAGTACTTGCACACGCAGTCGATTATCGCTTCGGGAGGTATTTTTTCTTCGGTCACGTTTCGATAGTCTTTAAGCGTGTCTCTTACAAGATCCACCGAAGGCGGTTTTCCCGTCAGTCCGGAAAGGAACACCACTTTATTCAGCAGGCTCTCCATTTCCCTGACGTTGCTTTCTATCTTCTCCGCCATAAAAGTAAGTACGTCGAGCGGAATATTGCATTGAAGTTTCTGCGCCTTCTTTCTCAGAATAACGATACGCGTTTCGATATCGGGCGGCTGTATATCCGTTATCAGTCCCCACTCGAACCTCGTGCGCAGACGTTCTTCGAGATCGGGGATCTCGCCGGGGGTGCGGTCGGAAGTAAATATAAGCTGTTTTCCTGCGTCGTGAAGGTCGTTGAACGTATGGAAAAGCTCTTCCTGCGTGCGCTCCTTGCCCGAAATAAACTGTATATCGTCTATCATAAGCACGTCCGCGCTTCTGTACTTGTCGCGGAAAGTGTTCTGAGATTCCTTGCTGTTTCCTATAGAGGAAATAAAATCGTTGAGAAATTTATTGCTGGTAACGTAAATTACTTTCAGCTCGGGATGAGAAACGATAAGCGAATTTCCTATCGCGTGCATGATATGCGTTTTACCGAGTCCCGAAGCGCCGTATATAAAAAGCGGATTGAATTTCTGCCCCGGAGCCTCGCTTACCGCATGCGCCGCAGCTACCGTAAGCTCGTTGGATTTTCCGACTACGAATTCTTCGAAATTATATTTGGGATTTATCGGAGTGCCGATACCGCAAAGCGCGTCTTTGCGTTTTTCTTCCTCCGCGCTCTCGTCCTCCTTGACCGCCGCGGAATAATCCTCTTTTTCGCTGTCGTTAATGACAACGAGATCGGACAGATAAGGAGCGACTTTCTGCGCTACGAGCTTTATGGTTATTTTCATGCCCGAATTGACTTTGAGTTTATGCTCGTCGTTGGTCGCGATAAGTACAAGCCTGCTTTTATCGTCTATGCAATAAGGTGTGAGCGTTTTTATCCATACGTCAAAACTGACCGCGCTGAACTCGGTCTCAAGGTCGGATAACATATCCCGCCAGATGTCGTGTGCCGTTTTCATGTTTTATCCCCTTGTTTTGAAATCGCTGAAAAAGAAAAGCGTTATTTTCTGGATAAGCCCTGTAAATTTCGCCTCGTCCCATTCCATATCGAGAAGTTCGAGTATGCCCGCAAGATAACCGTTCGCGACTACGTTCGCCATTATGCGTTCGGATTCGTTAATTTCCCTGTCCCCGAAATTCCTCTTTATTATAATATCGCAGATAAGCCGATCTATCACGTCGCGGAAATTCTCATACTCCGTTCCGTCGCATTTGTAAAGCAGTATGCTCAGCTCGGTACGGTTATGCCAGAAAACGCGGTAAAGCTCTTTTGCTATGAACGAAGAAAACTGTTCGAGCGGCATATTGAGCACGGTAGTCGTTCCCGCAAGGTCGGCAATGAATTTCGGAATGAAATTGTACACCGAACTTACGATCGAATTCAGCAATCCTTTTTTTCCGTCGAAATATCTGTAAAAATTCCCGACGGGTACGCCCGCGCTTTCCGATATGCGCGAAACGCTGCTGCGCTGATAGCCCTTTTCGAGAAATTCACGTTTACCCGCTTCGAAAATACGGTTTTCGATAGCTTTTTTCTTGACCTGCATTTCTGATCTTCCTTATCGTTTGTAATATTGTATCACAACGCTTCCGAGTATGTCAATCCGTGAGAGTTCATTTGCGTTTGATTTGCGCATATATTTCGCTTTTGCTTACGCCGCGATCGCGAGCCACCGCTTTCAGCGCGTCCTTTTCGCACAGTCCGTCCGCAATATATTTTGCGTAATGCTCCTCTACGCCGAGAGCGGCAAGCCTGCTGCCTACGTTCTCCGCGCCGTCGACTACAAGTACCATTTCGCCTTTGAGCGTAACGCCTTCGGGCAGATCAGGCAAAGTGAACCGTACGGATTCCTCATACATCTTGCTTATCTCTCTCACAAGACACGCCTTACGCGCGCCGAGCTTTTCGCCGAGATATTTTACGGTGTCTTCTATATCGTGCGGAGCGACGTAAAAAATCAAAGTCGATTGAAGATCGGCGAATTTTTCGATAACGCGCGCACGGTCGGCATTCTTTTCGGGTAAAAAGCCGACGAAACAGAACGAACCCGAATCCATACCTGAAAGCACAAGCGCGCTTATCGCCGCGCACCCGCTGCCGACTACCGTATACGGCAATCCGCGTTCGCGCAGTTTGTCCGTCAGCACTTTACCGGGATCGCTGACGAGAGGAGTACCCGCGTCGCTGATAAGCGCAATCTCCTTGCCGTCCGAAAGCTCGTCCGCTATCCTGTCGGCAACGCGCGCTTCGCTCCATTTTTCATAAGAACGCGTGGGCGTCGTTATTCCGTAATGCGCAAGCAGCACTGCGGAATGGCGGGTATCTTCGCATAGAATGACATCCGCTTTTTTCAGAACTTCCACCGCTCTGTAAGTTATATCGCCGAGGTTTCCTATCGGCGTTACCACAATATATAACATGATTCTTTTTTCCGATCCGCGTCAGTAACCGCCGCGTCCGTCGGGATAGTCGTCGGCAGTAGAACCGAGCACATTCCTTTCGGGCAGCACTTCCAGTCCGCTTTTACCGCCCATAACGCATTTGAGCAAAAACAAATGCGGTTTTTTGCCGTCCGAAGGGCGAAGTATCTGCAATACTTTGGGCATCAGCGATCTTTCGGCCGCAAGCCGCATTATTTCATCCAGACGTTCGGGAATATGGACGATATAAAGCCGCCCGCCGTCGCTGAGCAATCCCGCCGCGGCACGCATAACATCCGCCGCCGTCAGCTCTACTTCATGACGCGCTATCCGCACGTATTCGCTCGCGCTCGCCTCTCCGCTTCCCGCTTTGCGGTACGGAGGGTTGCAGGTCACTATATCGAACGCGCCTTTCCCGAACAATGCGGGAGTATCCTGAACGCGCATGTTGTATATCTTTATCGGCAGTCCGTTCAGTTCCGCGTTGCGCTCGGCAAGACGAGCCACTCTTTCCTGCAACTCGATACCGACGGTGGGAATTTTTTTCTTACCCGCAAGCAGTATCGGCACTATGCCGCTGCCGCAACCGAAGTCTATCGCTCGGTTTTTGGCTCCGCCCTTTACGAAATTGGCAAGCTCCACGCCGTCCGTGCCGAAAGGAAAAAATTCATCGCTTTGGATGAATTTAAGTCCGTTCGTCTGCAAGTCGCAAATTTTTTCCATCAGTTGATCTTATAAACTCCGTCGAGATTACGGAACTGCTGCGCGTTATCCAGTCCGTAACCGATGATATAAGGGTTCCCTTCGATCGTAAACGCGGTATAATCGGGATCGATCTCGACTACGCGGCAATCGGGTTTATTGAGCAAAGTCGCTATTTTAACGGTTTTTGCGCCTTTTGCTATAAAATAATCTTTAAGCGCTTTCAGCGTTCTGCCCGTATCGATTATATCCTCGACGATAAGCACTTCCGCTCCGACGATTTCGCTTTCGTCGATGGAAGAATATTTCATGTTGACTATACCGCCCGACTGCATACGCCCGCCTTCGGCGTTGTAGTACGAACTTGCGGCGACAAAACCGAAACGCACGTCGCGGTCTTTGATAGCTTTCACAAGGTCGGCATAGAAAAGTACGGCGCCTTTGATAACGCAAACGGCAAGCAGAGGTTTGTTCTCGGGATAGCTGTCCGTTATCTCTTTTGCCATTTCTTCGACGCGTTCGGTTATCTGTGCCTGCGTGTAGATCTGAGTGTGATTATTCATCCTGTGTTATCCTCCCTGCCGTCAGTCGTACGGCTGTTTTCGTGTTCGTATCTATTTTTACGCTTTCGCCTGCAGCAATGTCCACAATGGCGAGTATTTCGTTTCCGACGGCAAGACATATCAGTCCGTCTCGGCTGTGAAGCGGTATCTTTTTATCAGTCAGCCAGTCGCTAAGCAGTTTACGCTTTCCGCCTGCCTGATGAAATTTGTCGCCCGCCCGTCTGTTCCGATACACCGCGCCGCAAGGTACTTTGTCTGCGTCTATCACGCTCCCGCGCTTTAAATCGGGCTGAGTTTCCGCAATGCGCGTTACCGTTCTTCCGTCAGGCAATAACGCGTTTTCCGCGTAAGGCGCCTCATACGGCTGAACGCCGCGAACGACGAATATTCTCACGCCGTCGCTTTCTTTCTCCGCGCGGTATCCGTGCGGCAGATCTACGCCCGCGCCCGTCCGAGCCCGTCCGAGCGCAACAACCGCGGCGACATGCTTTTCGGTATAATCGGTCTGCGGACCGAAAGCGGCGAATGCGGATACAGCCGACGTTGCCGTCAATTTTTCCGAAGGAATAAACGCACCGTTATCGTCCGCAGTCACACTGCCCGAAATATCCGAAAGCAGATTGTTCATCGATTCGGAAAGACGCGCAAGCGCGCTGTCCAGTCCCGCATACCGCGAGCGTATCAACGGCAGTATTTCGTTACGCAGAAAATTTCTGTCATAAACGTTTTCCGCATTCGTCGAGTCGTCGGCAAACGGCACCCCGTACCTGTCATTATATTCATCTATTTCCGCGCGCGTGCAACCGATGAGCGGGCGGACGATATAACCGTCCTTTTCCGTCATTCCGACAAGCCCTTTCGGTCCGCAGCCGCGGAATATGTGCATCAAAAGCGATTCCGTTCTGTCCGACGCGTTGTGCGCGGTCAGCACCGCGCAATAGCCTTCGTTTATCAGCTCGCGGAATATGCCGCTTCTCGCTATGCGCGCCTCGGTTTCGGTGCTTCTTCCGCTAAGCTCGGCAAGCTCGGGAACGTTTACGCCGTAACCGAGAAACTTAACTCCGCATTTCGCGCAGTACTTTCTCACAAGCTCGGTATCGCGCAGCGATTCTTCGCCGCGGATACCGTGCTCGACGTTTACTACGGCTATACGTTCTTTATCTATTCCCGAAAATCGCAGAACGCAGTCTATAAGGCACATGGAATCCCTGCCGCCGCTTACCGCGACGGCGATCTTCCCGTCTTTCGGCAATACGCGCCCCGTCACGTCTTTTACTTTTTCGGTAAGATCCATTCCTTTATGCCTTACATTTTAGGAGAATAGTTAGGCGATTCCTTGGTTATCGAAATGTCGTGAGGATGGCTCTCGATGAGCGACGCGCTCGTTATCTTGACGAACTTACCGTTCTTGCGCAATCCGTCGATGGTCGCTTCTCCGACATATCCCATACCGCTTCTGAGTCCGCCCATAAGCTGGTATACTATATCGGCTAGAGCTCCGCGGAAAGGCACGCGGCCTTCCACGCCCTCCGGAACGAACTTGTTCGCAGAGGATATTTCGCCCTGGAAATATCTGTCCTTGCTTCCGAGCGGCATCGCGCCGAGACTGCCCATACCGCGGTAGGATTTGAAACTTCTGCCTTGGTATATTTCGAGTTCTCCCGGGCTTTCTTCCGTACCTGCGAAAAGCGAACCGAGCATGACCGCATTCGCGCCCGCGGCGATCGCTTTGGTAATGTCGCCCGAATATTTGATTCCGCCGTCGCCGATAATGGTCTTGCCCATTTTATCCGCCATTTCGCCGCAATCCATGATAGCGGTTATCTGCGGTACGCCTATTCCCGCAACGATACGGGTTGTGCATATCGATCCTGGTCCCATACCGACTTTGACTACGTCCGCGCCTCTTTCGATAAGCGCCTTCGTTGCCGCCGCCGTTGCGACGTTGCCCGCTATAAGCGTAATGTCGGGGAATGCGTTCTTTACGCGCTCCACCGCTTCGAGAACTTTATAATTGTGTCCGTGCGCGGAGTCGAGCGCAAGTACGTCCACGCCCGCTTTGACGAGCGCGCTCGCGCGTTCCATGCAGTCCTGACCGCTTCCGATAGCCGCGCCGCAGAGCAGTCTGCCTTTGGAATCCTTTGCGCTGTTGGGATATTTGATTACTTTTTCTATATCCTTTATCGTTATAAGACCTTTAAGTTTGAAGTCTTTGTCGACGATGGGAAGTTTTTCTATTCTGTGCTCGGCAAGGATGTTTTTCGCTTCTTCGAGCGTCGTACCCTCTTTTGCGGTTATAAGGTGATCTTTTGTCATCACCTCGTCAATAGGTTTATCGAAATTCTTTTCGAAACGGAGATCGCGGTTTGTCAGTATACCAACGAGCTTGCCCGTTTTGTCTGTGATAGGCACGCCCGAAATACGGTATTTCTGCATAAGCGCGAGTGCGTCGTAAAGTTTATGCTCGCGCGACAGAGAAAACGGATCGTTGATTACGCCGTTCTCGCTTCTTTTTACCTTGTCGACGTGTTCAACCTGCTGTTCAATGGTCAGGTTTTTATGAATGATTCCCAGTCCGCCCTCACGCGCCATGGCTATCGCGAGTTTGGATTCGGTAACCGTGTCCATTGCCGCCGATACAAGGGGTATGTTCAGTTCAATCTGCTTGGAAAGCCGCGTCTTAAGACTGACGTCGCTCGGAAGTATATCGCTTTTTGCGGGTATGAGCAGTACGTCGTCGAAAGTAAGTCCCTCTTTAACAATCTTTTCCATGGTTCCTCCGTCAGACCTCTTGGGTCGTATATTTCGTTATCGTATTATAATAATCGTCAAATGCCTGTGAAACGAGTTCTTTGTTCCACGTCTGTTCGAATGCAGCGTCGCCATTCGCCGTTTCCATTGCGGAAACAAAACGGTAAAGTTTATATCTGAGTCTTACGACTCCGAAACCGACTTCTTCCTGTTTATCAAGCGCGCTGTCCCAAAAGCCGACTACGTCATGCAAATTTTCCGAGTGCGGTTCGAGCACCGCCGCGGAATACTGAGCGCACGCGGAAAGCACGTCGAACGCGGCATAAACATCGTCGTTTTCCTCGGGTTCGGTTACGGCACGAACGGCGTTTGCGACTTTTTCGTCAAGCCTGTCCGCGTATTCCTGTTCGCTTTCCGCAAGTACGCCGAGCGCTGCCGTCTGCCTGCCCGCGACGTATCCGTCGTAACCGTATACGGCGACAAGCGTAGTCACGTCTTTTTTATCTTTGTAAACGTTTGCGTAATATGCGTCCATTGCGGCGGAATGTTTGCCGTGGCAGCTTGCCGCCATGTAAGCGTCCGCAAATTTGAGCAGACGCCGCGCGTGAACCGCATTCGTATTATCGTCGAAAGCAATACTCGTCACGTCTACGCCCGATGTCACGAGTATTATGTAATCACAGTTCGAATCGTCGCACGATTCCTCGTGTACGGCTCGATCGAAGGCTTCTTCGGCATATACGGAAGAAATGCCGTACGCGCCTACCGAGCGATACAGTTCCATATATGCTTTAGGAAAAAAGCAACCTATCAAAGAAGCGACAAGCGAGACAATTACTAAAAAACACAGGACGGTAATAACCGCCGTGCGTTTTATCAGTGAGCCGAGCGTTCCCTCTCCCGTTTCTTCCGCCGAAGCGGTATTTTTGCGATCGTCCGTCATTGTTATTTTTGATTATATCACATAATATTTTTTTAGTAAAATGTTTTGACGCGTGACGCAGAATTTTTTTTGTTTATCGGCGTTTCTCATTATATATTGCGCATTATGTGAGCAAATATAATGCGGGAGCAAACACGAATTCATTTCGGGTTTGCGACCTTCTTTCGGAGCGCGAGCGGTGAGCGAACGCGACGGAAGGGGCGGGAAACAATGCAGAGCATTTATGCGAACATTGTTTCCCGCGTTTATCAGGCGGGCGAGCTAACGCATAGCGTTAGCGTGGTTTGCACCCGAAAAAGTGAAAGTACCCGAAGTCTGCAGACTTCGAGGTACTTTTAGTTTTGATGGGTGTGCGGAGCCCCGCCCGCCGAATGTATCCTTTGGCGTTCGCGCTTATATGAGCGCGCTCTTTAAGTTAATTTCGCGCTTGCTACGCTCCGCGCGAAATATAACAATCGGCGCGAATGAGCGCGGCGCGCAAATAAAAAAAAGGAGATAATTATGAAAAAAGTACTTATTTTATCCGGTAGCCCGAGAAAGGGCGGTAATTCCGATCTGCTTTGCGATGAGTTTATGCGCGGAGCTAAGGAAAGCGGGAACGACGTGGAAAAAATACGCGTCGCGGAAAAGAATATCGGGTATTGCCGTGGGTGCTACTATTGCACGAAAAGCGGCGGCAAATGCGCGATTAAAGACGATATGTCCGAAGTGTTGCAGAAAATGATAGACGCAGACGTTATCGTGCTTGCAAGCCCCGTGTATTTCTATT
>CASFAN010000142.1 GCA_949292715.1 uncultured Eubacteriales bacterium
GTAAAATTTTACACTCAGGAAAATATCTACCGCAATCCGCCGCCGAACGACGATCTCGATTTGCAGATAGTCTGGCTTAACGCCGTAGAGCGTTTCGGTGCGAACGTGGACGCGGATATTTTGGCGGAATATTGGCTTACGTATATTTATCCGCGTTGGTCGGAGTACGGCGCGGGCAAGGCGAATCTTATGCGCGGCTTCCGTCCGCCCGTGTCGGGTAGAATAGAAAACGTTTATAAAGACAGTTGCGGCAGTTTTATACGCAGTGAGATCTGGGCGTGTCTTGCGCCCGCTCATCCCGAGATTGCCGCCGTTTACGCTTGGCACGACTCTGCCGTCGATCATTCGGGCGAGGGAACTTACGGCGAGATTTTCTGCGCCGCCGTTCAGAGTGCGGCGTTTGCGGAGAGCGACGTGAAAACGCTTATAGAGATAGGTCTTTCGTATATTCCCGAAACTTGTCTTACGGCAAAGGCCGTCCGCCTTGTACGCTCGTGCTACGAAAGCGGAATGAGCATTTTGCAGACGTGCGAAAAACTCTTTGACGAAGTGCCCGGAAGTTTCGGACTTCAAACTTTGCCGCTCGACAAGTGGACGGAGCAAGACAAAAAATGCAAAGCGGGTTGCGACGCGCCCAACAACATAGGAATAGCCGTTATGGGACTGCTCTACGGCGAAGGCGATTTCGGCAAAACGATTTGCACGGCGGTAAATTGCGGCGAAGACACGGACTGTTCGGCGGGATTCGCGGGCGCGACGCTCGGAATAATCGCAGGCAACGACGGTATTCCGAAAGAGTGGTCGGACGTTTTGGACGGCGTTATCAACACGTGCTGTATAGATCTGACCGAATGGGGATTTTTCGTCCCGAAATCGGTCGGCGAAATGACCGACAGGATCCTTTCGGATATTCCGCGCTTTTTGCTGCCTGACTTTGTAACGACGCCGCAGGTCAGGTTCGACGAAAAGGAAATTTTCACCGTAGAAGCCAAGTCGGGAAAAGATCTTTTCTGTCCGCCGTTCGAGATGTACGGCAAGTATATGTGGCGGAACCGCGGAGGCGGAAAGTTCGATATCCACGAGCTCAACCGATTGCCCGAGTTCTGCGAGTGCAAGGAGTTTCCGATCTTCAAAGCCGTTCTCGGATACGAGCGCGCGCCGTATATAATGCGCGGAGAAACTTTCTCTTTTACGCTTAAACTCATAAACACGGAAGTATCGCGCGCGCCGCATTGGGCAAACATCAGAGTTTATACGAGCAAAGGGCTCGTTTGCGACACGGACTGTTTTTCGGTTCCCTTGCAAAACACGTACCGCTATGAAGCCGAGCAGAAGTTTTCCGTTACGCTTGCCGAAAATTTTTCGCCGTCGGAAGACGTTCTGGTCGAGATTTCGCTCGGCGGTCGGCATACTTTCGGCGTGCTTAAAGCGACTTTGTGCGTAGGCGACAGCCGCGATATCTGCAACCGAATTTAACTTTTACTATGAACGAAAAAGAAATATCTGTAATTTTAACGGCTGACGAAGAACTTAAAATAATGTCGGGCGATAACGTTTGGTTTACCCGCGCCGAGCCGAAGATAGAACTTGAAAAACTTACACTCAGGGACGGACCGCACGGAGTGCGCGACGGTTCGCCGTCGTTTCTATATCCTAATATAAACTTGCTTGCGTGCAGTTGGGACAGAGAGCTTCTGTACCGCGTAGGCGAGTATCTTGGGCGCGACGCGAAGAAAAAGGGCGTAAACGTTTTGCTTGTATCAAAGATGTCACATATTTTTATGGATAGTTTTTATTGTTGCATTAGAAAACTTTTAAATAAATACATGTTTGAATATATAATAAAAGTATAATTGCTTTGTAAAGACATTGACTGTAAAACAGGCGGCGCAGGATCCTTTTTGCGATAGGAAAAAGCTTCTATAAGAAAAAATAAAATCCGATAGACGATTTGCAGTCGGATTTTATTTGTAACGGTTTATAATGCTTTCCGCTATTTCGCGTTTGGTAACGCACTTGTTCATCGCTTGTTTTTCAATGTAGCGGTGCGCTTCCGCTTCGGTCATATTGCGGGAATTTATCAAAGTCCATTTTGCTCTGTTTACGAGTTTTATTTCTTCCATCTTTTCTTGCAGCGTCATGGATTTTCTTTCCAGTCTTCTAAGTCGCTCGTTTGTGGTTTTAAGCCAGTCAAGAGCAAGGCTTATTGTTTGAGGCGCAGCCGGCTTGCGCATGATGAAAACCCCGTAATCGCAAACTTTTTCATATACGTCGGAATATATCTCATTTCGTATGAAAAGGAGAACTACCGATGTTTTTGAAGCGGACGCGTCGAGAGCGAACCGGATTCCGAAATCATCGGGCAGCGGCGTATTTATCAGAACTATATCGTAAGGACGTTCGAGAAATTTTCTTTGCGCTTCGTTTATGCTTGAGGCGCGGTGGACGGGCGAATATGTCGATTCGGGAAGCAGAGATAACATCCCTTCGGCAAATTTCTCGGTTGCGGAAATTACGAGAACGCTGTATATGTGTTCGGTCAAAGGCATATATCGGCTCCGTGTTTACTGCTTCATTTTATCGCAATATGCCGAAACGACGAGCGAGGGCAGATGTTTTCTGATAAAGTTACTGTCCGACGCCGTTTTTGCGGCTTCTTTCAGAGACATCGGGAGCCTTTTGTATTTTTCAAGTATATTTTTGTCCGCAGTATAAAGGTTTATATTTGTGGGCTTCGGAAGTTTTCTTTTTCTTTTGATCCCGTCAAGACCAGCGTAAATGATAAGCGCAAAAGCGATATAAGGATTGGCAAGCGGGTCGGGAGAACGCAGTTCCGCGCGTTTGTATTCGCCTGCTGCCGACGGGATCCTGATAAGTTGAGAGCGGTTTTCGTTTGACCACGAAAGATAGGAAGGAGCCTTGTCGCTGCCGAGCCGATGATAAGATTTTTCGCAAGGGTTTAAAAATACCGTCATATCCCTGACATGGAAAAGGATTCCGGCGATGGTTTCGGGCATAACGTCTTCTTCCGATGCGGATTTTACGGAAAAGTTTATATGGAAACCGTTGCCGGGGGCGGAATCGAGCGGTTTTGGGGAAAAATCGGCGGCTACGCCGTTACGGCTGACGATTGCCTGAACGGCAGAACGGAAATTCATGGCGTTGTCCGCCGCTTCGAGAGGGGATGAATAGCGGAAGTCTATTTCATTCTGTCCGGGACCTTTTTCGTGGTGAGAACTTTCGGGTAAAATATCCATCTGTTCCAAAGCAAGACAAATCTCTCGGCGGATATTTTCGCCTTTGTCTGCCGGCGCAATATCCATATATCCCGCGTTATCGAAAGGTTCTTTGGTGGGATTTCCGTTTTCGTCGAGTTTAAAAAGGTAAAATTCCATTTTCGCGCCGAACTGAAAATGGCAGCCCGATCCCTCGGCTTGTTTTACGGCGTTTTGAAGAATTTTTCTGGTATCTCCTTCAAAAGGTCTGCCGTCGGGATAGGTAATATTGCAGTACATACGGACAACCCGTCCGTGTTCGGGGCGCCAAGGCAGTATCACAAGCGTTGACGGGTCGGGGTGCAGGAACAAATCCGAGTGCGTTTCGTCCCCGAACCCTTCTATGGCAGAGGCGTCGATCGCGATTCCGTATTCAAACGCGCGAGCCATTTCGTTCGGCATGATCGATATGTTTTTTTGCGCCCCGAAGAGGTCGCAGAACGCCAGACGGATAAACTTTACGTCTTCTTCACGGATAAACTGCATTACTTCCTGTTTGGTGTATTTCATTTCCTTACCTTCCTTTTTAATTCAGGACATACATTTGCTTATAAGGGTTTTTACTGTCTGGCGTAATCAGCGTAAAGTCCGCATTTATGACGGTATCGAAGTCGTAACCGAACAGTTTGCAGAATTCGGATATATATGCGCCAAGTCCGTTCAGTTGTTTTCCGGATACGGGGACCGCATGTACGTTTTTGGGGAATATCACGTTTTTGCAATCCGAACGGAGCAGCATTTTCCCGCCGTGCATTCCCGTACAGGGGAAATTGCCGACTATTTCGGAATCGGATATTCCTATGCCCAAGACTATGATTATTCCGCCCGCCTGATATTCGCCCAGAAAACTTCCCGCTTTGCCGCCTATAACCATTACGGGTATTTTGTCTTTGTATTCTTTCATATGGATACCCGCTCTGTAACCCGCGTCGCCTTTTATATAAATTTCTCCGCCGCGCATGGCGTAGCCCGCCGCGTCGCCGGTATTTCCGTGAATGATGATCCTGCCGTCGTTCATGGTGTCGCCCACGGCGTCCTGAGCGTTACCGATCACCGTAATTTGCGCGTTGTTGAGATATGCTCCCAGCGCGTTCCCCGGCGTGCCCTCTACGGTAATATTTCTGTCGCTCATACCCGCGCCTATAAATCTCTGACCGAGACAGTCTTTGAGCGTACAGTTTTCGTTACAGTCCCTGATAAGCCTGTTTAAGTCCCTGTAGTCGGAATTTTTTGCGTTTATTAACTTCATTATAACACTTCTCCCGATAAAATCGATGGTTTTTTCCATAAAAATTTTTTAAGTAATACTTAATAAAAAATTATTCGCCCGCGTGAGATATGCCGAGTATTTCAAGTTCTTTTCCGGTAAGACCGATGCCGCGGAGCATGAGCCGGTTTCCTTTCAGGGCTTCTATCGAATTTATACCCATTCCGCCCATCAGTTCTTTGATTTCGTGCTTCCATGCGGTTAAAAGATTGATAAGCCTGCGGCTTCCCGTTTCGGGGTCGAGCCTTGCTACGAGTTCGGGGCGCTGAGTCGCTATACCCCAATTGCACTTGCCCGTCTGGCAGCTTCTGCAAAGATGACATCCGAGCGCGAGCAGGGCGGCGGTTGCTATATAGCATGCGTCTGCGCCGAGCGCGACCGCTTTAACCACGTCTGCGGCCGAGCGAATACTGCCGCCGACTATCAGGGAGACGTCGTTTCTTATGCCTTCTTCGCGCAG
>CASFAN010000143.1 GCA_949292715.1 uncultured Eubacteriales bacterium
CGGGCGCTGCGTTCGGTATCGTGATCGTACTGCTGTTCGGCTGGCTTTACGGGTTCTTGAAGGACAGGGAAGAATACCTTGCGTTCGTGCTTGCGCCCGCAGCCGTTATTGCATCCGTGTTCATCGGTATTTTCGCCGATCCCGATTTTCAGGATACGGCGCTCACGCTCACCGGCGTGATGACGGGCGCGTATATATGTTACTTTATTGAAAAGCGGTTTGTCAGATGGGAAGTGAAGGCGAGCATCGTACAGAATATACTCAAATACGTCCTCGGCGCAGCCGGCGCGATGCTTTTGTATCTGCCGTTCGAACTTTCCGCGTTTGCGGGAGTGACGGTGTGGGTGACCGCGTTTCTGCGTTTCTTCCTTATGAGCGTATGGCTCATTCTCGGTGCGCCGCTTGTGTTCAAAACCACGGGGCTTTATAAAAAACATGCGGAAAAAACCGCCGGACCGTGCTCAATCGTTTGACAAAACGTGCGCGGCGTAATAATATAATAGGGCAAACAGCTTTAGGGGCGGGGCGAAATTCCCCACCGGCGGTAACAGTCCGCGAAGCCGAAAGGCCCGATGGGGTGAAATTCCCCGACCGACGGTACAGTCCGGAAGATATAAAGCGTTTTTCTTTTGCCTTTGGCACAGACCGCCCCTTGCAATTCAAGGAGGCGGTTTTATTATGGAAAATACAGGACGAAACGCGGACGGTCTTGCCGCGAAAAAAAAGAAGATCGATGTTCGGAGATATTTTACCGCGCAGCGCGTGGTTACGTTTGCCGTGCTCGCGGCGCTCGGTTATGCGATAAGTCTGCTCAGTTTTCCGCTCTTTCCGAGTTCGCCGGTGCCTTTTCTCAAACTGGACTTTTCAAACGTGACGACGCTGCTTGCGGCATATATGCTCGGACCGGTGAGCGCGACGATAATAGAGGCGGTCAAACAGGCGCTGTCCGTATTCACGTCGCTGACGTTCGGCGTCGGGGAACTTGCGAATTTCCTCATAACGTTCTGTTTCTTTATAGTGCCTTCCGTACTGTATAAATTCCGCAAGGGAATAAAGTCGGTAATTTTAGGCATGGCGATAGCGTGCGTGCTGCAGATAGCGGCGGGACTCGTCGTCAACAAGTTTGTCACATTTCCCGCATACGGTCTGGCTTTCGGCATGGACGGAGCCGCCGTCGATGCGCTGTATGCCGTCGGCTGGCCGTTTATAATCGCGTTCAACGCGATAAAAGGCGTCTCCGTCAGCATAGTGACGCTGTTGCTTTACAAACGGCTTTCCGGAGCCATGAAGTGGCTGTTCCGTGACAGAAAAAAGAAAACCGCGGACGCGGAGTCGGACAGCGCGGATAATATCGGTAAATCGGTTGCAAATCGCGGCAAAGAAGTGTATAATATAAACATGCAAAAGACGATCACCCGAAGCGAAGAGGAAACCAAAGCGTTTGCACGCGAGCTTGCCGCAGGATTTGCCGGTGGCGAAGTAGTACTCCTCGACGGGGAGCTCGGAGCCGGAAAAACGGTATTTGCAAAGGGCGTTGCCGAGGCTTTGGGCGTGAAAGAGGAAGTCAAGAGTCCGACGTTCACGCTCTCATGCGAATATGCCGGAGATAAGCTCCGTCTCGTGCACATCGACGCTTACCGTCTTAAAAACGGAGAGGAAGCGGAAGCGTGCGGACTTAACGAGCAATTCGGAGACGCGCGCACCGTATGCCTTATCGAGTGGCCGTCGAAGATAGAGAGCGTACTGCCCGCCCGTCGCATAGAAGTCGGTATCGTGCGCACGGGCGACGGTGAAAGGGAAATAACGGTAAAGAAATGCTGACGAGTAAACAGAGAGCAAAACTCAGAAGTCTCGCGTCCTCCGAGCCTGCTATATTCAGTATAGGCAAAGGTGCGGTTTCTGACAATATGATCGAAGGTCTGGACGCTGCGCTGACCGCGCGCGAACTGATCAAGATTTCCGTACTCAAAAACTGTGATTACGACGCGGACGATCTTATGCGTCTGCTCGAAATGAAACTGCGCGCCGAAGCGGTGTGCCGCATAGGTTCGAAGATAGTGCTGTACCGTTACAGCCGCAAAGACGGAGTCAGACACATAGAATTATGAATTATCTCGCGGTAGACACGGCTTCAGAGTCGCTCAAAGTGCTTGTACGCCTCGGCGACAGATACGGATATTATCAATGTTCCGATTTTACGGCGGCGTCCGTTCGTCTTATGCCAGAAGTGGACAGGCTTCTCCGCGAAGCGGGAGCAAAGCCGTCGGACATGGACTTTTTCGCATGCGTGACCGGTCCGGGGTCGTTCACCGGCATAAGAATAGGCATGGCGACGGTAAAAGCGCTTGCATATGTCTGCGGAAAACCCGCAGTTGGAGTGACGGCGCTCGAACTCCTTGCATATACAACTAACGGAGAGGATCCGACCGTGGCTGTATGCGACGCGTCAAACGGTATGCGTTATATCGCAGTATACGACGGAAAAATGCGTGAACTGCTTTCTCCGAAAGCTCTTTCTTCG
>CASFAN010000144.1 GCA_949292715.1 uncultured Eubacteriales bacterium
AAAAAAAATCTGCATGCAAATTAGTTTATCGCATACAGAATTTTACTTTTTTACTTCCCCAACATCTTTCTAAGAATTTCCTTATCGTATGAAACAGGAACGCTTTGCATTTCCTCCGGCACTGTAATGCCGGCGTCTGCCGCGGCTTTTTCATTTGCTGAAGGCAGATGATTCTTTTCATACATCCTCCTTTTTTAATATTATAACATACAAAATTTTAAAATTACATTGCAACTCTTATCCTTATAATAAAAATATAAAGAAACAATCATTCTGACCGAAAACGCGCGCAATATAAAAATACAATCGCATTGCGTATGAACGGTAAAAAGCCTTCTGCCAAAGCGAGCACAAGAAATAAAATATATTTATTATAAGTAACACACAAATACAAGCAATTATAGAAATATCGGCAGCAATGCGGTTGAATTTACGAGGAAAAACGTGCGTTTATATAAATAAGCAGTACGCAAATAAAGTAATTTTTAGTCAAAGCAAACAGCGATTGCGGAGAGATTTTCGGATGATAAGGTGTGTTCTTTTTAGCACGCACTCGCGTGCGACCGCCGCTGGGTGACCTTGCGGCGGTAAAAAAACACGCCTTTGCGCCGAAAAGATACCGCAAGCGCGGATATATATGGCGCACGCCTACGGCGAGCGTTAGCGGTGCGCAATATAAGGTTACTCGACCGTTACGCTTTTTGCGAGGTTGCGCGGTTTGTCGACGTCGCGGCCGAGCAAAACGGCGGCACGGTAGGCAATGAGCTGTAAAGGGATAACGCTTACTGCGGGCGAGAGGAACGGGTCGGACGACGGAATACGTACCGCAAGGTCGCATGCGGCGCATACGTCCCTATCGTCGGTTACCGCTATAACAAACCCGCCGCGGGCACGTACCGAAGCTACGGTAAGCAACGTTTTTTCTCTCAGCCGCGGATCTGTATGTACGACTACGACCGGCGTACCTTCGCCTATAAGCGATATGCTTCCGTGTTTGAGTTCGCCCGCACTCAATCCGAGAGCGGGAATATACGTAATCTCCTTCAATTTCAGCGCGCCTTCGAGCGCTACGCCGTAATCGGCTTTCCGTCCGATGAAAAATGCGTTGGGCGATATTGCGAGCAGTCGGGAAGCTTCTTCCGCTTCGTCCGAAACGCCTGCTTCCAACGCTTTTTCCATTATGAACGGCAGGCGCTCGGTACTTTCCGCAAGCGTTCCGCGGGCAAGCATGGCGGCAACCGCCACTACCTGCGAAGTAAAACCTTTCGTGGTGGCAACGGCGATTTCGGGACCGGCGCGCGTTACCGCGTGAGCTCCGCATACACGCGTCAATGTGCTTGACGCAACGTTTACTATGGCGAAAGTGCGGCAGGCGCGCCTTTCCGCTTCGAGAGCAGCGGCAACGGTATCGGCTGTTTCGCCCGACTGCGAGAGGAGTACGGCGGTTGTGCCGCGGCTTTTTACGCGCTCCGAGCAAAGAAATTCTCCTGCAAGCTGAGCTTGCGCGGGGCGGGAACAGGCATGGCAGGCGAGGGGCAGCATGCTAAGTCCCGCATGGTAAGACGAACCGCAGCCGATGAAAGACAAAGCTCCGCGAAGCTTTATACCCGACAGCGCGGCTATGGTTCGCGCGGCGGCTTCGGGCTGCTCATACGTTTCTTTGAGCATATAATGCGCGTACCCGTCTTTTCCGCTGAGAGCGGAAGCGGCGGAAAACGGCGCGGATTGAGGATTTATACGTTTGCCTTTGCGGTAATATTCGGCTCCTGACGGGCGCAGCAGCGCGCTTTCGCCGTCTTTGAGGAACACGAGCGTTTCCGCTCCCGACAGGGCATTGCCGTCGGAAGCGAGCGCACAGAAATTCCTGCCTTCGCCTATGGCAAGCGGACTGCGCGACGCGAACGCGTAGATTTCGTTCGGTCTGCACGAGCATAGTATGCCGACGGCGAACGAACCTTCGAGCATACCCGCCACTTTGTCCGCGGCTTTGCGCAGATCGCCTTCGAAATACATTTCGAGCAGGTGCGCGATAAGTTCGCTGTCGGTGTCGCTTATCGGGGAAATACCGCGACTTTCGCAAAGTAATCTGAGTTGTCGGCAGTTTTCGATAATGCCGTTATGTACGATCGCGAACTTTCCTCCGTAAGAAAGATGCGGGTGACAGTTCGCGAGAGTCGGTTTGCCGTGAGTCGCCCAGCGGGTATGCCCGATACCGCAAGACGAGTCGGGACGAAGTCCGTCCGTAAGCTTTTTCAGTTCGCTTATACGTCCCACCGCTTTGACGGTAACGAGTTTGCCGCGCTCGCAGTAAGCTATACCCGCAGAGTCGTAACCGCGGTATTCGAGTTTTTCCAACCCCGCGACGAGTTCGTCAGTAATATTCTTTTTCCCTGTATAACCGATGATACCGCACATACAAATATGTTATGCGCGGAAAGAGAAAGCCGTTACGGAAAATTTGTCCGTTTGCGCATAATTACGGCGTCGCGAACATATCCGTTAAAGTATGAAGTATTTCGGAACAGACGGTATCCGCGGCGTTTACGGCGAGGGAATAACAGAAGACATAGCATACAGGGCGGGACGTGCGTTGGCGCGTCTGTTCGGCGGCAGAGGCATCGTGGGCAGGGATACCCGAATTTCCGGTCCCGTGCTTGAAAGCGCGCTTGCGGCGGGGCTTACCGACGGAGGGGCGGACGTTTGCCTTGCGGGCGTACTGCCGACGCCTGCGATTGCGCATCTGACGAGTAAGCGTGGATTTTCTTTCGGAGTGGAAATAAGCGCGTCGCACAATCCGCCGGAATATAACGGACTCAAAATATTCATGAGCGACGGATATAAACTGCCCGTAAGCGCGCAGAGTGCACTCGAATATTATATGGACGATGTAGGACGTGCGGGCGGAGGAGGACTGAAAACCGTATGCAGCGGCGAAGACGAGTATCTCGATTATCTGCTCGGAAGGGTACGCGAGCTTGCGCGCACCGCGGGCAGAACGGATAAACTCGAAGGCATGCGCGTTCTTCTCGACTGCGGCGGAGGCGCGGCAAGTTCGGTTGCGGCGCGTCTTTTCGACGCTCTGGGCGCGAAGACGGAAACGTTATGCGCCGATTGCAGGGGCGAGTGCATAAACGTCAGGTGCGGGGCGCTTCATCCCGAAAAAATGTGCGAGAAATCCGCGGATTTCGATCTCGGCGCGTCTTTTGACGGTGACGCGGACAGAGTCGTTATTTTTTCCAAACGTCTTTACGGCGGCGACGAGGTGATGTATAATCTTACAAGATTTTATCCGTACGGTACCGTGGTAGGCACCGTGATGACGAACAGTGCGCTCGAACGTAAACTTGCGGAAAAAGGCATGCGGCTTATACGTACGGACGTCGGCGACAGAAACGTCGGGGAACTTATGCGTCTTACGGGTGCGGAACTCGGCGGCGAACCGAGCGGACATTTCATAATCGGTGGAAGCGCGGGCGACGGAATACTTTCCGCGGCGGCGTGCGCGTTGCTGATCGGCGACGGCGGGCTTTACCGTTTGCAATGCGACCGTCAGGTAATGGTGAACATTCCGTCGGATAAAACGGATCTTTCCGAAAAGAAACTGCGCGACGCCGAAAACGCCGCTCGCCGTCTTGCAAACCGCGTTGTCGTCAGACGCAGCGGCACCGAACCGGTAATCCGTATAATGGCTGAAGGCGGGGATCCCGACGGAGCCGTGGAACTTATAAGGAACGCGCTCGCATGAACGTCTGGCAAGCGCTTCTGCTCGGCGCGGTACAGGGGCTGACAGAATTTCTGCCGGTATCGAGCAGCGGTCATCTGCTGCTTCTGCGCGAGCTTCTCGGTCTTGAAGAAGCGGGCGTTCTGTTCGACGTAATGCTTCACGTCGGAACGCTTGCGGCGGTAATAGTCGTATTCAGAAAGGATATTGCGGCTTGTTTTCGTCCGCCTTTCGCCAGGGCGGCTTTGCTGATATTCGCAAGCGTGCCTGCCGCAGTCGCGGGATTTTTGCTTTCGGATTTCATAGACGGCGCGTTCGGCGGAGGAGAATTTCTTTTTGCGTCTTTTGCGCTTACCGCGGTAATATTGATACTGACGCAAAGAATAGGGCGTGCGCGTGACAGAGCGGGACTTATCGGAGAAAAAACCGGTATAAAACAAGCTGCGGCGATGGGACTTATGCAGGCGGTGGCGCTTATTCCGGGCGTGTCCCGAAGCGCGTCGACGGTATTCGGGGGCGTGGCTTCCGGCGGAGAAAGAGCCGACGTTGCGGCGTTTGCGTTTATGATGAGCCTGCCCGTAATAGCGGGTAGCGCGGTACTCGGTCTGACGGGAGGTCTGAACGGAAACGTGGAAGTCGCGCCTATGCTCGTCGGTATGGCGGCGGCGTTTTTATGCGGACTCGTATCTGCGTCTGCAATGCTGAAAATAGTTCTTAAAGGCAGGTACGTCCCGATAATCATTTATCTTTTCGCGCTTTCGGTTTTTTCGCTCGTGATACGGCTGATCTGAATATTACGCTCAAAAAACGATAAGTCGGTAAACAAAATCCCTGCCGCGGCATATATCTGTCGGTAGGGAGATGTTTTTATGGCTATAGCGGTAATTTTCGGCGGAAAATCCTGCGAACACGACGTAAGCGTTATTACGGGCATTCAGGCGCTTGCCGAAATCGAAAAGCTCAAACCCGTACCTATATACATAGACAGGTCGGGGAACTGGTTTACGGGGAGAATGCATTCCGTCGGCGACGTCAGAAATACGCGCGTATTGAAAAAAGTTTATATGCACCCCGGCAGCAACAGGTTGTATACGCAGCTCGGAAGAACGGCGGCGGTTATCGACGCCGCGGTTTTGTGCTGTCACGGCGTTAACGGTGAAGACGGGACTTTACAGGGTTTCCTGGAGCTTTGCGGTGTAGCGTATACGGGTTCGGACGTATATGCGAGCGCGCTCTGTATGGATAAGGCGCGTTTTAAGCGTTTCGCTTCGGCGGAAGGTTTTGCACAGGTTCCTTATACGGATTTTACTCGCGCCGAATTCAATACGGATATATATTCCGTGGCAGATAAGCTTAATGCCGTGGGGTATCCTTTTATGATAAAACCTTCGAGACAAGGGTCTTCGATAGGAATAGGCAAGGCGGCTAACGAAAAAGAACTGGTAGCTCGCGTGCGTACGGCGCTTGCGTACGACGATACGGTAATAGCGGAAAAACTGCTTTCGGGGTTCAGGGAATTCAATTGCGCGGCTGTTTCCGACGGAAAAACTCTCACGGTGAGCGAAGTCGAAGAACCGGTAGGTTGGAAAGATTTTCTTTCGTATGACGATAAATACGCAGGTAAAAAAGCCGTACGGAGAAAGTTTCCGGCAAGCATTGACGAAACGTTGCGAAACAGAATAAGAAAAGAAACGGAAAAAATCTTTCGCGCGGCGGGACTCGGCGGCGTAGCGCGCGTGGACTTTATGCTCGGCGACGACGGAACGCTGTACCTTAACGAAGTGAATACGCTTCCCGGTTCGCTTGCTTCTTATTTTTTCGTCGGCAGAGAAATGAACGTCGAAAACTTTTACGAAAAATTGCTTTCGGACGCGCAATTGCGCAGAGCAGCTCGCGACAGACTCGTATATAAATACCGTTCGCCGTCGGGTAAAGGCATGAAAGGGAATTGCCCGCGTTAAGCTTAACCGCAAGGGATACAAAATTTGATTGAATTTTGTATCCCTTGTTGACGCAAGCTCTGCCATATAGTCTTATAATAAATTTAATTAGTTTAGTAACTTTACATTTTATATATGTTGCAATTGAAGCGATACTTTGTCGCTATAACGCACGAGGTTGTTGCTTTTATAAAATGCGACAGCCCTTGTTTTGCGGCGTTATAAAAGAGCGGGATTTCTTGTGAAATTCCGCTCTTTATTTTTTTCTTCCGTTCAATTCGGGAAGCGATTTTCAAGAAAAATGTAAAAGGCGTGAATTTTTTTTATTTTCGGTATTGATTTGCCGAACGGGATATGATATAATCTATTATATAAACGACGTATATAAACGACGGCGCGGAGGGAAAATGAACATTGCGATAGTTGAAGACGACGATGCGGCTGCGAAAGTATTGCTCGGCTTTATAGAACGGTATTCGAAAGAAGAAAGCGCGGAACTTAATACGTGCAGATTTACGCGTGCCGACGAGTTTCTGAAAAATTATAAACCTTCCGGGTACGCGGTCGTGCTTATGGACATACAGATGCCGGGCACGAACGGAATGGACGCGGCTTTTCAGCTCAGAAAACTGGATAAAAGCGTTTCTTTGCTTTTCATAACCAGTATGGTACAGCAAGCCCAGAGAGGATACGAAGTCGACGCGGTAGGGTTTATGGTCAAACCCGTGAGTTATTATGACTTTGCGCTTAAATTCAAAAAAGCGCTCGAAGTCTATTCAATGAACGAAAAACGCAACGTCACCATAACCGTACCTGGCGGAATGTGCAGAATTTCGGTGGACAAGCTGATGTATGTCGAAATAGTGAATCACAAGCTGCGTTATCATCTTGTGGACGAAGTGCTCGAAATGAGCGGGTCGCTTTCCGTAGTGGAAAAAGAACTCGAAAGTTACGGATTACTCAGATGTAACAGTTGTTATCTGGTCAATCCTAAATTTATCCGCAGCGTAAGAGGCCTTGAGCTTTCGATAGGCGACGAAACGCTCAGAATAAGCCGTCCCAAACGTCAGCAGTTCATTACCCGACTTACCGAATGGTTTTCCGGGGGAGGAGTCGGTTAAATGAACTTCTCCTTCTTTTTGGCTTCTTATGCGAACGTTATATACGAATTTTTGTTCGAGCTTTATGTATTTGTCGCGCTTTTTACGTTCCGGCTGAACCGTAAGCGTTTTTTCTTACTGCGGCTTTTTGTCGGATTGGCGGCTATGCTGATTATCGGCTACGGAGCAATGGTCGCGTATCACTTTATAGGTTCTACGGTATGGGGCAGAGTGCTGATTTATTTCGTCCTGTTCCTGTGCGTATTGGTTCACGGCAGAATATGTTTCGCCGAGTCGATGTGGGTAATGCTTTTTTCCTGCGATATGGCTTATGCCGCTCAGAATCTCGTTTATAAGGTATATCTGACCGTTTGGTGCGTGATCGTCAAATATCATTTTTTCCCTCTCGGATATCCTGAATTTTTATATAAAATCTGTTATTATTCGTTTTTCCTGCTTTGCGTTGCAGCCATATATTTCCTTTTCGCGAAACGCACATACAAGTTTCTTCTTCATCGCAAACAGGATTACCGAACAATAATCATATCTCTTGCAATTCTTGCAATAACGGTTATTCTGTGTTCGGCGGAAGACGTTTGCTTCCTGCAACTTTCTTCGGGAGGCGAAAATCGTTTCGATAACGTTTTATTGTATTATATACGTCAGGCGGGAAATCTTTTCTCGATAGCCTGCTGTACGGTGGTTTTGCTTTATCTTTCCGGTATTCTCGAAAAGCGCGACCTTCAGGAGGAGATAGACCGCATGCAATATAATATATCTCAGATGGAACAGCAATACCGTATAAGCAAGGACACGATAGATCAGATAAACATCAAATGTCACGATATGCGCCATAAAGTCAAAAGCCTTATCGGCGACGCCGACTCGTCCGACGATCTTGACAGGGATCTTGCGGAAGCGATAAGAATATACGACGCGAATATTCATACGGGCAATAAGATACTCGATGTGATTCTTACGGAAAAAAGTCTTTTTTGCGAAAAAAACGACATTAATCTTTCGTGCATGGTCGACGGAGAAAAGCTCGGCTTTATGCGCGAAGCGGATCTGTATTGTCTTTTCGGCAATATTATCGACAACGCTATCGAAGCGGTCAAGGCAATAGAAGAAATGGATAAGCGTGTTATAAGTCTTACCGCGAAAGCGCAGGGCGACATGCTTATTATTCAGGAGGAAAATTATTTCAAGGGAAATCTGGTGTTTGACGACGGTTTGCCCGTTACTACTAAAGCCGACAAAACATATCACGGCTACGGAATGAAAAGCATAAGAATGATAGCGCGCACATACGGCGGCGATATGACCGCGGGCGTAGACGGCGACAAATTCAGGCTTTCCGTTCTGCTCGATTGCGGCGGCAACTATGTTCGGGCGAAACGATAATTAATGCGAAAACGGATACAGAATACGAAAAAATACTGCAAGTTAAGGGGCGTATATTGACTTGCGGTATTTTTTATTTTATTGTTTATGAGGAAGCTGCAAGAAAAAAGGAGAACGTTTGTGCGTATAAAAAGAAGAGCGTTTAAAAAATTAATATACATATTCGATGCGGTTTTATTGTTGCTTACACTGTTGTTTGCGACGGCGTGTAATTTTGATAACTGCTCTTTCGTCGGGAAGGGTTCAGACGAACCGATAGCTCCCGATAAACCCGAATCGGAGATAACGAAAATAGCGGATTTCGCAAACGGAGCTTCCCCTGATTTTCATTCTGCAAACGGATATAAAAACAACGATTCTTTCTTCGGTTGCTATTGGAGCAATAATAACGTAACTTTCGGCGACGGTCAGATGAAACTTTCGCTGACGGACGGCGGAGACAGGTATTACGGCGGCGAGTACCGTTCGAACGCGGAATACGGTCACGGATATTATTCGGTAAGTATGAAGCCGCTTAGAATGGACGGCGTGATATCCTCATTCTTTACTTATACGAATCGCCCGTGGGACGAAATAGACATAGAGTTCCTCGGCGACGATACGACAAAAGTACAGTTTAATTATTATACGAGCGGCGTAGGCGGTCACGAATACGTTTACGAGCTCGGATTCGACGCAAGCGAGGAATTCCATACATACGGTTTCGAGTGGCTGGACGACTGTATAATCTGGTACGTCGACGGCAAAGCGGTTTATAAAGCTACCGAAGACATACCCGTTACCAATGCGAAAATTATGATGAATCTCTGGAACGTAAATACGGAAGGTAACGAAAGTCTGAAAGACTGGGCGGGAGTATTTACGGGCGAAGGATTGCCTGGCAGTGCGTATTACGAATGGATAGGATTCGATCCCGCCGAAAAAGAGGGAAGCGGCGCCGACGACGGCGAAAAGATACCCGAGGGCGGAGAAGTCATACAGGGCGCAGAAGTAACTAAGCCGGACAGCGGAGTTTATAAACTCGCCGATTTTTCTTACGGCGGAGCAAGCGGCTTCCGCGCGGCAAACGGTTGGAGCAACGGAGGTATGTTCGGTTGTGCGTGGAGTAACGGAAACGTTGCTTTCGCCGATAAAAAGATGACATTGACGCTGAGTGAAAGCAACAATTCTTATTATGGCGGAGAATACCGTTCCGACGCAAGTTACGGAAAAGGATATTATTCGGTGAGAATGAAACCGCTTAAAATGGACGGCGTAATATCTTCTTTCTTTACGTATACGGGGCCGAGCGACGGTACGAGGTGGGATGAAATAGATATTGAATTTCTCGGCGACGACACGACAACCGTGCAGTTCAATTATTATACGGACGGCGTAGGCGGTCACGAATACGTTTATGAGCTCGGATTCGACGCAAGCGAGGAGTTCCATACATACGGGTTTGAATGGCGGGACGACTGCATTATATGGTATGTGGACGGCAGGGCTGTATATAAGGCGACAAAAGATATACCGATCACCGATGCGCGCATAATGGCGAATCTCTGGAACGTGAATACGCAAAACAATCCCGATCTTATCGATTGGGCGGGAGTATTTACGGGCGAAGGATTGCCTGGCAGTGCGTATTACGAATGGATAGGATTCAACGCTTTGTAAAGTGCATAACGCGAAGGCGATGATATATAAAAAATAAAAGGAGAGAATTTATGGTAAAGAAAAAAGCGAAAAATATCGCGTATTGTTTTGTGATTGCGATATTATCGGCGGTATTTATGTTCGGAAGCACTGCATGCGGTTGCACTCCCGATTTCAGTGACGCTCCGGAGTTTAAAACGAAAGTGATCGCGGATTTCAAAGACGGCGAACTGCCCGACGTGTTTTTTGCGTCGGACGGCTGGAACAACGGCGGCAGCTTCAACGTCGAGTGGGACGCGAGCGCGGTTTCGTATTCAGACGGGACGGCAAATCTTTCCGTTTTGGAAAAACCCGACGGAGAGGAAGGTTCCGTACCCGAAGTTCCTTATTACGGCGGCGAACTCCGTTCGCAGAAATGGTATCATTATGGTTTTTATTCCGCAAAAATGAAGCCCTCCGCAGTTGAAGGAACATGTACGTCGTTCTTCGTGTATACCGGACCGAGCGAGCTCGGAGCGGACGGAGAGGCGAATCCATGGGACGAAGTCGATATAGAATTCCTCGGCAAAAACACGAGAGAAGTACAGTTTAACTTTTTCGCAAACGGTTCTACGGGTAACGAATATGTTTATAAGCTCGATTTCGACGCAAGCAAAGAATATCACGAATACGGTTTTTATTGGGAAAAAGATCGTATAACATGGTATGTGGACGGTAAACCCGTTTACCGTGTGACAAGCGAGGAAAAAGAGCTTCCTTCCACTCCGGGCAGAATAATGATGAACCATTGGAGCGGTAACGCGGAAGGCGAAGGCTGGATGGGCAAATATACGGCGGACACGAGCACGTCGTCGTATAAGACCATAAGTTGTACCGCCGATCCTATGGATCCGTATGTTGAGCCGGAAACGCCTCCCGAGGAAGGTGAATACGATCCTTCTGTATTCGATGATGCGGAAACAACCTCACTTACTTTCTTTACCGAAGTTCCGGATGTGTATACTCTGGATCCCGCCGGAACGGCTACCGATACGGTGAACGTGACTTATACCGCCAACGGAAGTTCTTACAACAACGTTGCCGCCGATATTTCGGTAAGCGATAAAAACGCGTTCTCTATGAAGATAACGAATAACGCCGATACCGAAACCAACGTTCGTATAAACATGATAGCGGTGACGGCTCCGAGCGCAAACAACGCAAGCTGCAATGTTTACGCGACTTACGAAGGCGAAAACGTCAGAACGGACAGTGAGTGGGGCGGATCGTTTGTTACCGTACCCGCAAAGAGTTCGGGATATGTAAACGTCTGGTATGCTTCTCCCATAAAGCAAGTACAGTTTATGATAGACTCGCATTTGGGAGACTCGACTACTCGAAGCGGCGACGTTACGTTCTCCGAGTTCAAGTTTGCTATGGACGATGGCGTTGAATTCGACGATACAGTACCGGAAACACCGGAACCTCCAACCGAGCAGGAACTGCTTATCGACGGTATGTATGCTTGGGGCGGATATACTCTTGCCAAGGCAGAGGACAATAAGTCTGTGGAAGTTACTTACGGAACGGAAACTCCCGGTGTTGATCAGTGGGCGGCTGTTGCTCAGGATTTCAATTCCGGCATATTCGGCTCGAACGATATTTTTTCCGTAAAAGTGGAAAATAAAGGTACGTCGTCCGTAGTGTTCCGTGTGAATATTGAAAATGCCGAGAGCACTAGTTTCGTGAAGTCTGCAAGTTATACCGACGAAACGGGTGCGGTAACTGACGCAGTCGGCGGCGGTGGATATATGGGTAATATTACTCTCGCGGCAGGGAAAACCGTTACTGTAAAGGTAGTATTTGAAAAAGATCCTAGTATAACGAGATTCAGCATAAATTTCGATTCTCATACTGATGCTTACGCCACCGCATCGGGCGACATACTGCTCAGCGAATTCAAACTTTCTTCTGACCCGATACCACAGGTACCAGGCGATCAAACGGCTCCTTCGGACAGCGATGGCATTGCGCTCGGTACGATTAATCAATGGGGTGGTTATACGGTCACTCCGTCGAGCGACGGCACTTCGTTCCGCATCACATACGCAGGGCTTAGTCAGCAATGGGCAGGATTCGGTTGCGATCTGACGAGCGAAATGGTCAGTACGGCTACGACGCTTTCCATGAAGGTAAAAAATGACGGAACGTCCGCATCTTCGTTCAAAGTCGATGTCGGGACTAAGCCTACCGAAGGAGATCTTGTAAATAAGGTGACAGCGGCAAGTTATACCGATGCAGACGGCAGCCATGATGTTACGCTTGGTTCATATATGGTAACCATTCTCGCAGGCGAGACGGTAACTCTTACGGTTACGTTTACAAACGATAACATAAACGGTATGAACATATTTGTCGATTCGCTTGAATCCGATTATGCAAGCGCGGTCGGAAATCTCGTGTTCAGTGATCTTAAATTCGCATAATTCCATAGTGAAGAGATATGTTGGCAAGTAAAACGCGGCGGAAATTTGCGCCGTGTTTTACTTATGCGTATTTATATTATTTGACGAAAGGACGGTAAAATGGTATAATTAACGCCGTAAAACAAGTTTGTTGGTTTTATTTATGTAAAATCCATTTTGCGAGGTAAAAGCAAGTGTCTAAAATAACTTACGAAAAACCGATCGTCGAAATGCAGGGCGACGAAATGACCAGAGTGCTCTGGGATTGGATAAAAGAAATACTTCTCGATCCGTTCGTTGAGCTTAAAACCGAATATTACGATCTCGGACTCGTTCATCGGGACGAAACGGACGACGTCGTTACGCGCGAGGCGGGCGAAGCGATAAAGCGTCTCGGCGTGGGCGTTAAGTGCGCTACGATAACTCCCAACGATCAGCGCATGGAGGAATATAAACTCAAACGTCTTTATCCTTCGCCTAACGGCACCATACGCGCAATTCTCGACGGCACGGTGTTCCGTACTCCCATACTCGTAAAAGGAATAACTCCTTATGTGCCGAGCTGGACGAAACCCATTACCATTGCCCGCCACGCATACGGCGACGTTTACAAAGCCACCGACGTGCGGATAGAAGGCGCCGCAACCGCCGAACTCAAAGTTACCGACGCCGACGGCAATGTAAAAACCTATCCCGTGCATAAGTTTACGGGCGCGGGCGTGTTGCAGGGAATGCATAACACCGATAAGTCTATAACCGCTTTCGCGCACGCTTGCTTTAACTATGCGCTCGGAGAAAAACGTGATCTCTGGCTGGGCACGAAAGACACGATAAGCAAAATTTACGACGGCAGATTCAAGGCTATATTCGCGGATATTTACGAACGCGAATTCAAGGATAAATACGAAAAAGCGGGGATCAAGTATGAATATACGCTTATCGACGACTGCGTGGCGCGCGTGATGCGCAGCAGCGGCGGAATGATCTGGGCATGCAAGAACTATGACGGCGACGTTATGAGCGACATGCTCGCTACCGCGTTCGGTTCGCTTGCGATGATGAGCAGCGTACTTGTTTCGCCCGACGGTAATTATGAATACGAAGCGGCGCACGGCACCGTTACGCGCCATTACTATAAATGGCGTGCGGGGGAGGAAACTTCCACCAATCCCGTCGCTACCATATTCGCGTGGAGCGGCGCGCTTGCAAAACGCGGAGAGACCGAAAACAACGCCGCGCTCGTCGATTTTGCGAAACGTCTTGAAAAAGCTACGTTATCCACTATCGAAAGCGGTTATATGACCGGCGACCTTGCAAGTATCTTTAAAGCCGACGGCATAACGCCAAAAAAACTCAGCTCGGAAGATTTCCTCAAAGCCATAGCTTCGAATATTTAAAAAGGACGAAATTTAATGGTAAAAACCGTCGCATTGAAAACGGCGGTTTTTTATATTCCCCGATCTTACTTTGTGACGGATTTGCGAAATTTCGGAAATATTATAAAAAGCGGTGACAAAGCGCAAGTTTAGTTGTATAATATAACTATGTTTTACGGGGATTATCATACACATACCGTATTTTCTCACGGTAAAGGCACGGTGGAGGAAAACGTGCGGGCGGCGATCGCAAAGGGACTGAAAGCGATTGCCATAACCGATCACGGTATCTGCGGCTATCCCGATAATCTCAATCCCGCCGATTTCGATAAATTTATTGCCGAAGTAGAGCGCGTGCGTAAACTTTATCCGCAGATAAAAGTGCTGGCGGGTGTGGAAACAAATCTGCTCGGTGAGGA
>CASFAN010000145.1 GCA_949292715.1 uncultured Eubacteriales bacterium
AAACGAAACAGTCGCCGCTTATGCCGCCGACGAAACCGAGATTAAGGAATTGCTCGCGGGCGATTGCGATGAAATAATTTTGATTTCCGATATGGAAGTTTCGTCAGAGCTGACAATAGCCGAAGGTCGTACCGTAACGCTTGATCTTAATGGCAAAAAAATTAACAGCACAGTAGACGGATATACTTTGATCAATAATGGTAATCTCACGATAAACGATACTGCCGGTAACGGAATAGTATGTAATACCAGTACCGGAACAAGCAACGAAAAAACGCATTTTATACTCAGGAATTACGGAACAATGACAATCAACGGCGGAACTTTCGGAGATGAAGACAACGATCGTTCAAATGTTAACAGTTCAAATTGGGGTGCTGCGCTTATAAATCTTACGGGCGGAGACGTTACTATCAACGGCGGTTACTTTACTTGCGGAGATAATTATTGGGCAGGAAAACCCAACGGAAGCACAAATTATTCATATGCTATACGTAATAACGGCGGCACCATGGTTATAAACGACGGTAACGTATACGGTAAAATGAACGGAGGTATTGCGTCGGAAGCGGAGACAAGCGCTAATCCGGGACTTACTAAGATTAACGGCGGTAATTTTACGGTAGACGGAAGTATGTCTTATTATGTCCTTGTTTCGCAAACTTCGACAAATTCCGTATTTGAAATAACCGGAGGAACATTTGTAAAGAATGGCGGCAATGGCAACATACTGGGCGGATTTGACGGAATGCCTTCCTGGGATGCAAGTGAAAATCTTAAGCAAAACGGTTATACGATAAGCGGAGGCATCTTCATAAAAGACGGAGAGCAGGTGAATTTTTCTGAGCAAGTTTAAGAAACTGTGAAAGATTAGTCGAAAGAAACGGTCTGTAATTTGTACGGATCGTTTCTTTTTTGTCCGTTTCGCCATAGGAGGCAGTAATATACGCATGGATTCTTTAATTCATCGCCAAACATTATTCAACCGCTTGCAAAAGCGCGTCGGTGTGTGATAAAATAAAATCATGAATTACAAAAAAATAATAAGCGAGCTGATAAACGATCCGCTCGTGAAAGAAGACGATATTCAGATCGCGGCGGAAGGGCACGGCGATTACGCGCTCCCTTGCTTTAAGTACGCGCGCGAACTGCGCAAAGCTCCGCCCGCGATTGCCGCGGAGTTTGCCGCAAAAATTCCCGATAACGATATTATCGAAAATACCGAAGTGGCGGGCGGCTATCTTAATTTCAGCCTTAAACGCGAAGCGACGGTAAGGGCGGCGATGGCGGAACATTCCGATTTTTCCGAACTGCGCGCAAAGAACGCGGGTAAAACGGTGTGCATAGACTATTCGTCGATAAACATCGCTAAACCTTTCCATATCGGGCATCTTATGAGTACCGCTATCGGCGGATCGCTTTACCGTATTTATAAATATCTCGGCTGGAACGCCGTGGGGATAAACCATCTCGGCGATTGGGGCACTCAATTCGGAAAACTGCTTGCGGCGTACAACGAGTGGGGCGATAAGAGCAAAAAACTTACGCTCGGGGATATGCTTTCGCTGTATGTGCGTTTTACCGAGGAAAGCGAGAAGAATCCCGCGCTTGCCGAACGCGGTAGAACCGAATTCCTTAAAATAGAACGCGGCGAACCCGAAGCGGTGAAGACATACGAGCTTTTTAAGGCTACGACGCTCGAAGAGGTGAATAAAGTATACGACCGCCTTGGTATCAGATTTGACAGCTATAACGGCGAGGCGTTCTATAACGATAAAATGCAGCCGATAATCGACGAACTGAAAGCCAAGGGGTTGACGGAGGTTTCGGACGGCGCGCTTATAGTGAGACTTGACGATTACGGAATGCCGCCTTGTCTTATCGAGCGTAGCGACGGAGCTTCGTTATATGCCACCCGTGACCTTGCGGCGGCGCAGTACCGCGCGGATAATTATAATTTCGATAAGTGTCTTTACGTTGTGGCGACTCAGCAGAACCTGCATTTCCGCCAGCTTTTCAAGGTGTTGGAGCTTATGGGCAGGGAATGGGCGAAGAATATGGTACACGTCCAGTTCGGTATGGTGTCCTATGAGGGGCAGCCTCTTTCCACACGTCACGGTCACGTCGTGTTCCTTGCCGACGTTATAGAAAACACCGTGGAGAAAGCCCGCCGCATCATAGAAGAAAAGAACCCCGAACTGCCCGATAAAGACGGCGTAGCCGAAAGCGTAGGTGTGGGAGCGGTAATGTTCTTCGCGCTCGGTACGCAGAGAATAAAGGACGTGGACTTCAATTACGACAAGGTTTTGTCGTTCGAAGGGGAAACGGCGCCTTATCTGCAATATACCCACGCGCGCTGCGAATCGGTTATTTCTAAAGGCGGCGGAAGACCGAAAACTTTTGATCCCGCGCTTCTTACGGATAACGAGGCTTACGCCGTGGTAAGAATGCTTGACGCTTTCAGGGAAACGGTTGCGGAGGCGGCGGAAAAATACGAACCGAGTATAATAGCGCGGTATCTCATCGACCTTGCTCAGAGTTATAACCGATTCTATATCGCAAACAGAGTGGTGACCGACAACGCAGAACTTACCGCGGCGCGTCTTGCTCTTACGGCTGCGGTTTCCGACGTGCTTAAAGAGGGATTAAGGCTTCTTCTTACGGACGCACCCGACAGAATGTAACGATATGAAACAGAATAAACGACGGCGCGAAAGCTCCGTCGTTTTCATGATTATTCGGATTTGTGCCGCCTTACGTACG
Organism: uncultured Eubacteriales bacterium; assembly: GCA_949292715.1. Taxonomy (GTDB): domain Bacteria; phylum Bacillota; class Clostridia; order Christensenellales; family Pumilibacteraceae; genus Protoclostridium. The sequence goes on from CASFAN010000145.1 coordinate 2,764, forward strand.
GCGTGTCGGAATGCAAATAAAAAACGTAAAAATTTGTAAAAAAAGTTTGTAAAAACGTTTGACATTATAAGCGCACTGTGGTATATTAATCAAGCTGTCGGCAGGAAGGGCAAAAAAGCCCCGAAAACCGAAGCCCTTACAAAATCGGCTGAAAAAAATTTTGAAAAAAATTTTGAAAAACAGTTGACAAAGAAACCTCAATATGGTATAGTATACAAGCTGTCACCGATGAGGGCAACAGCAAAGTTGCTGTGAGCAGCTCAAAAATGCACATTGACAAGGATAAATTCGAAAGGCTTTTTGAAGCAAAAAACCATTAACGAATAAGTCAATTTTATTAACAGTCAGTAATGTTACTGAGTGTGAATTGAACCATTAACATGAGAGTTTGATTCTGGCTCAGGACGAACG
>CASFAN010000146.1 GCA_949292715.1 uncultured Eubacteriales bacterium
AAGGTATTGCTATCCGACGGAAGTTATGATACAATAGATTCGATCGGGATAGAGCGTTGCTCGAATAAGTGAAGTCAAAGTATAAATTAAATGAATTATAAGGGAATGAGTTTTGTAGCGCTATAAATTCATACAGAGACATTGATTTTTATTTCGTATAACTTTTGGGGTTATAGCGTAATGTACTGTTTCAATAAACTTAAAACCGTATATTTACACCGATACGACTTATAATAGTAATATTGCAAATCAGGTAAAGGGCGATATGAAAGCAAAAGAAGTTTTTGAGCTGGTAAAAAAAATTCCCGCGGGGAAAGTAACGACATACGGCGCGATAGCGCGTGCGCTCGGAAGTCCGAGAGGTTCCCGCCTTGTAGGGCAGATATTGCACGGCAACAAAGAACCGATAGTAGTGCCTTGTCACCGTGTAGTGTTCGCTGACGGAAGCCTGACAAGCGCCTTTGCATTCGGAGACGGCGTTCAGCGCGAGTGGCTGGAAAGCGAGGGCGTTACGTTTATAGGGGATAAGGTGAATATGGAAAAACATTTTATGTCTTTCGGCACGGGGCATGATGAAGCGGAGTGAATCAATTTCCGGGAATTTAAATAATTATTGCAAAACGGTCTTCGGACCGTTTTTTTATGCTCATAAAATGTTAATAAGAGAATTTACAACGTTTTTACGTTTGCGTTACAATTTTGCATAAGTTTTTTACAACTGTATGGTAAAACATAGATAAGTAAACGAAAAAGACATCAATTTTCAAGGAGAAAGAAAAAATGAAAACAAAGAAAAGAATTGCCGTCATTATAGCGGCAGCGATCGCAGCCCTTACTCTTTCCGTATCGGCTTTCGCATTCACGGGATGCGGCGAACCCACTATCGTCCTTAACGGTTCCACTTCGATGGAAACAGTTATCACGGCTCTTGCCGATGCGTACATGGAATCCAACGACGTGCGTATCACGTACTCTGCTACGGGTAGCGGCGCGGGGGTAACCGCGGCTCAGGATAAGACCGCTGATATGGGTCTTGCTTCCAGAGACCTTACCGAAGACGAAAAGAAAACCGGTATCAGCGCTACGGTTATAGCTATCGACGCTGTGGCTATTATCGTACATAAGGATAATGCGGACGTAACCAACGTTACGAAAGCTCAGCTTAAAGATCTGTATATAAACGGAACGGATATCGCTTCGGTTAAATACGGCGTGGGCAGAGAAGCAAGTTCGGGTACTCGCGAGTGCTTCGACGATGCGATCGGTATCGAAGGCGATTATAAGACCACCGGCGACGACAAAGTCGTTATACAGGATGGCAACGGTCCTCTTGCAACCTACGTAGGACAGCATGCGGATTCTCTCGGATATGTTTCTCTCAGTTCGGTAACGAGCGACGTGAAAGCCGTTACTTACGAGGGTGTTGTGGCCAGCGCGGAAAACGTTAAAAACAATACTTACGGACTTAAACGTAATTTCAATCTGGTGCTTCCCGAAGGCGGAGTAGACGCACTCTCCGAAGCGGCTAAAGGATTCTATGAATTCTGTCTCAGTGAAGAAGGTCAGAAAATAGTAGAGGAGCAGGGTAACGTTTCCGTAAAAGCGTAATCGTAGCTTTGCAAAAACGAATAACGAAAAAAGCGGTATCGCGTTTGCGGTACTGTTTTTTTGTTTGTCATTGTTTTACAAGGTTTTTACATTTAGTTTACATTTTTGATCGAGTTTTTTACAATTGCATATTACAATAAAACCGATAAATAAAAACACGGAGGTAGTGAAGTGAGTTTGTGTGAAAACGAACAGGTCGTGAGCGAACCGCCTGCCGACAGCAGTAAAAATACGAAACCCGTTAAACAGAAGGGTTCACGCAAAATACAGTTCGAAAAGCATATTTTTTTCGCGTGCGCGTTACTTTCGATTGTAGCTGTGGCGGCTATAGTGATATTTATTTTTATCAACTCGGTGCCGGCATTTTCCAAGATAGGTTTTTTTCAGTTTATTTTCGGTACCAAGTGGTTCCCGGACGGACATAAGACCGACCCGAGCAATGCAAGCGAGTATTTCGGAATATTTCCGATGATAATAAATTCGTTATGCGTTACGTTGTTGTCATTGTTGTTCGGCGGAATACTCGGAGTATTTTCGGCGCTGTTCCTGGTCTATTGGTGTCCTGCAAAAATGAAAAAAATCGTCGAACAGCTTATAAACGTTTTCGCCGGGATACCTTCGGTAATGTACGGTTTCTTCGGTCTCGTATTTATAGTTCCTATTCTTGCGAAAATGACGGGGACTACCGGACTTGGTATTATGGCGTGTACTCTTGTGCTTATGCTTATGATACTTCCGACGATAGCGAGTATGAGCAAGAACGCACTTAAAAGCGTGCCGGAAAGTTATTACGAAGGCGCGATCGCGCTCGGAGCGACTAAGGAACAGGCAATATTTACGGTAATGCTTCCCGCCGCCAAATCGGGTGTCGTGAGCGGACTTATAATGGGTATGGGCAGAGCGGTAGGAGAGGCAATGGCGGTAAAGCTTGTTGCGGGCGGCGTAGCCGCTTTTCCCGAAGGATTGTTTTCGCCCATACGCACAATGACGTCGTCTATTGCGATGGAAATGGGTTATGCGTCTGGGTTGCAGCGGGACGCGCTTATAGCGACAGGACTGATACTTCTCGTATTCGTGCTCTTTCTTAATTTTGCATTAGCACGCGTCAACAGGGCAAAAGCCGCTGATAACGGAGGGCGCACGAGTAAAGCGGGAAAAGCAAATGAAAACGTTAAAGGTTTTTCCGCCGAAGTCGTGTATATAGGACGCCGAATGTTCGGAGTAAAAGAACCGATTGCGGAGCCCGTATATAAAAAGAAAGGCATAATTTGCTTAATACTTAAATATTTTTCTTTCGTCGTAACAGCGTTCGTCGGGCTTTGTTTGGTCGTTATAGTAGGGTTTATACTTGTGAACGGTTTGCCGAATATGCCGGATTTGTTCTCGGGCGATGCAGTGGGCGAACTTGGCAAGGCGATCTTCGGTACAGTGGCGCTTATATTCCTCACTTTGGTTATAGCCGTTCCGCTCGGTATATGCGCTGCGATTTATTTACATGAATATTCTCGCCCCGGGAGTAGAACGGTGAAAGCCATAAGGCTGTTTAACGACACGCTTGGCGGTGTTCCGAGCATTGTGTTCGGTCTGTTCGGTAATATAGTATTCGTATCGTGGATGGGAATGTCGCAATGTTTGCTTGCCGGAGCGTTGACTATGGCGCTTATAATATTGCCTACCGTGATCCGAGCAGTTGAAGAAAGTCTGATCGCAGTTCCCGATTCGCTTCGAGAAGCAAGTCTTGCGCTAGGTGCAAGCAAACTGCAGACGGTATTTAAGGTTGTGCTTCCTCAGGCGCTTCCCGGCATATTTACCGCAATTGTACTTTCGATAGGACGTATAGTAGGCGAGTCTGCCGCGCTGATATTTACAATGGGTTCGTCACTGGCGTTTTTGCCGCAAGGTATTGTCGGAAGAGGAAACGCATCGTGTACGCTGACTGTTTACATGTATGTATTGGCGAACGAAGGCGCGGAAATGAACATAGCGTATGCTTTGGCTGTTATATTGCTGTTGATCGTTGCGGTCATTTATGTCGGGCTCGGATTGCTCGAACATTTCGGAAAAAATAAAGGAGACAGGAAATGCAAAGAAAAAATAAAGCCGAAAACGGCGTGACGCGCGGGAATGCTTCGGATTTCGATTTTAACCGCGAAGTCGCAATAAGCATAAACAATATGAATCTGTGGTATTCGTCTTTCCACGCGATAAAAAACGTGTCGATGGATATAAAAAAAGGCGAAGTTACCGCGTTTATAGGACCGTCGGGTTGCGGAAAGTCGACGCTTCTGAAATCACTCAACCGTATGAACGACCTTGTCCCCGGTTGCAAAATAACGGGAAAAATCGAAATAGGCGGCAAGGATATTTACGGCGCGGGCGTAGATCTTCCCATGCTTCGTAAAAACGTCGGTATGGTGTTTCAGAAACCCAATCCGTTCCCGAAAAGCGTTTACGACAACATAGCTTACGCGCCGCGTCTGTTCGGAGTGCGCGACAAAGCCACTCTCGACAATATCGTAGAAACGAGTCTCAGACGTTCCGCTATGTGGGACGAACTGAAAGACAGACTGAATAAATCCGCGCTCGGACTGAGCGGCGGACAGCAGCAGCGTTTGTGCATAGCGCGTGCGCTTGCCGCGGATCCCGCGATATTGCTTATGGACGAACCGACGAGCGCTCTCGATCCTATATCTACGGGTAAGATAGAGGAACTTTGCGACGAACTGAAAAAGACGGTTACGGTCGTCATAGTAACGCATAATATGCAGCAGGCGGCGCGTATTTCCGACAAGACCGCATTCTTCCTGCTCGGCGAAGTCATCGAGTTCGACGATACGGCAAAAATATTTTCCAATCCTTCGCATCCCGAAACGGAGCGGTATATCTCAGGGAGGTTCGGATGAGATCGCATTATATTCAGCAGCTCAGCGAGCTGGAAGACCTCATCGGCAAGATGGGCGGCATAATCGTAAAAGGTTTCGACGAAGTCGCGGTGTCGCTTGCCGTTGCAAAAACGAACGACGTAAAAAGCGCGGTGGGCGTCGAACAGCGCACGGATAAAAAGCTGGACGAGATAGAAAGACTTTGCTCGTTGCTCCTGCTCACGCAGCAGCCCGTTGCGTCGGATATGCGCTTTATCGTGAGCGTAATGAACGTGGTTGTCGATATGGAACGCGTCGGCGATCAGATACGCGATATTGCGGAAACTGCTGCCAAATGCAAAAAACGTCCCGATTACGAGGAAATACGCACCATGTGCACCGATTGTTCGATCATGATAAAAGGCGCGCTTGACGCGTTTATCGGCAGAGACGTTGAAGGTGCGCGCCGCGTCGAAGCCCGCGACGATAAGGTAGATTCTGCGTTTGAAAGTCTGCAGATAAAGCTCAGCGAACGCGTTCGCGCCGAAGACGGCGCAAACGAAGATATGCTTAACTGTCTTATGATAGGTAAGTATCTCGAACGTATCGGCGATCATGCCACAAACATAGCGGAATGGACGGCTTATGTCGTCGACGGAGTAAAAGACCGTTGATATATTGCGCACCGCGCTTATTCGCGCCGATTGTTATATTTCGCAGGGGACATTAAGATAAAGGCTTAATGCCCCCTGCTCATATAAGCGCGAACGCCAAAGGATTCTTTCGGCGGGCGGGGCGTCCGCACCGCTTCATACAAAAAGCACTTAAAAGCCGTCAGCTTCTAAGTGCTTTTTGTATTTCGTCGGCAAACCACGCTAACGCTATGCGTTAGTTCGTCCGCCTGATAAACGCGGGCAACAATGTTCGCATAAATGCTCTGCATTGTTTCCCGCCCCTTCCGTCGCGCTCGCTCACCGCTCGCGCTCCAAAAGAAGGTCGTGCGCCCGAAATGAATTCGTGCTTACTCCTTGATTTTGCGCACCGCTAACGCTACCCTGCCGCGAAAGAAAAACGCTTTCGCGGTTTTTCTTTCGCTGGGCTGCGCAACATATATCCGCGCTTGCGGGATCTTTCGGGCGGATACGCGCAAAATTTCCCTCGTCACCGTAAGGTAGACTTCGGGGACGTGCGGAGGCTTTGCCTCCGTACAAATTTTGCGCGTCTGCGCCTCG
>CASFAN010000147.1 GCA_949292715.1 uncultured Eubacteriales bacterium
TGTTTTACCGTTTTAATCTTATGTACTTGACTTATTTGCAGCAGCAATCGTTCTTGCAACCGCAGCCGCAACCGCAGCAAGAAAGTATGAGCCATAAGAAAACGAGATCGCAGCAATCCATTTTCTTATCGCATCCGCAGCCGCATCCGCAACCGCAGCCGTTGCCGCAGCAGCAAAGGAGCAGTAAGATTATGAATATATCGTTGCATCCGCAACCCTGATTGAACATAGTTTTTCCCTCCGTTTATTTGGTATTTCTGCAGGACAGCCTCCGCTCCGTTTTCCGCGCGCGGCGGCGACGTCTTTCCCCCTGCGCGCGGATCGTGAGCGTTCTCTTAGGTGCACCGTTTATTTTATCTTTCGAGTGAGGATATCCTACTTCATAGTATTTACCGTTCGCGTCAAGTGTTACACTTTACTTGACAAACTTTACTTTATTTTGTATTATACCTTAGTAATAAAGGAGAGATAATCATGAAAGCTACTATGGATAAGCTCGTAAACCTCTGCAAAGGCCGCGGTATAATCTATCCCGGCAGCGAAATATACGGAGGTATGGGTAATACGTGGGATTACGGCCCAGTCGGCGTGGAGATAAAGAACAATATCAAACGCGCATGGTGGAAGAGATTCGTGCAGGAAAGCGACAACTCTTTCGGTATCGACGCCGCTATACTTATGAACAGCCGCGTCTGGGAAGCCAGCGGTCACACCACTTCCTTCTCCGATCCCAAGATGGACTGCAAGTGCTGCAAAACGCGTCACCGCGCGGACGTGCTCATCGAAGCGCATTCGAAAGGTACGGTAAATCCCGATACGATGACCAACGAAGAAATGCAGGCTTATATAACCGAACATCACGTTGCCTGCCCTAAATGCGGAAAATCCGACTTTACGCCTATCCGCACGTTCAACCTTATGTTCGAAACGAGCAGAGGGGTTACCGAAGAAGGTCAGAACATCGTTTACCTCCGCCCCGAAACGGCTCAGGGCGAGTTCGTCAATTTCCTTAACGTTCAGCGCACCACCCGCGCGAAAGTACCTTTCGGTATCGGACAGATAGGAAAGGCATTCAGAAACGAAATAACCCCCGGCAATTTCATTTTCCGCACGATAGAATTCGAGCAGATGGAACACCAGTGGTTCTGCAAAAAAGGAACGGACGGAGAATATTACGAAAAATACAAGAAAGCCGCTCTCGACTTCCTTCTCGATCTCGGTTTTGACCGCGAGCACCTGCGTTACAAAGATCACGACAAACTCGCGCATTACGCAAAAGCCGCTTGCGACATTCAGTATCTGTTCCCTATCGGTTGGAGCGAGCTCAACGGTATCCATAACCGCACGGATTACGACCTTTCCCGCCATTCCGAATTCTCGGGAAAGAATATGGAATATACGGATCCCGTCACGGGAGAAAAATACATTCCCTATGTCATCGAATACTCGATCGGCGCAGACAGGCTTATGCTTGCGACGCTTACCGAAGCTTATGACGAAGAAACGCTGGAAAACGGAGAAACGCGCGTCGTAATGCGTTTCAATCCCGCAATCGCGGCTTACAAGGCAGCGGTACTTCCCTTGCAGAAAAACCTCGGCGACAAGGCGCGCGAAATTTACAGAAACCTTACGAAATCGTTTATGTGCACTTATGACGAAGCGGGCTCTATCGGTAAACGCTATCGTCGCCAGGACGAGATAGGCACTCCTTTCTGCGTGACCGTCGACTTCGAAACGCAGGAAAACGGAACGGTTACCGTTCGCGATCGCGACAGCATGCAGCAGATAAGAATTCCTGCCGAAGAACTTGAAAAATACATCGCGGACAGAATAAAATTCTGAAAATGGAAATTACGGTAATTCAAATAAAAAACCTCGGACGCATTCCGAGGTTTTTTATTATTCCGATATTTATATACTTAGGCTTGCAAAATTATGCCACGTCAACTTTACTTTAAGGATTTATTTTACCGAATCGAGATAATCGCTCATATCGTACGTTCCTGCGGGCTTGCCGACAAGAAAAGCCGCCGCACGAACCGCGCCTACCGCGAATATTCTGCGAGAAAGCGCGGTATGTTTTATTTCTATTATTTCGTCCTCGCCGATAAACATAACGTCGTGTTCGCCGACTATCGTGCCGCCGCGAATTGCGTGCATGCCTATATCGCCTTTTTTACGTTTGCTTTCGCCTTCTCTGCCGTAAACGATTTCGGGAGTGTAATCGAGCCCCTTTTCCACCGCCGCAAGCATTTGTTTTGCCGTTCCCGACGGTGCGTCGGCTTTCATATTGTGATGAGCCTCTATTATTTCGATGTCATAGCCGGCAAGCGCATTCGCAAGCACGGGAAGAACTTTTTCGACTACATTCACGCCTACGCTCATGTTTGCCGAACGGAACACGGCGACCTTTTCCGAAAGCGCGGCGATTTTCGCAAGCTGCGCCTCGTCGTACCCTGTCGTCGCTATCACCACCGGCTTTTTACCGTCCGCGGCAAGCGCAATCACTTCATCGAGAGTGGAAGGACGGGAAAAGTCGATTATCGCGTCAAATCCGACGTTGACTTCTGCTGCCTTGGCAAACACGGGATATTTAGCGTTTGGCGCAATATCTATACCGCCCGAAACGGTTATTCCCTCGCTTTCCGCAAGTTCGCAGATTGCTCTGCCCATTTTTCCGTTTATACCGACAATAAAT
>CASFAN010000148.1 GCA_949292715.1 uncultured Eubacteriales bacterium
GCAGCATACTATTATTAAGCAATGAGTTTTTTCGACGACATAAAGTACAGATCGGTAGCGGGTAAAGCGGTCGGGTATTCAGCGGTCATATTCGGCGGAGAAAGCGTATTTATAGAGGGTATTACGCGTGTAATAACCGTCGGAAAAAATCGTATGGAATTTTCTTCGGGCAAAAAGCTGATAACCGTAACCGGAGAAGATCTTACGCTTGACGAACTTGAAACCGAAACGGTCATAGTAAAAGGAAAAATACGCGGCGTGGGGGAGGAGTGACGTGATTACCGTAAAAGCAGACGGAAACTATACCGCGGTGATTGCGGCGTTCTCCGCTGAAAAAATAGGGCTGCGCGATCTGCGCGTGGCTCCTGACGGATTCACGTTCCGCGTAAGACGAAAAGATTTACCCAAAGCTGTTGCAATTCTCGGACATATATGCTATAATTATCAGATAACGGGCAGTGACGAAAGCACGTTCGTAAAAAAACTTATGATGCGTTTCCCGCTTGTCGTGACCGCTTTGATCTGCGCCGTTATCGTTTTCGCATCGGATTTGTTCGTGTGGAAGATAGATGTGGACGGTGCCGACGAAAGCTTGTCCCGCAGAATCGAGTCCGTTGTGGGAGAATACGGCGCGCGTATAGGCGGGCTTAAAGCGGGAGTGGATGAGAACGGGGTTCGCCGTGCCGTATACGGTTTACCCGACGTCGCCGCGGTAAGCGTTTATTACACAGGAAACACGCTTAATGTAGACGTGCTTACGAGCGAAAACAGCGGATTACCCGTAAGCGGCAGCGAACGCATTTGCAGCGGCTACGACTGCGTGATCACTCGCATAGACGCAGAAAAGGGAACGTCAATCGTAAGCGTAGGCGACGTAGTGCGGGCGGGCGAAACTCTGATAGTCGGAGAAACGTATTCCACCGCAGACGGAAGTCTTCTTTTTACCGGGGAGGCGCGCGGAAAAGTTTACGGTAAAGTTACGTTTGTTTATACCTGCTATTCGGGTGCGTCATACGTACGTACGGGCAGGAGCGAGCGTCATACCGCGCTCGGAGCGTTCGGACATAATACGTCGCTCGGGGAAAGTCCTTTCGGGTTATACGAAACCGTAACCGAGCGGCACAGGCTTGTCTTCGGCGTCGAAGTCATAACGGTCACATATTACGAACTGGAGAGTACGTCGGCTGACGAGGAAACGGAAAAATTCATTTCCGCGCAAAGCGAAAAATTATATGAACTTTACGGCGAAACTTTTACGGCGCGTGCAAGTATAGGCGCGGACGGAAGTACGGTCGTATATTTTACGGCAGAGATCTGCGTAGGAGGATCATGACAGAAAACACACGCGAGATAACGCTCGGAAGCGAAATTTACATCAAACTTTCGGGAGCAATGGACGGCAACATCGAACTTATCGAAAAACTGTTCGGGGTTACCGTAAGACCCTTTGACGGAGGCGTCAAAGTTAGCGGCAACGAGGAAGAGGTAAGCAAATGTTGCGAGCTTATAGAATTGCTTGCCGAACTCGTCAGACAGGGGCAGCAGATAACCAAGGTCGTCGTATCGCGTTGCGCCGATATGATATCGAGCGGCGAAACGGGGGAAATTACCGATCTTTTCAAAGAGGCAGTCGCTGTTACCGCACGAGGGAAAAAGATATATTGCAAAACGCTCAATCAGCGCGATTATTGCCGTGCCATAAAAAAGAACACTCTGACTTTTGCGGTGGGTCCCGCCGGTACGGGCAAAACGTATCTGGCGGTAGCGTTTGCGGTTGCGGCGTTCAGACGCGGCGAAGTAGACAGGATCATTCTTACGCGTCCCGCGATCGAAGCGGGCGAAAAGCTCGGCTTTCTTCCGGGAGATCTTCAGATGAAAGTCGATCCGTATCTTCGGCCGCTTTATGACGCGCTCGAAGAACTTTTCGGGGTGGACAACTATGCCAACCTTATAGAAAAGGGCATAATAGAGATTGCGCCGCTGGCGTATATGCGCGGACGTACGCTTTCGAGAGCGTTTATTATTCTCGACGAAGCGCAGAATACGACAGAAGAGCAGATGAAAATGTTCCTCACCCGAATGGGCGAAGGAAGCAAAGTAGTCGTGACGGGCGATATAACGCAGATAGATCTGCCGCTCGGAGGAAAAAGCGGACTGAAACAGGCTATAAACATACTTTCGGGTATTGACGATATAGCCGTGTGCCGTCTGACCGATAAGGACGTCGTACGTCACGAACTCGTACAGAAGATAATCAAGGCCTATGATAACGCGAGGTAATCATGGAACTTAAAGAACCGAAATTTAAAAAATTCACTGCAAAACAACTCGTACGCGCGGTTGTGGATACGATGATATGCGGAGCGATAGTAATAGCCGCGTCTTTGATAAAATTTTATCTGACGGGCAAGGCGATCGATCCCGTTTTCTGGTTCAGTCTTATATATCTCGTAATGCTCGTATCTGTATTTTACGGCGGACTGCTGATGTATTCCATGTTATCGCGGTCGTTTATCGTGCAGAATAACCGTTATTACCTTGCTTTTCTGGTTACGCTGACCGTAGCGTTTCTGTTCCATTTGTTTATCAGTCTCGTTTCTCCGTTGCTTATTGCTCCGGGGCTGACGGCAATGATAATAGTACAGCTTTCGCGAAAAAAACAGGATGCGTTCGCATTCAATCTCATAGAAGCGGGTCTGGTGTTCTGCGTACTCATTTACGAGGCGATAACGACGGACGGTAACGTAATAATGCTTATCGGCGGTTCGGAAGACGCGGGCAAATTGCAGATGTGGCTTACGGTAATAATTACCGTTATCAATATCGGCGTGGGCGCGGTAATACCCGTGGCGCTTAAAGACAAAACCAACAGACTGCATTATGTGCTTGTCGGATTGCTTGTGACGGCGGCGTCCGTGCTTTCGTACCTGCTTATGAGTCTTGCGTATTCGGATATAGTTCTTGCGCTCGGACTTTTCTGGCCTGTAATAATATCGGGCATAATTCCGCTTATCGTGGCGCAGTTCGCGGTTCCGCTTTTTGAAAGAATATTCAATCTTGTGACGGACAACCGTCTTATGGAGCTTACCGACGCGCGTCAGCCGCTTCTCAGACGGCTTGCCGCCGAAGCCCCGGGCACTTATTCGCACAGTATGGCTGTCGCCAATTTCGCGGAAATGTGCGCCGTAGCGATAGGCGAAGACGCATACCTTGCCCGTGCGGCGGCATATTATCACGACATAGGCAAGCTTTCCAATCCCTTTTACTTTTCGGAAAATCAGGCGGGGTACAATCCGCACGACGACATATTGCCCGAAGTCAGCGCGGAAATAATCCGCAAGCATACTACGGAAGGCATGCGCCTTTGTATGGAGTACAAGCTTCCTTACGAAGTCGCTCAGGTTACCGTCGAGCATCACGGCACGTTGCCCATATTCGTTTTTTACGAGCGTGCGAAACATCTGACGGACGGCGAAGTGGATATACGCGATTACAGCTATCACGGCGTTAATCCCACGAGTAAAATATCCGCTATAATAATGATATGCGACAGCAGCGAAGCGGCGATAAGAGCCATGGACAGACCTGACGGCGAACGCGTGGACAGACTGCTCAGAAGTATAATTGCGGACAGAATAAGCAAAGGACAGTTCGATAACTGTTCGATATCGCTGAAAGATCTCGATATGATCAGACAGACGATAATAAGCGCCTACGGCGGTTTGTTCCATACCCGCGTAAAATATCCCGGGGGAGAAAAATAATGATAAAGGTAACAGGCGAAGGAACGGAAGAAATGCAGAAGGCTGCGGACGCGGCTTTCGGTTTGCTGGAACTCGAAGGCGACGCGCTCGTGGAAGCGGAGTTCGTGGACGGTGCGGAAATAAGGGCGCTGAACAGCCGTACGCGCGGCATTGACAGAGAAACGGACGTGCTCAGTTTTCCGGCTCTTGACGAGATAAGACCGTTTACATACGAAAATTATCCGTTCGAGTACGACGATTACAACCACGGCGTAATGCTCGGATCGATAGCGATCTGCCGGGAGATATCCGAAAAACAGGCAGAGGAATACGGACACAGCGTGCTTCGCGAGCAGACCTATCTTTTTGTGCACGGTCTGCTTCATCTGCTCGGTTACGATCACGAAAAGGAAGAAGATAGAACGGTAATGCGCGAAACCGAAGAAAAAATAATGAATGCGATAGGTATCGGAAGATGAAATCTGGATTTATAGCTATTTTGGGAAGGCCGAATGTCGGAAAGAGCAGTCTTATGAATGCGCTTATCGGCGAAAAAATATCGATAGTGACGCCCAGACCGCAAACGACGCGCGACGCCGTAAGAGGCATACTCACGACCGACGAGTATCAGATGATTTTTGTCGATACTCCGGGATTGCTTGTGCCTAAGACCGAGCTCGGTAAATATATGAGCAAGGAAACGGAAGGCGCGGCACAGGATGTCGACGTACTGGTGATTGTAGTCGACGCTACCCGTCCGTTTACCGCAAAAGACGCCGAGTTTATCGCTAGCAGGCTTGCGCTCGGCATTCC
>CASFAN010000149.1 GCA_949292715.1 uncultured Eubacteriales bacterium
CCACAGATTTGTATGAACTCCTTTTTTTTCTCTCTACTGTTGCACTTAATAGTATAATTCACCCTATACAATAAAAAAGGCACGCGTATCGCGTGCCTTTTTTTGCAGGAATTTCGATTATTTCATTTCTGCGGTTGCGCCTACTTCCTTGAACTTTGCGATCATTTCGGTAGCGGCATCCTTGGAAACGGCTTCCTTGACGGTGGAAGGTACGCCGTCTACGAGAGCCTTTGCTTCGCCGAGTCCGAGACCGGTGATTTCGCGGACAACCTTGATGCAAGGGATCTTGTTGGGACCTGCGTCTTTAAGAACGACGTCAAACTCGGTCTTCTCTTCTGCTGCGGGAGCCGCTGCTGCGCCTGCTGCGGGAGCGGCAACTGCCATAGCGGCAGCGCTTACTCCGAATTTTTCTTCGATAGCCTTAACGAGCTCGTTAAGCTCCATTACGCTCATCTTCTCGATTTCTTCTACGAATTTAGCGATATCAGCCATTTTATTTGTTTCTCCTTGTGATAATTCTGATTTTTGTTTTCGCGCTTTTTATGCGCATTTTATGCCGCACGCGTTATGCGGACTGTTTCTTTGCAACTTCGCTGATTGCGACAGCGAGGCCGCGCATCGGAGACGTAAGCAGTCCGAGCAGCTGTCCGATAAGGACGGGCTTTGCAGGTATGCTTGCGAGCACCTTAATTTCTTCGACGGACGCGATCTTACCTTCGATTACGCCGCCTTTGATTTCCAGCATCTTTGTTTTTGTTCCGTTCTCGACGACGATCTTGGCACCTGCAACGGTGTCTTCGTAAGAGAACGCAACTGCGGTGGGACCTTCGAATACTTTTTCGAATCCGGTATACCCCGCCTTTTCGAAAGCACGGACGAGTATCGTGTTTTTGATTACTTTATACTCTACGTCCGCTTTTCTCATGTCTACGCGAAGAGCGGTATCCTGTTCGACGGTAAGACCGCAATGATTGACGAGTACGATACTCTTTGCCTTAGCGATCTTTTCCGCTACTTCGTTTACGAGCTGCTCTTTCTGCGCGATGATTTCCTTACTTGCCATAAACTCTGTTGACCTCCTTTGCCCGCGGGCGAACCGTCCGCGAACAATTTACGTTCCCGAAAAAAACAAAGCCCCGACGCGTTCGGCCGGGGCGAATCATAACCAAACGGACAGTTACGTCCGTTAATTACGAAGTAATAGGGTTCGCCTCGACCAGCCCCGCTTTCGCGGATTTAAGGCTTTTACAAGCCGCTCGTTTTCTCAGGTGATATTCGATTGTGTTTTACGCTGTTGTCAGATTCTGTGGACGACCTTGATTCCGGGGCCCATCGTCGACGCAAGCGTTACGCTCTTGATGTATACGCCTTTCGCAGCGGCAGGCTTTGCCTTTACGATAGCGTCCATAAGAGTGTTATAGTTTTCGAGCAATTTTTCCTGACCGAAAGACTTTTTACCGATCGGGCAGTGAATAATCGCCGTTTTATCAAGACGGTATTCGACTTTACCTGCCTTAGCGTCTTTTACGGCTTTGGCAACGTCCATCGTCACCGTGCCGCTCTTCGGCGAAGGCATAAGACCTTTAGGTCCGAGGATTCTCGCTACGCGTCCCATCTGCCCCATCATGTCGGGAGAAGTGATGCACACGTCAAAGTCAAGGAAGTTGTCGGAAATAATCTTCTGAATTATTTCTTCTGCTCCGACGATGTCAGCGCCGGCAGCCGTAGCCGCGTCTGCTTTCTCGCCCTTTGCGATAACGAGAACCTTAACTTTCTTACCCGTTCCGTTGGGAAGAACGACGGTACCGCGTACCTGCTGATCCGCCTGACGGGGATCTACGCCGAGACGTACGTGCAGTTCGATTGATTCATCAAACTTCGCTTTTGCGGTAGCAACGACGTTAGCCATTGCCGAAGCGGGATCGTAACCTTTCTTTACGTCGACTTCTTCGAGCGACGCTCTGTATTTCTTTCCGAATTTCATTGCGCCCCTCCTCAGTCTTCGACGGTAACGCCCATCGAGCGCGCCGTACCTTTTATCATGCTGATCGCAGCTTCGAGGCTGCCCGCGTTAAGATCGGGGAGCTTGAGTTTTGCAATCTCTTCCACCTGCGCCATCGTGAGTTTGCCTACCTTGTCCTTGTTGGGCTTAGCCGAACCGGACTCCACACCGAGCGCCTTTTTGATAAGTACGGGCGCGGGAGGCGTCTTCATGATGAAGGTGAAACTTCTGTCCGAATAAATGCTGATCACTACGGGAATGATCATGCCTTCCTGATTTCTGGTCTTTTCGTTGAACTCTTTGGTAAAGCCCGGAATGTTGATACCGTGGGGTCCGAGCGAGGAACCGACGGGAGGTCCCGGGGTGGCTTTACCTGCGGGAAGCTGCAACTTAACGACCGCCTGCAATTTCTTTGCCATTTTTGCCTACTCCTTATATAATTTCTTATATAATCGCGGTACTGACGAATTTCCGAAGAAATTCTCCCGAATTATACTTGATTGGTTTTATAATTCCATATATTTGCCCGAGCGCTTTATACGATCGGAGCGCGCGAATCAGTCTTCGATGACCGGTTCTATCTGATAAAGTTCGAGATCCACGGGGGTTGCCCTGCCAAACATCGAAACGGACACGCGGCATTTCTGGTTTTCCGAATCTATGGTTTCGATCTTTCCGACGAAATCTTCAAGCGGTCCGCCGATTATCTTGACGGTATCGCCCGGTTTGTAATCGGTCTTTGCCACAACTTTTTCAAGGTGCATCCTGCGAATTTCGTCTTCGGTAAGCGGCAAAGGTCTGCCCTGCGGTCCGACGAAACCGGTAACCCCCCTCGTCTGCGTGATGATATGCCACATGCTGTTGTCATAATCCATTTTAATAAGGACGTAGCAGGGATACATCTTGCGTTTTACGAGTTTCTTTTTACCGTTCTTTTCTTCGAGGACTTCCTCCATGGGTATGGTAATCTCGAACAGCCTGTCCGTAAGGTTGTTCTTTTCAAAAACCATTTTCAGGTTCATTTCCACCTGATTCTCATACCCCGAATAGGTGTGGAGAACATACCACTTTGCGTTTTCGATACCCATTATTGTTTAATCCTTTTTGCTTCTGCTCTTTACGACTTTGTAAGCGATTACTCCTGCGATCGCAATGATCACGAGCGCTCCGCCCATTATCAGAGATGCAATCTGATAGCCGTTAAGAATTTCGTTCGCCCCGCTTACGATCTCGAAAAGATGTTCATGTATGAAGCCGAGAAGCAGGTCGATACCGATAAGCACGACAAGAAGAAGTACCGTTATTACAAGCACCGCACCCAGACGTTTCATGGTATCGCCGAAAGTCGGCCAGCTTACCTGTTTAAGCTCACCGAAAGTGGCGACGAAGAAATTGGGCTTCTTCTGTGCGTTTTTTGCGTCTTTATTCGCCATTATAAGGACTCCTTATTTCGTTTCTTTATGCACGGTATGAGTCTTGCAGAATTTGCAATACTTTTTAAGCTCGATACGATCGGGGTCGTTCTTCTTGTTCTTATAGGTATCGTAATTCCTCTGTTTGCAAACCGTGCAAGCAAGAGTAATTTTATTCCTGTTGGTGCTCTTAGCCATGTCAGCCTCCGTCTTCCGCGCGTCATAACCGCGCAGTAAAAAATAGCCCTTGTTCAAGGTGCTTTATTATGTTAGCAGAAAGCTAGGCGCAAGTCAAGCGTTTTTACGCTAAAATATACAAGTTATTTTCGCGTTTTAATGTCCGCGCTCCCCTTTTTTACTCCTATCTGCATATATTTTTGAAAAATGACTTGAAATAAAAGCTCGGATAGTGTATACTTTACGTGAAATACGGATCGGTAAAGCCGCAGCCGTAAATAATAACAGAATACGGTTTTCCTGTCCGATAAATAATAAGGATGGTACTTTAATTATGTTCACACTTACGACAGACACGTCAATAGACGTTTTCCGCAACAAGCTGGACGAACTCGGCGTTTACTGGGTGCCTCTGACATATACGATAGACGGGGTCGTTTACGAGGACAATTTCTCGGACGACGAGCATTACAAAGCGTTTTACGATAAAATACGCGCTGGAGCGCTCCCCGTCACCAGTCAGATCAACCCCTATACGCACGAAGAATTCTGGGAAAAAGTCATCGAAAAAGCCGGGAAAAACGACATCGTTCATCTCACGCTTTCCAGCGGACTCAGCGAAACTTATTCCTCCGCGTGCAAAGCCGCTCAGAATTTCATGGAAAAACATCACGACGTAAAAATATACGTCGTCGATACTCTCGGCGCGACGCAAGCCGCCGTTCCCGTGTTTGAAAAAGCGCTCAGCCTTCGCGATCAGGGAGTGCGCGCGGACATTGCGGCGGAATCTCTCCGCGCTTATACGCATCGCATTCAGGTATACGTGGTCGCTGACGATCTTTTCCATCTTAAACGCGGCGGAAGAGTCAGCGCGGCGGCAGCGATCATCGGTTCGATGATAAGCATAAAACCGCTCATAGTGCTCAGCGACGCGGGCAAACTCGTCGTTTACAAAAAGCCTCTGGGTTGGAAAAAAGCCGTAAAAATGATTTTCGATCACATAGACGAATACTGCGCGGAGCCGAACACCAAAAAGTTCTGGATCGCACACGCGGACTGTCTCGATAAAGCCGAAGAAGTGAAAAAAGCGATCGAAGCGCGTTATCCCGGAGCAACGGTACAGATAGGCTGGATCGGTCCCGTAATCGGTGCGCATACGGGTTGCGGCACGCTCGGAGTACTGTTCGAAGGCAACAGCCGACTTTTGTAAATGATTGCGCAAATAAAATGACCAAGCGCGTTTCGGTATTCCGTAAACGCGCTTTACTTACAGCAAAGCGGCGGAAAGCATTCCGCCGCTTTGCATATTTCCAAGGATTCAACCTCTTTACCTTTTGCGATATTTGTCATGATATTTGTTTATAGAACAACAAATACGCACGATGATACGCTTCAAGCCTGAGGAGCGTGCACCCCGTATTCCATCCGGAAACTGTCTACCTCCAGATCGCTGAATCCGGCGCCGGTCTCGACATTTTGTGAAGATCCTATTTTTATGAGCTGCGAACCGCCTGCTTTCAAGGGAGCGTTATCCCACGCGAGCTGTCCGTCCACATAAAGACCGTAAGTATAATCGTCATAAACGGTCACTACGTAATCATGCCATTCGGAAGTATCGATCATATATTTTCCGGCAGGCGAATCATAAGCATCACATACCGAACCGAGATCCTGTGCGGAGTTGTATGCAAGTACAACTATTACCGAATATTCGGACGCTCGGATCGTGAACTCTGCTACGCTGCGATCCGCATCCAGTGTGGAATTTATCTTTGCCCGGAAGGAATAAGTAAACGATCCCCTCGGCAGCTCGGTAGTGGAATTGGAAATAAAGCAATAACCTATGCCCGGCTTTTTAATATTGACCGTTCCGTCATTCTGGGTTATAACGGGTTGGATGTCGTTATTTCCCTCGCTTATTCCCCACTGCTCGGTATAATCGTCGAATTCGTCTTCGAGTATAACGCCTTCGGTAGGCTGCTCGATCATCGTTCCGCGGAAGATTCCGCCGTAATCGATGAGCGTCTGCTGGAGCTGTGCCACGCTTATGTCGTGAACGCCCGTATTGCCGGCAACAGCCATGGACGCCGCTATGCCCGCCGCCTGACCTATTATCATATACTGAGCTTCCATGCGGATGCTGGAGTATGCGACGTGGCTCGCCGAGAACGTGCAGACAACGAGCAGGTTGTCGGACTCGGCTTCCTTAGGCAGTATCATGCGGTAAGGTATGTCGTAAGGATCAACGGGTACTTC
>CASFAN010000150.1 GCA_949292715.1 uncultured Eubacteriales bacterium
GCGTGATAAGTTCGACTCGTAAATATTCGTAATCCCGAAATTAAAACCGTATCCGTTAGGTTCGGTAATGCCTTTTATCGCTACTATATTGATTACCACGACGCCGTTTTCTTCTGCAACGCGCAGATAATCGCTTACTAATCCGTGCTTGATACCGTAGTCTTTGGGAAAAATCACGGCTCCGTACGTATAACTCAAATCGTAGTATTCCATAGGCACAAAATAGCAAGCCACCATGTATTTCCCTCGGCTTTCGTTATCCCCTTTTCTGAACGTTACAAATATGCTGTTGTCGATAACTTCCTGTACCGACGTAGTTTCCGCGACTGCTTCCGCATTTGCAACAACAGTCCCTCCACCGAATACGAAAGCAAATAATACGAGCAGTATTACAAGGACGAGGGGCGTTGTTTTATTTTTGTTGTTTTCTAAATTCATTCTTTACCCTCGCTTTTTTTATAAAAATCAGGGCGGCAAAAAAATCTGCCGCCCGCGTTTTTGTTACGGCTACGTGCCGATTATGCGCCCACCCAAGCGGAAAGTCCGTTGATGAGAAGCGGTGCGCCCATTGCGATTACGAAAATAATCACGATACCGATGATAAGGTTTTTAACCATATCGCGGGCGTTGATTTTCTCTTCGTTCTTGTGAGCGATAGCGATTTTGATTCCGACGTAAGCACCCCAAATGACGACGACCGCCGCGAGTGCCATTACGAATAGGAATAGGTAAGTCCCTGAAATTATCTCAGACTTTTCCCCTCCTTCACACGGAACGTGCGGCTTTCACCGCATTCCGCGTTCCATCGTATGTAAGATTGTACTTCTATTCAATCAACCTAAAAGATTTTTCCAAGCCCTGCCTTTTCACGCAGGGTGTTTATTTTGTTTATTTCGTTATATTGCAAACCTAACAAAGCTATATATTTCCTGACCGTATTCAGGTTTGTGGCGTGTATGAGTTCGTGGATATTCCTATCTATAAGTACAAGATTTGCATATTCGTCACCACCGCCCATACATCGCGGTACTTTATGGTGGCAATGAATTTCCGAAACACTTTTGAACTCCTTGCCCGTAATAGCACATTTGCCCCACTGCGCACAGAATAACGATAGTCGGTTATCTGAGTACTCAATACTTTCGCCGCTAACCTTTTGCAACATTAAGTCTTTCAGCAGCCTCGTATTCAATCTCAGGTCTGTATGTATCTTTTCCCTGTCTTGTGATATATAACAGCTAAATCCCTCTTGTATTCCGATTGGGTTTTTATACTTGACGTAGCTAACAGGATATACAGGCTCGCCGCAACCTCTCAGATATTTGAGCTGTTGTGATTTACCGTATTTCCCTTTTTCAAACGACGTCAATTCTCTTCCCGTGTCCGCAAGTTGGTAGTCCTTGCTTTTCTGCATACGGTTTACAAGAGTCGGTTCGATTTTGTTTCTGATTATGTTAAAGTCCGCACTTACACAACTTGCCGTGCAGTAGTACTCGTGCAACCCCATAACCATTGAATTATATAACCGCACTTCATTCAGCTGACTGTTGCCATTTCTGGGCTTTGCCACATTCTTGATTTGGTCTTTCAGTTTTTTGCTTTGTCTTTTAACTTGTTTGTCACAGATGTGCGACTGAATTATGTACCTGTTTCCCTTTTTGAAAAGTTTTACCTTAAACCCAAGGAACTCCGAATATCTTTTTCTTGCATTGACCACTCTTGTCTTTTCGGGCGACACTTCTAAACGTAGTCGCTCTTTAAGCCATAAAGTCGTTGCAAGTTTTATTCTTTCAGCCTCGCTCTTGCTTCTGCAAAATATCCTGAAATCGTCAGCATACCGCACTATAAACATCTTTTTGAGTTTTGTTCTCTCAAGTGTCCAATACCGCGGGTATTCTCTGCCGTTGGCTTTTGTAGGCGCAAGTTTTTTGGTAAGCGGATGTGCTTGCCATTGGCTCTCTATCCACTTATCTAATTCGTTCAGGACTATATTTGCAAGCAGCGGTGAAATAATTCCGCCTTGCGGCGTTCCCTTTTCGGGAAATACCAACTTGCCATTCGGCATCTTTATCGGAGCTTTCAGAATTTGCTTTATAAGGTATATCAACTGCTTATCTCTTATTCCTAAGCTCCATATCTGCCTTATCAGCTTGGAGTGATTGACATTATCGAAGAAACCTTTTATATCGAATTCGACAACATAATGCAAACAGGATAATTGCATTAAATTGTAAACTCTGCGCATAGCGTTCCTTGCACTTCGGTTTGGTCTGAACCCATAGCTGTTATGGCTGAATTTAGCTTCGCATATTGGGTCTAATATTTGCCGTATACATTGCTGTACCAGCCTGTCCCAAATGCAAGGTATTCCCAAAGGTCTCGTTGTTCCGTTAGGCTTTGGTATCTCTTTTCTTCTTACAGGTTTAGGTCTGTAGCCGTGTTTCGTTCCGCTTATTATATAGCGTACCTTTTCCACGACTTTATCAGGAGACATTCTGCCGATTGAATCTACCGTCAACTTGTCCGTTCCCGCCGTTTTACTGCCGCTGTTTGCCTTTATGTTCCTATATGCCAAAAGTATGTTTTCACGGCTCAATATGAATTCCATAAGGTTGGTAAATATCTTTCCGCTTTTACTTTCTGCATACAAATTGTCAAAGGTGTCCTGCATTCCGTAATACTCGGCGTGACGTAAATCCTCGACACACAACTGTTTCCCTTTAATCTTTTTAGGCATAAGGAATCACCTCCTCATTTTGCTTGATTGAGTGACCCTTTTTGTCTTACTCGCAATCCTTATATGATTGATGAAGTAATTTGTTCTTACCTACGACTTGAGCCCATTTCTCAGCTTTCATTACAAAAGCGTCATTGATTCGAGCTCTGCTTTTCAGCACCGATTCGACAGCTTATTATTCTTCGTCTGTCTGCTGTTACGCTCGGTACCTTTCCTCGTTCCGATAATCCTATCTGTACATTTATCCTTAGGTTTCCGCTTTAAGCCTGTCGGCTTGAATATGCCTGTAACACATTACGGTCTTTCATATTTACAACTCTTACTTGACCGCACCGACTACGTTTTTAACGCCCTATACATTTCTGCATAGTTCTGGTTTAGACCCGTACATTCGCGGATTCGTCAGTCTTTTTCAGACATTCTAACCATAGATAATTTATAGACTCCCGACCTGTCAATAGCGCCGTCCACCTCTGGACAGATTTCGTTGCCATTTTTTTATGGCATTACGGCTATCTTCAGCCGACTTCACCGAGCTTCTCACTGTTAAGATTTCTCTTCATACAGCAAGTCGGAGTATCAGAGTAAGCGTTTCAGGGCGTTACCCCGTCATTCCACTTATCGGATTATCAGTTCTCCAATCAAGGTTAAACCTTGATTGTGCCTAAGCTTTTCACTTAGGAACGAGTCGCACTGTAAATCCAAAAGCTGTCCATAAGCGACTGCAATTTGGTGATAATCCCCTGCAAATTTTCGTCAAGGGTTGCCGCAAGTAAATTATTCATAGATTATTTCTGCTCCTTTTTATTTTCAGATTTTTTGTTTTTACCGTTCTTCTTTTTGAGAACGACGAGAGTTACCACTGCACCTGCGCCGAGTACGAGAAGAATCGGCAGCAATATGACTGCGGCGGAAGTTTTCTTTTCTTCCGTTTCCGTATCCGACGGCTTGTCCGCTCTAGAATCGGACGGCGGATCGGGCGTTTCAGGCTCGGACGGTTTATCCTCGTTCGGCTTTTCATCGCTCGGTTTGTCGTCAGGCTTATCCGGCGTTTCGGGTTCAGTCGGTTTATCGGGCTGTTCGGGTTCGATAGGTGCATTTTTCGCTAAATTCACCTCGTAAACCATCAGTTCCTCGCCGTTATCGTTCGTTACGGTAACGATATATTTCCCTTCAAGTACCGCAAAGTCGAGTTCTCCGTTTTCGCCCGGAATCAGCACTACGCCGCTTCCGTCGTCCGCGCTCGTAAATTCCACTTTCACGAACTCGGTGCGATTATCCCCGCACTCGCAAACGTAAGATACCGTCATCGTCTTTTCCTGTTCCCTTACTACCGCGTCGAAAACATAAACGTGCGTATGCTCGTCGGGGTTTTCGGGTTGGTCGGGATTTTCAGGCTGATCCGGATTTTCGGGTTTATCGGGTTCGGTCGGTTTGTCGGGCTGTTCAGGCTCGATCGGCGTATCGGGTTTTTCTTCGATATAACCGTCGTCGCCGCTCGTTACAAAGTCCGAAATGTAGTTATAATCGCAAACCTTGCAGGTGTACTTCGTGTAGCCGACTTTCCCCTCTTCCGCTTTTACGACAGTCTTTTCATAGTCGTGTCCTGCGGGTTTTACATAGTCGGTCACATATTTGTCCGCGCAATTCTTGCAGGTATGTACCGTATAACCGTAAGACTCGCAAGTTCTGCCGACCGTCTTTTCTTCGTAATCGTGTCCGATTGCTTCTTCGCCGTCTACCGTATATTCGTCGCCGCAGTTTTTGCAAGTATAAAGCGTATATCCGTTTTCCGTGCAGGTTACGGGATGTTCTTCGGCTTCATACGCGTGTCCCGTTGCCGGAACGTAACTGTCCGAATATTCATAACCGCAATCTTCGCAGTAATGAATGGTATATCCGCGGTGCGTACAGGTTGGTTCGATCACGATTTCTCCGAATTTATGCCCGTTCACCTCGGTGTAATTGTCGGTGTAGGTATCGCCGCAAAGCGTACAGGTATATCTCGTATACCCTTTCGTAGTGCAAGTGCCTTCCACCACCTCTTCCGTGTATTCGTGCGCACACTCGGCTACGGGTTCTTGTTCGCCCTCGTATGCAAACGCGGTAGC
>CASFAN010000151.1 GCA_949292715.1 uncultured Eubacteriales bacterium
CCTCCGTACAAATTTTGCGCGTCTGCGCCTCGAAATCTCTCCGCAATCGCTGCTTATGTTCTTCTTATAGGCTATTTCTTATTTTTAAGGTTACACTTTATAAAAAAGAACGAGTAACTCATAGTCAAAGACAGCAGCGATTGCGGAGAGATTTTCGGATGATAAGGCGTGTTCTTTTTAGCCAGCGTAAGCGTGCGGCCGCCGCTAGGTGACCCTGCGGCGGTAAAAAAACACGCCTTTGCGCCGAAAAGAATCCGCAAGCGCGGAAATGGTATTGCGCAACCCAGTAAAAAAATGAAACGCGTTAAACACGTTTCATTTTTTTACGTCAGGGTAATGTTAATGGTGCGCAATATAAAAACCTTAATTTATGTTGATTATTTTTAGATTATGGGAAAACTATTGAAAGTTTTCCGTAATTTTTTTATAATGCGGGCGTACCTTGAAACGGTACCGATGTATTTTTTCGCGTAAAAACGCAAATTCTGAAAAAGGAGAAAAGAGATGAAAGGAAAAATCAAAAAGTTTCTGATCATGTTCCTCACGCTTGCTGTCGTGCTGTCTTTTTGTCTGACGGCTGCCGCTTGCGGCGAAGAGAAAGAACCCGGACCCGACGATCCCAAGCCCGGCGGTGAAGTTACCGTAACGGAGCTGGTAATAAGCGAACAGCCCGACAAAACCGAATATTATGTCGGCGAGTCTTTTGACCCGACGGGAATGATTGTAAAGGCTAAGTGGAGCGACGGTCTTAAAACCTCGATCGATATTGCCGATTGCACGATAACCCCTTCCGGCGGTCTTACCGCAAGCGACACCAAGGTTACGATAAGCTATGAGGGCAAATCGGTAGATCAGCCCATAACGATAAAGAATATCAATATCGGCAGCATTACCGTGGATACGGGTAACGCGCCGCTTAAAGGCGCGGTCGGAACGCCGATGGATTTCAGTCAGATCGAAGTTACGGCGCATTACGAGGACGGCGGTTCGAATATTGTAACCGGCGGTTATACGGTTAGCGTAAAACTTAAAGATTCGCAGGACGAGGCGACCGTAATCGAGGATCTGTCCGCAGTTACGTTCGACGATCGCGGAACTTATGTGTTCACCGTTACTTACGGCGACGTTTCCGCTTCGTTCGAGGTCGAGATTCTTAACGGATTTATTATCGAGGCGGAAAATATAGTAAAAGACGCTACCGAAGAAGATAAAAACTATGTTGAAATAGTAAAGGCAAGCTCGCAAGGATCGCCTTACGGAATCTTCAAACCCGGCGAGCCGGCTTCCGGCGGCGGATATATGGGCAGCGTATTCAATGGTTCGGTAATTCGTTTCCACGCTTGGGCTGAAGAAGACTGTTACGCGAATGTCATTCTTCGCGCGTCCAGTGCAAATATGCTGATTGATGGCGGATCATGGTCACCCATAGAAATGGGGGATCAGCAGTTTAACAGACTTTTTGAAACATCTTACGGCAGCGCGGCAGAAGCCGAAAGTGGTTCGCTTACTCCGCTTTACGTCGAAGACGACGTTATCCTTAAAGGCGGCAGAACAGATAAACTGACCGGCGATCCCTTGCTTTATGTCCATTGGATGGATGTTAATTTCGGTACGCTTCCTCTTAAAAAAGGAGATAACATCATAGAACTTAACGTTATTACCGATTACCAGAATTGCTACGGGCAGATCGTTGCATGCAATATCGACAGACTCGAAGTCGAGTATACCGAGGATTATACTCCTCCCGCAACGGTGGAAAGCCTTACTGTAAAAACGCCTCCGACCAAGACCGAGTATAAGTTCGGAGAAACGTTCGATCCGACGGGCATGGTTATCGAAGCGAATATGAGTGACGATACCACCGAACCTGTTGACCTTGCAAAATGCACGATCACTCCTTCTGGCGCGCTTACTGCGGCTGACAAAGAAGTTACGATAACCTATCGCGGCGCAAGCGTCAAGCAGGCAATAACCGTAACTGCTGCCGAAAACATAGTATTCGAAGCGGAAAATATAAAGACCGCGGAAGACGGAGAGAAATTCTATACCGAATCCGTAAGAGCCGGCTATCAGGGCGGTGCGAGCGTTCAAAATACCGAAGCTCCCGAAGCGGGTACTTCCGACGGGGCATACCTCAAAGGACTTTGGGGTTCTTCGGACGGACAGAACGGCGCTATCGTAAGATTCCATATCTGGTCGGATACGGCGCAGAAAGCCACGATAAAACTGTCCGCGGCTAACAGCAACGTCGAAGTTTCGGGCGACGGAAATCCTTGGCATCCTTCCAAGACGGGCGACGTGCAGTTCAATCAGATATTCAAGGCTAAATTCGGTACTGCCGACAATCTTACCGACGTTACGATAGGCGACGACGTAATAGTCGAAGGCGGTGAAGTCGGAGAAGAAGTCAGTGAAGGTTGGAGCTTTGCGCTTTTCGAAAA
This sequence comes from uncultured Eubacteriales bacterium, assembly GCA_949292715.1. Lineage (GTDB taxonomy): Bacteria > Bacillota > Clostridia > Christensenellales > Pumilibacteraceae > Protoclostridium. The sequence continues at coordinate 2,442 of CASFAN010000151.1, forward strand.
TTGGCAGGATATTACCATCGGAACGTTCGATCTTGTCGAAGGCGATAATATTCTCGAGCTGGAAAACATCAACAGCACGCTTAAAAACCTTGCGGGCGAGATTTACGGATTGAATATCGACACCGTCAAAATTGAATTCGGAGTGCAGTAATCCGAAAGCATACCGTTTGCGGCAAGGCGGAGAAGCCGCCTTGCCGTGCGGTAAAAAAAATTAAGGAGAAAATAAAATTATGATAAAAATAACTCCCAAGAGAATAGTGCTGAGCGCTGTTATCGCCGTATTGCTTGCGGTAGCGATCATAGCAACTTCTTTCGCGGCTACATACTGGGATTACCTGATGAGCGTACTCGGAAAGAGCGGTTCTTCGCTCGATTACGGAACGGCGGGTCAGGCAGCCGCGCTCGGCGACGATCTCGTTCAGGAAATGGCGGAAGATTCCGCGGTAATGCTTAAAAACGAAAAGAATACTCTTCCGCTTGCCGAAGATAACCGTAAAGTCAATCTGTTCGGTTACGGTTCGACGAGAAAAGGTTTTATATACTCGGGCGGCGGATCGAGCGGTACAGTCATTAATATTGACAGAGTGCCCGAAGAACGTATGGAAGAAATAGTGGTTTCTCCTACCGAAGCTTTCGAGCGCGAGGGCTTCGAGGTAAATAAGGAGCTGGAAAAATTCTATACGGATTTCAGCGATTATAATGCAACACAGGAGCGCGGACCGTATACGCTGACGAACCCCACCGGTTATTCGTACCCTCGCGAACTGCTTGTCAACGCGTTGAACTTCTCTCAGACAGCAGTCGTGTTTATCAGCAGATACGGTTCCGAGAGTACGGAAACTCCGCTGAATCAGCCGAAATATAACGGTAAGAACGTTACCGACAATTCGAGAACTTATCTTCAGCTGACAGAGGAAGAGGAGCAGATGCTCGAACTCGTTACGGATAACTTCGAAACGGTAATCGTCGTGCTGAACACCGCAACGCGTATGGAATGCGGTTTCCTCGAAGATAAAGAGATAGACGCGGCATTTTATGTAGGGCTTCCCGGACAGTCGGGTACGCTTGCGATCCCCAGACTGCTCAAAGGATACAAGACCGTAGAGAATGAAGACGGTACGCAGCAAAAGATTGCGGTTACGCCTTCGGGCAGACTTGCCGACACATATACATATTCCGCGCGCGAGTATAACCCCACCGACGCGAACATGTTCCCTCAGTCGTCCACTTACGGACAGATAACCTATGCAGAGGGCATATACGTAGGGTATAAGTGGTACGAAACGGCGGACGCGGAAGGGTATTTCGACGACGTTGACAATGAGTATGGCACGGGGTATGACGGCGTTGTGCAGTACCCGTTCGGTTACGGACTCAGTTACAATACCGATTTCAGCTATGAAGTCACGACTTCGCTTCCTTCGGGCAGCAACATAACCGCGGATACCAAGATCGAACTTACCGTCAAAGTGACAAATTCCGCCGATGCGCCGACGTCAGGCAAAGAAGTCGTTCAGATCTATTCCACTCCCGAATACCACGAAGGCGAAATAGAAAAAGCCGAAGTCAATCTGATCGCGTTCGCAAAGACCGCATATCTTGCTCCCGGCGCATCGCAGGAACTTAAATTCGAAATCGACCCTTACGATCTCGCTTGCTACGACGATTACGGCAAAAATCCCGGAGATCACACGGGTTACGAACTCGACCGCGGCAAGTATACGATTTCGATTCGCTCGGACGCACATAACGTTATGGATTGCGCAAACAGCAAACTCGAGTATAACGTTGCCGAAACCGTAAATATCGATATAGATCCGGTTACCAAAAAGCCTGTTGAAAACCGTTTTACGGGCGAGAATGCGTATATGAATATGCCCATTGACGGAAGCAAGGCGGGCGGTGAGGCAATAACGTACTTAAGCCGCGCAGACTTTGCGGGTACTTTCCCGAAAACGAGAACTCCGAACAGAACGGATACTGCTAATCTCACAAAAGTAAATACTGCGCTTAACGACAGATACGACACGGACAGCAAACCCACTATGGGCGCGGACAACGGATTGTATCTCGTCACGAAAGAGGACGGCACGAAAGCTTCGAAAGGCGATCTCGACGGTTCGACGGGCGCTAAACTCAAATACAACGACGAACTCATACTCGAGCTCGGCAAAAAGTACGACGACCCTCAGTGGAGCACGTTGCTCGATCAGCTTACCGAAAACGAAATGATCGACGTTGTGGCAAACGGCTTCTTTGGAACGCGTGCGATCGAGAGCGTGGGCAAACCCAAGCGTACGGACATCGACGGCCCCGCAGGCTTCCATAAATCCGACCTTCCCGGAAACATGCAGTTTGTCGCATTCCCCGCGGAAGTTACGATCGGTTGCTCGTGGAACCCTCAGATCGCGTATAACTACGGTCAGGCTCAGGGCGTTATCGGTAACGCAACCAACGTCAACGGCTGGTACGGTCCCGGACTTAACATGCACCGCAACCCGTTCAGCGGCAGATATTTCGAGTATTACAGCGAGGATTCTCTGCTTGTCGGAACGCTTGCGGCAGAAACGATCAGAGGCGCGACGAACAACGGTCTGTACTGCTATATGAAACACTTTGCGGTCAGCGAAGAGGGCGTAAACCCCGATAACGTTTATACCTGGCTTACCGAGCAGACGCTTCGCGAAATATATCTCAGACCTTTTGAGATAGCAACGAAGGAAGGCGGAGCGAACGCAGTGATGACGGCGTTCAACTGCATAGGCGCGGTATGGGCAGGCGCATGCGATCCGATGAATAATGACATACTCCGCGAAGAATGGGGATTCCGCGGCTCGCTCATAACCGACTGGTCGCTGGGTAACAGAGAATTCATGGCAGGTATGCAGGGCGTGCGCGGGGGCAACGACTTATGGTTGGATCTGAACGAACCGTTCGAAAAAGATGCAACGACGGTGACGCTGCTTCGCACGTCGACGAAGAATATACTCTACACGTTTGCGAATACTTATGCGAGAGCGGTCGAATACCGTGAGAGCGGCGGTCAGGACGATAAGTATCAGACGGACATCAGCCTCGGCGTAAACAAGGCTCCGTTCTCGCCGATACCCGTGCTTATGGTAGTGGGCGTATGGGTACTTGCGGGTGCGGCAATAGCCGTATGCGTGGTGTTTATCGTAAAGAAGCCTAAAATAAAAGCGTAATAAATATCGAATAAAAACGGGACTGCCGCATTCGGATGTGCGGCACTCCCGTTTTTTGTTTGTTTATAAGCGTATTTTTTATAAAAAGCATTAAATATAGTTGCAAAACGTTTAAGGTTGTGCTAAAATAATATGGCTCTTCGGAATCGGAGAGTTTTTATCCTTGCTTGCGCGCACGAACGCGCAGGCTGCTAAACCATAAGGAGGTATAACTGTTATGACTAATTACGAAGTTCTCT
>CASFAN010000152.1 GCA_949292715.1 uncultured Eubacteriales bacterium
ACTATAAAATACTAATTTGTCATTATTTTTGGCTTTTGAACGGCATTATAATAGGTTAAACGGCATTTTTAAGATAAAAAATAAATCCGAACCAATCACTTGTTACAAGTATTTGGTTCGGATTTAATTGACTTGGTGCGGTTGACAGGAGTTGAACCTGCACGGTCGCCCACTAGAACCTGAATCTAGCGCGTCTGCCAATTCCGCCACAACCGCAAAAATCTATTGAAGTATAACACAAGTTTAAGTCAATGTCAATCGTAAAGCGGGGGATTTTATCCTTTTTTTATCGGCGTTTTTTCCGCATCCTCAACTGTATATTTTTTGTACTTCCGTCAAAAATTTTTTTGAAAATTTTTAACAAAGTACTTGACAAATTTTTTATCAGTGCTATAATATTAGCAATCTCAATAAGAGAGTGCTAACAATCGACACAATAAAGTGCCAAATATATTCGGAGGTAAAAAGCTATGAAAAACGAACTCAGCAGAATGCATGACGGATTTATGGATTATGACTTCTTTGACGAAGCCTTGCAGGATCTTTTTCCTGTTTTGCGCGGACAGAGCCGTCACTCCGGCTACGGGTATATGCGCACGGATATAAAGGAGAGCGATAAAGGTTATACGATGGAAGTCGAGCTTCCCGGACTGGATAAAAAAGATATTTCCATCGATATAAAGGACGGATATCTTAATATCTGTGCTTCAAAATCTGAAAAAGAGAACGACAGGAAAGAGAATTATATCCGCAGGGAACGCAGTTTCTCATGCAGGAGAAGTTATTATGTGGGCGATATTCGCAAAGAGGATATCAAAGCCAGATACGACAACGGCATTCTCAGTATTTCGATACCGAAAGAACAGCCTGCGCTCGAATCCGGACATAGAATAAACATTGAATAAAAGCGCATTAAAGGGCGGGGAAGCGATCTGCTCCCCGCCTTTTAATGTTGACTTTTTGCGGTAATCGGCATATAATAATGATAAGAAAAGCTAAGGAGCTATTATGAAAGTACGCTATAACGAAGATAAAGAACTCGTCGCACAGATAAAAGAGGGACTAAAGGCGAAGGACGGATACTGTCCTTGTCGTTTGGAAAGAACGCCGGAAAACAAGTGTATGTGCAAGGAATTCCGAGATCAGATTGCCGATCCCGATTTCGAGGGATACTGTCACTGTATGCTTTACTATAAAGAAAAATAAAGCGTTTTTATGAGACAATGGGGTTGTTGCATTTTGGTATGCAACAGCCCCTTATTAAGTATACTTATTGAATCAATCGGAATTATTTAAAAAATCGAAATAACCGTTAAATTCAGATTTGCTTTTTTACGCTTCCGCCACAGCCGAAAAGTTTTTCGGACAGCGGTGTCATAAATCTGTTGAATTGTTTTGAAATGAGTCCGACGAATATTGCGGCGGCGAGGGTGCCTTCGCGCACGCCTTGCACGTTATGAAAGAAAATAAGCGAAATTATTACCGCAGTCAGAACCATTCCGAGATCGCATATAACTTTCATATAGCCGAATTTTATCGGACATATTCTGCATATTGCGAGCACTATTCCTTCTCCCGCAAGCGTAACGAGTTTTGCATTTACTTCCATGCTGACTCCGAATCCGAGTATTATGATGCTTGTTATGCAAACGAGCCATTGCTGCCAGTACGCCGTAAGCGTTATTCCGTCGAGACAGAATAGAGCGAAATCGTTTAGGAAACCGAATACTATGCAAACGGGTATTTGCAGGAGCTGAAAAGGTCGGAATTTTTTGCGCAGTATGATAATCTGAATCAATACGAGCAGAGTATTGAATATGATCGTCGTCACGCCGACGGATAATCCCGTAACGAGTTTAGTACATAAGGAGTACTTGAAATAGGCGAGGTGCCGAGCTCGGCTTTTATTGAAACGGCGATGGCAAAAGACATTATGAAAAGTCCGACGCACAGATACGCCGTCCTTTTAACGTATTCGGCAACTTTGCCGTGTTTCCGCGTATTTTCCGCATTGTCTGTGCGTTCGGTTTCATCGCCGCTCACGTCGGCGTTTTCCTTTATCGTGTCGTTGTTTATCGTTTCGTACATAGTTTATACCTTATTCAGCAACCCAGATTGGCGCAAATTTTTTCAAGCATACGGCAAAGTTTTTCCGTTTCTTTTTCGCTCATTCCGTCAAGCGCCTTCTTGTCGGCGTCGGCAAAAACTTTTACGGCACATTCTGCCGCGGCTCTGCCTTTGTCCGTAAGTCCGACTATTATCGAACGTTTGTCGTTTTCGCTGCGTTTGCGCCATATCAGTCCTTTTTCTTCCATTCCGAAAAGTACGGTACCCGCGGTAGCCGCTTCGATACCGCTGTTCGCGGCTATCGTTTTTTGATCGGCGTCGCCGCATATATATAGATATTCGAGCAATTTAGGCTGTCCCGAACTGAGTCCTACGGCAGCCGCGCCTCCGAGTACCGTTTTTCTCATCGCTGCGTCCGCGCGTATCAGAAGTCTGTGAAAACTGCGCATGCTTCCTCCGAAAATAATAAGATTTCTTACTATTTCAGTTTAGCACTTTCTATCAGCTCGGTCAAGAAAATAACTGTACCCGAGCATTTTTTCTTGTATAAAACTGCTTTATGTTCTTTATCGGACAAAAGGGAACGGACGTTCGTTGTGCGTCTGCGTTAATTAAAAATTAAAATTTTCGAAAGATATATTGACGTACGCGTTATATTGTGGTATAAATAAAAACGTAAGGACATCGATATGAAAACCGTGAATATTGCAATAATCGAAGATGACAAAGAAGCCGCGGCAAGACTTGTAAAAATGCTGGACAGGTTTGGCGCCGAAAGCGGATTAATAATGAATAAGCGCATTTTCGGATTTTCCACCGAATTTCTCGAAAATTATAAGTCGGGATACGATATAGTTTTTATGGATATCGTGCTTCCGGACATGGACGGAATGACTGCGGCAAAAAAGCTGAGAGAATCTGACAAATCCGTTGTGCTTATTTTCGTAACCAACATGTCGCAATATGCGATAAACGGGTACGAAGTGGGCGCGGCAGATTTTATAGTAAAGCCTTTCGAATACGAACATTTTGCGATCAAGATGCAGCGCATAATAGGCAGACTGAATATTCACGACGTCATATTGCCCGTAAAGACCGCTGATGCCGTTATATCCGTTGCGGCTTCCGACTTGAAATACGTCGAAGTGCGCGGACACGAACTTATATACCATACGACGCACGGCAATTACAGTTCATACGGTTCGTTGAGCAAAGTGGAACATCGGTTGGAAGAAATGAGTTTCGTGCGTTGTAACAGTTATTATCTCGTCAATCCTCGTTACGTTGAATCCATAAACAATAATGCGGCGGTGGTAGGCGGCGATACGCTCAATATTTCTTATGCTAAACGTAAGTCGTTCAGAAAAGCGGTAGTCGAGTATCTCGGGGGTCTGATCTGATGTACGAGTTTACCGCTTTTTACCTTTATAAAGCCGTATTTATGGCGGAACTGCTTGTCGCGGAGCTGCTTATGTGCATGGGGCTGAAAAAACGTCCTCTTTTTGCTTTACGTTATACGCTGTCCTGCGTCGTGTGTATAGGTATAGCGTTTGCGATTCCGGTAATTGCTTACAACGCATTGTATTGCTCGCTCGTGTTTATGCTGATGTTTGGGGTGACGTTGCCCACACTCAAAATATGCTATGAGCTGAATTGGGTTTCGGTTGTGTTCCGCGGCGTCGCCGCATACACGACGCAGCATATAGCTTATCAGGTATTCGACCTCGGCATGATGACGCTCAGTCTGATTTTCGGTTACGATTCTTTTTCGGGCGGCGCGTACGGGAGCGGGAGCGTGTCGGAATATCTGCCCGTGATAATGTACAGGGCGGGTACGCAGTCGCTTGCAAGCGAGTCTCCGATGCGTTATGAACTGCTGACGCTGTTCGGTTACTGCCTGTATGCTTTCGTTTATATAATAATATATGCCTTCAGCTACCGTTTCGTATCTTCGCGGCTTAAAAGCAGCGATAAATTTGAACTGAAAAGTTCTTCGCTGTTCGTATTTGTAGTATTGTTCGTGCTTTTTAATGTGGTCATCACCTCGGTTGTGACTTATTATACGGGTGAAAACGCAAACGTGCTGTATATGTACCTGCTATCGTTCTATAATGTTACTTGCTGTCTGTTTACGTTCTACCTGATGTTTGAAGTCATTTTCAAAAAACAGCTTGAGCGCGGT
>CASFAN010000153.1 GCA_949292715.1 uncultured Eubacteriales bacterium
CGCCCTTACCTTCGTTTACGATACGGCTGAGCGCTTTAAGCATCTTCTTCTGAGTATCGGGAGGCATGGCGTTTATCTTGTTGCTAAGCCCTTCGTTTACAAGCGAATGAAGGCTCTTTCCGAACATATTGGTTTCCCAGATACCTTTCGGATCGTTTTCGAATTCGCTGAGAAGATATTTAACGAGTTCTTCGCTCTGCTGTTCCGTTCCTACGACGGGACAAACTTCGCTTTCGATATTCACCTTCATAATGTGCAAACTGGGCGCGGTCGCTTTGAGTTTTACGCCGAACTGACTTCCGCGTTTCACTATCTGCGGCTCTTCGAGCATCATATCGTCCATGGAAGGAACGACTACACCGTAGCCTTTTTCCTCCGCTTCCGCAAGCGCGGACGCCAGTTTGTCGTACTCTTTCTTAGCCTGTGCCATGGCTTTTATGCGGCTCATAAGCGCGAAATCGTCGCTTATTTCCGTACCGCATTCTTCGCTGAGCGCCTTATAGAACAGTCCGTCGGACGCCTCTATGCCGCAGACGATTCTGCCGTCGCCCATTGAAACTTTTTTAACCGTAAGCGGCTTGTAATCGTCCATGCCGTCGAGCGCGCCGCGAAGCTTTTCGTAATCGCTCATTTTGCACAGTTCGGAGCTCTTTTCGCGAAGCTGCGTCATAAGTCCGCTTATCAGAGAATTGTCCGCGGGTAACGCGCCCAGCCATTTCGACAGTTCGAAATCCGCGTCGCGCAAAGGGAATTCCATAAGCACCGCTTCGAACATTGCGGTTATTTCCTCTTCGCTCATGTTACGCACGTCGCTTACCATAACTTTTGCGCCGTATTTTTCGCTTATCGCGTCGGCAAGTTTGGCTGTTTCCGCGTTCCCGGGCACCGAGCTGTTGAGTATCACGATAAAAGGTTTGCCGAGAGATTTAAGTTCGGTTATCGCGCGCTCTTCCGCATTAACGTACGCCGAACGCGGCAGATCGGTAGTTATCGAACCGTCGCAGGTAACGACTATTCCTATCGTCGAATGTTCGCCTATTACTTTGCGCGTTCCCGTTTCCGCCGCCTGCGAAAAAGGCATTTCTTCGTCGCTCCACGGCGTTCTTACCATACGTTCGCCGTTTTCGTCCTCAACTCCTTCCGCGCCTTCGGCAAGATAACCTACGCAATCCACAAGTCTCACGCTCGCGTCTATTCCTTCGCCGAGCGAGAGAGTGACCGCTTCGCCCGGTACGAATTTAGGCTGCGTGGTCATAATCGTTTTGCCGTTCGCGCTCTGAGGCAGTTCGTCGAGCATACGGCTCTTTTCGGGATCGTCTTTCATTTTGGGAAGAACGAGTTTCTGCATAAAACTGCGGATAAACGTGGACTTACCTGCTCTTACAGGTCCTACCACGCCGAGATATATGTCTCCGCCCGTTCTTTCCCGAACGTCTTTATATACGTCGAATTCTTCCATTCCGCTTCCTCCTGCATAATACTATGCGGCAAAGCGGCGATATATGAAAATATTTTCGGGAAGCGGACAAAGAAAAAACGCGGAGGTTTAATCCGCGCATTTGTTTTGCGTATTTTCTTTTTTCTTCTTTTTGAAAAGCACCGTAAGGTTTTCAGTGCCGCTGAACAGCCGTACTATGTTCGCATGATGCGCCAGTATCGCCAACGCCACCATGGCGAAGATTATTCCCGATACCGCTGGATCGCTCCCGCCCAACGTTGCCACCTCGTATATGCTCGGAGTGAAAATCATAATGAACGATCCCATTGCTCCTATTTTTACGATGATAATGAAAAGCAAACCTACGGCAAACGCTATCAGCGTAACTATCGGCTGAGATACGAGCGAAACACCTATAATGCAGGCAATGCCTTTTCCGCCTTTGAATTTAAGGAATACCGGGAATATATGCCCGACTACCACGGCAAGCCCGGCGACGTAAAGTCCGAGCTTATCGTCCATAACACACCAGTCTCCCGCAAACCACCGCCATGCGAAGAAAGCGGGCACCGCGGCTTTGAAAGCGTCAAGCACCAGACAGAACACGCCGACTATTTTTCCGTAAGTTCTTACGACGTTCATCGTACCCGGATTTCCGCTGCCGCTCTTACGTATATCTCCGTGTTTAAGCCGTGAAAGTATGATTGCAAAATTGACGTTGCCTATCAGATACGAAACGACGGACGTAATAAGAATTTTAAGCCACAGATCCACCTTACTCGTCCTCCTTCCTTCCCTGTATTTTAAAGCGCAAAGGCGTTCCCGAAAAATCGAACGCTCTGCGTATGCAGTTTTCCAGATAACGTTTATAAGAAAAATGCATCAACTCTTCGTCGTTGACGAAAATCACGAATGTCGGAGGGTTAGCCGAAGGCTGCGTCGCGTAAAGTATTTTAAGCCGTCTGCCCGAATGAGAGGGCGGCTCCGTAGCGCGCACGGCGTCGCTGATAACGTCATTAAGCACTCCCGTAGGAATACGCGCACTTGCGTGCGAGTACACGGTTTCGGCAAGGTCAAGCAATTTTTCCACGCGTTTGCCGCCGAGCGCCGAAACGTACTCCGCTTTGAAGTATCCCATAAAATTGAGTTTTTCCGCAAGTTTACGGTTAAACTCTTCTATCGTATGGGAATCTTTTTCCACCTTGTCCCATTTGTTCATTACGATTACGGACGGTTTGCCTTCGTCATGAACGATACCCGCGATGCGCACGTCCTGTTCGCTTATTTCCTCGCTGCTGTCGAAAACGACAAAAACGACGTCGGCACGCGATATAGCCGCCATTGCGCGCAGAACGCTGTAACGCTCCACAGATTCGTCTTCGATACCGCGCTTACGGCGCATGCCCGCCGTATCGATAAGCGTATAACGCGCACCTTTATATGTAAAAGGCGTATCGATAGCGTCGCGCGTGGTTCCTGCGACATCCGAAACTATAACGCGCTCGAATCCGAGCAGTTTATTTACAAGCGAAGATTTGCCGACATTGGGCTTACCGACAAAAGCTATGCTGAGTCCGCGGTCGGTTTCTTCTTCCACCGCCGAAAAATGTTTTACTATCTCGTCGAGAAGATCGCCCAAACCGAGCGCCTGCTCGCACGATATGGGAAAAGGCTCCCCGAGTCCGAGCTCGTAGAAATCGTAAAGCGTGTCCGTTTCGTTATTGTCGAGCTTGTTTACGGCAAGCACAACGGGTTTTTTTGCTGAACGAAGCGCCGCCGCGACTTCCCTGTCCGAAGAAAGCAATCCGTCTTTGCCGTCCGTCATGAGAACTATAACGTCGGCAAGATCGACAGCGATTTCCGCCTGACGCTTTATTTCGGTATAAAAATCCAGACCCGAGTCTTCTATACCGCCCGTGTCTATTAACGTAAACTGCTTGCCGCACCATTCGGCGTCGGCATATATTCTGTCGCGCGTGACGCCGGGCGTATCTTTTACTATAGAAATACGCTTTCCGCAGATACGGTTGAAAAACGTGGATTTGCCCACGTTGCTTCGCCCTATTATTGCCACGATCGGTTTTGCCATTTCTTCCTCCGTGATTATTTTATCACAATCGAAAGGCAAAGTCTACAATATATCCGCAAAAAATTCCGCAAATTATCCCATAAGCCTGTTTTTACGTACAAAGAAGTCGGCGCGTATATCCGTGTCAGTCGCCTCCGTAAAGGTCGTTATTGTCTTCGTTGTTTTCCGCCGCGTCAGAATCGCGCATAAGCTCTTCTTCTTTCAGATCTTCTGCGGCTTCGGCTTCCTTGACGTCCACGTCTTCAGCCGCTTCCGCCGTAAGTCTGTCCGCGGCGATACGCCTGTTTTCAGCAGCGCGCCTTACCGCTTCCACCGCTTCGGCAGTCAGTAAAGCCGCAGCCGCGCCTATTATCATCGCGTTGAAAATTCCGTATCCTCCGACGGTAAATATACCGCCGCCCTCTGCGGAACGTATTACTGCCATACTTATCGCGTCGCCGGCTATGCAACCGCCGAATATAGCGGCGACCGCGCCTATTCTGTCGCCTGCAACGCCTGCGGCAGCCGCGCCGCCGACAAAACCCGTAAGCAAAAAGAAAGCGACTACGGCGCCCGTGCTTCCCAGCCCCGTTATCATTCTGAAAGATACCGCCACGGCTGCGACTACGACGAGCGCAAGCAGACTGCGAAGCATATTGCCGTCTTTACCCGCAACCGCAAGCAATATAATAAAAGCTACGAGCGGCACGCCGAACCCGCCTACGGTCATTACAAGCGCGCCTACATGAACTTCGGGCATTACCGCGCCGATAATAAGCGCAAGTACAATAAGGAACGTAAGCCAGCTCGTCATTCCGAGCCTGTCGAAGTATCTTTCCGCCGCGCCGAAAAACAGCAATACGGCTGTTATTCCGAGAATAACTATTCCTGTCGTCATAAAAAAATTACCTCCGTAAATTTACGAAGATAATTTTTTCCTTTTTTTATTTAATTATTACACTGTCAGATATATTCTTTTGTCCACGTCGAAGAAATCGCGCTTATCCCTGTCATATAGCTTTCAAATCCGTATTCGTATTTTCTGTCGTTCCACGGATCGTCATAGTTATAAACTTTTACGCTTTTAAGCGTAACGGTCTGAATCGGAGCGCGGAAATATTTGCGTGCATACTCGGGCGCGCCGTTTTCGTCCGCATAAGTATCGAGACCGAGAATATACGAAAACGCTTTTTCCGCCTGTGCCGTATCCTTGGGCACGGCGAACACTTCGAGGGAAAAATTCTTGTTTCCGCTTCCCGCCACCGAAACGGTATCCGCCATTTCGTTCTTGTCGCACACGAACTGAAATTCTGTAGAGCTTGCGTCGCTGCCCGAAACGTTGGCGCAAAGCGAATAATCGAACATCGTATATTTGAGGTTGTTGTTATCCTTGTTCAGTCTGTATTTGAAAACGGAAGGATCGTCCGGATCTTCATACCGTTTGGGATCGAAATCGTTTTTCAGACCGTTTACAAAATCAAGATCGTCGCTTCTGTGCGTATACGTAAGTTTTCCGTCGTCCGTGCGGCTTACGCTGTCGTAGCCGCCTATCCTGACCTGTCTGTTCTGCGTATCGTATACTATGGTTCCGTCAAAGAAGCCGACCGATGCGAGATAAAGAAAATTGTTAGCCGCATTCGGACAATCTGTTATAAATATTTCGTACTCTACTTTATACGTTTTCCCGCCGCTTTCAAACGTAAATACAGCAATCGGATTTTTTTCGAACATATAGTTGCAGGACATAACGACGGGCACGGTTATGCCTACCGTTATGATAATCACCGCTATGGCTATGAGCGCAATCATTCCGCTCTTACGTCGCTTGTATCTGTCCGCGCGTTCGGCTTCAGTTCTTCCGTCGCTCGAAGCGGCGCGTTCTTCCTCCGCACGCCGCAACTCCTTGCGTTCGCGCGCGCTCAGTTCGCTTTTAACGAATTTCTTTTTCTTCATCGCCTGTTTTAAACTCCTTTCCGCTCAGATATGCGAGTTCGCCGTTCATTGCGCCGAAACCGACCGATATCGCTCTGAGTTTTTGTTCCGCCGCGGAATATTTTTTATTCATCGCGTAATTGCCGTATTTACCGTCGCCGAGAACGGGATGTCCGATATACGCAAGCTGTACGCGAAGCTGATGAGTTCTTCCTGTTTTCGGGTATAACTCCACGACGCTCGTTTCTCCGTCTTCGGATACCGTTCTGTACGCCGCCTCGCTCCTTAATCCTCCGTGATCGGGATCGGCATATGCTTTTACAAGCCCGCGTTTATCGTCCTTGACAAGCCAGTTTACCATAACGCCCGCGCGTTTTTCGGGCACGCCGCACACAACGGCTCTGTAAACTTTTTTTACGCGTTTGTGTGCGAATGCTTCTTCCAGCCCGTTTTTCGCGCTTTCCGTCCGCGCAAGCACGACCGCGCCCGTAGTATTCACGTCCAGTCTGTGGACGGGATAAAGCACACCGTAATCGGCGGAAAGCAACGCAGGCAGCGCGGCGGTTTCCGTATGCGAAGGCTTGTCCGCAATAACGATGTTTTTGTCCGAATAGATAATGCGTATCTCTTTCGCCGAAAGTTTGTCGGGCAGGTATGCGTCCACCGTATCGCCCGCCTCGACGCGAATATTTTCGCCCACGCGCAAGCCGTTAACCTTTACCTGTCTGTCTTTTATAAGTCCGAGCAAACGGTTTTTACCGAGCCCCGGATACTTCGCGCTTATCGCCGCGGAAAGAGTTCCGCCTGCCGTGACCGTAAACGAAGCTTTCATTTTTTCTTCCTGCCGCAAGATCCGCCGCAGTTTTTTGCACCGGGACAGCCTATGCACATGTTACGGGTTCTTACCGCATGAGCTATAACGGCGGCAACTATTGCCGCAACGACAAGAACTATTATTATACTGACCGCCGCTCCGACATTGTACGTGAACAGTACGCCCATCCAATAGAAAACAAGCGAAATCACATAAGCGGTGGCAAGCTGCAGCGCGGCTCCTCCGAGCATCCACTTCCAGCCCGCCTCTTTCCTGATTGCCGCCAGAGTGGCGATACAAGGCACGTAAAGCAACGTGAACACGACGAATGCGAGCGCGGCGCAACCGTCGGTTCCGAAAACGACTTCCGCGCCGCCGAAACTTTCTATCGAAGAAAGCACGACTTCTTTCGCGGCAAGACCGCTGATAAGCGCCGTAACCGCCTGCCAGCCGTGCTCGCCCGCTCCGAAACCGAGAGGCGCGAAAAGCGGCGCGATGGCGCTCGCGAAGTATTCGAGAAAACTCTTTATTTCCGCATGGTCGCCGCAGTATCCGAAAACGGTATTTCCGTCAACCGTTCCCACGCCGAACGAAGAAAGCAACCATACGATTATGTTTATCGCAAAAACCACCGTGCCTACGCGAATTATGAATGCTTTGGCATTATGCCAAAGGATCTGAAAAACGCGGGTAAGCGTCGGAATACGGTACGGCGGCATTTCCATTATGAAAGACATTTCGCCGCTTTTGAATTTTTTTATTTTATTGAGTATCGCCGCGTAAGCAAGCGCAACTGCCGCTCCGAGAATATACATACCGAATATGACAAACGCCTTTCCGCCCGAAAAATACGCCGCACATATAGCGGAATATACAGGGAAACGTGCGGAACACGACATAAACGGCGTAAGCATAACGGTTTTTTTACGCATTTTTTCGTCTTCCATTCCGCGCGAAGTAAGTACCGCCGTAGCAGAGCAGCCGAATCCCATAAGCATGGTAAATACGCTTCTGCCCGAAAGTCCTATCTTTCTGAAAAGACCGTCCGTCATGAACGCGACGCGGCTTATATAACCGCTGTCCTCGAGCAATGCGAGAAAGAGGAACATGAGGACTATCTGCGGCAAAAATACCAGCACGCCGCCCAGTCCGTCGATAATACCGTCGGTTACAAGACCAGTCACCCAATTCCACGCTCCTATGCTCGTCAGACCTTTCTGCACGGGATCGTGAAGCGCATTGTCGAATATCCATTCGAGTCCAGTTTTCATCCAGTACCCCGGCATATAATCGCCGAAAGTCACAAGGAAAATCGCAAGCATTATCACGAAAAACAACGGAAGCGCAAGATACTTGTTCAGGAATAACCTGTCGAGTCCGGAAAAACCGCGGCGTTTCAGATCCTCGTTTTTCTTTATCTTTCCGTGAAGGCGTATGTGCTTTATTTCGTCTTCGTCTCCGCGTTTTTCCGCTTCGTCGCGCTCGGAAGCGGTCAAAGGCACGTCGTGAACGGAATGCTCGTGCATTTCGTGATGCTCGTCGGCAACGGAGCTCATGATTACGCCGTCCATTATTTTGTCTATATAAGCGTATCGGGCGGCAGCCAACTTGTCCTGCAATCCCTCGCCGAGCGCGGCTATCCCCGCCTTCTGCTCGTCGCTGAGAGCAAGTTTTTCAAGAATAAAAGTATCGTTTTCGAGTACCTTTATCGCAGCATAAAGCAGGTCGACTCCCGCTTTTTCCGCATTTTTTTCGATTATGGTTTTTACCTGTTCGAGAGGCAGTTTTTTCAGATAAGGCAGTTCCGCCCGTTTATGTCTGCGGTGCTCTATATAATCCACCGTTACGGAAAGCAGCATATGCACTTCCGCGTGATACTTCGTCGCCATCGGAACTACGGGCAAGCCGAGCGCCGCTTCGAGTTTTCGGTAATTCACGATCTGACCGCGGCGGCTGAGTTCGTCCATCATATTAAGCGTGAGCACTACGGGCGCGCCCGCTTCGAGCAACTGCAACGTAAGATAAAGGTTTCGGGAAAGGTCGTTGACGTCGCAGACGTCTATTATCGCCTGCTGTTTACCCGCGCATACGGCGTCGCGGCTGACCCCTTCTTCCGGGCTGTATACGGTGAGCGAGTAAAGACCGGGCAGATCGCATACCGTAATACGGCGGTGCTCGAAAAGTATTTCTTTGCTCACCGCTTCCACGGTAACGCCCGTCCAGTTTCCTACGTGTTCGAACGAATGCGTTATTTTATTGTAGACCGACGTTTTCCCGACATTGGGATTTCCTATCAGCGCGATATTATAATCCATCGGCGCACTCCACGTTTATCAGATCCGCCGCGTTCTCCCTGAGTGCGACGGAAAACCCTCTCAAAGAAACAAGCACCGTTCCTCCGAAAGGCGCATAACCCGCGACATACACTTCGCTACCCGGCGTAAAACCCATATCGAGCAGACGTCTGTGCCTGTCGCCATCGCCCGATACCGACACTATACGGTATATCCTGTCAGATTCAGCGTGCATCAGAGTCATTGTTCTTGCCGTTTTCCTTTTCTTCTTTTATGAGGCGTTCGAGATCGCCGATAAACTCCACGAAAGTGGTAACGTCGCGAAAATCGCGGTATACCGACGCAAATCTTATGTATGCAACCTGATCGAGATTTTTAAGTTCGCTCATGACCAGTTCGCCGATCTGTTTGGAGCTGATTTCCTGCAAAAGCGTATTATAGACCTGCTTTTCGACGTTACTTACGACTTTGTTTATTTTTTCTGCCGTGACGGGACGTTTTTCACAGGCTTTGATTATTCCGCGCCTGATCTTGTCCGAATCGAAGGGCTGGCGCGTACCGTCGGATTTTATTACGAGCACGGGGGTGCTTTCGATCACTTCGTACGTAGTAAAACGCCTTCCGCATCCGAGACATTCTCTGCGGCGGCGTATGCTCGTCCCCTCTTCGTTAAGACGGGAATCTATGACCTTGCTTTCCATGCACCCGCATTTGTTACACTTCATGACAGCCTCCCTTACTTTATCGTAAATTATAACACAAATCATAAAAAGCTGTCAACGGAAGCGGGCAACGTTCAGTTATACAATACGCATTTTTCGTCGCATCCGCACTTATCGTTCTTTTCATTCCCGTTCGAAGCCGTACGGAGATTTACGAGAATCACGTCCGTGCCTATTCTCTCTATACACGACAGCGGGATAAATACGTTCTGCTCTTTGGAAAACAAACCGCTTTTACGCGCGGGCGCTACTATTCCGAGCGCGGCTTTGGTCTCCACGCAGATTATCATATCCACAATATGCCCGAGTTTACTGCCGTCGGCGGCATTTACGACTTCTTTTTTTCTGAGCTCACAGAAAGATATTTCGTTTCCCATAGTTATTATCTATGCCGCGCAACGTACGTTCGTGCCTGCATTCTGCGGCGCGATTTATGACGATTTAACACGCAAACGGGGTTTTTTGCGCGCTTACGAATTTTAACCGCGCTATATGTCAAAACTACCACTCGGAGGATACCGAAGATGAAAACGAGAGTGGAGATAAGCGGGATAGACACCGCGTCGCTTCCTACGCTTAAACACGCGGAAGCCATGGAACTGCTTAAACGCGCGCAAAGCGGCGACAAAGACGCGCACGAAAAATTCGTGACGGCTAACCTGCGGCTCGTACTCAGTATCGTACAGAGATTTTACGGCAGAAAACAAAGCGCGGACGATATTTTTCAGGTCGGCTGCGTGGGGCTTATAAAGGCAATGAAAAATTTCAATACCGAGTACAATCTCAGGTTTTCCACTTACGCCGTACCCATGATAATCGGAGAAATACGGCGGTTCCTTCGCGATTCTTCCGCG
Source organism: uncultured Eubacteriales bacterium (assembly GCA_949292715.1). Classification (GTDB taxonomy): domain Bacteria; phylum Bacillota; class Clostridia; order Christensenellales; family Pumilibacteraceae; genus Protoclostridium. The sequence goes on from CASFAN010000153.1 coordinate 10,123, forward strand.
CTCAGGGTTTCGCGTTCGCTCCGCGACAGAGCTTACAAAGCCCTGCAAGTACGCCACGACCTCGAAACCACGGGAAACAAAGAAGCTACTTGCGAAGAAATAGCGGCATGCATGGATCTGCCCGTACGCGAAGTCACTTATGCGCTCGACGCAATCTCCGACCCCGTTTCGCTGTACGATCCCGTTTATCACGACGGCGACGAAACGGTTATGGTAATGGATCAGATATCGGATACGCGTTACGATTCTGACAGATGGCTGGGAAACATCGCCGTAGACGAGGCTATGAATCGCCTGCCCGAACGCGAACGCCGCATACTTCTGCTCCGCTTTTACGAAGGAAAAACTCAGATGGAAGTTTCCGAAGAAGTGGGCATAAGCCAGGCGCAGGTTTCACGTCTCGAAAAATCGGCAATAAAACAGCTGCATGACAGTATTAAATAATTTTATAATTTTTCGGCAGTGCTTTTGCGGGGGTGCCCTTCTTTGAAAAGAAGGGCACCCCCGCACCCCCTTCCAAGAAACTTAAAATCTTTTATTTTTTTCAAAAAATTTTTCGGAAAGGGGCTGTTGCGCTTTTTGTAAAATTACCGTTATTCTATTTTGGGTAAAAGTCATAAAATCATAAGGTATCGAAAAATTGTTCAGCAAGAACAACGGGTTTATATAAACAATTTAATGTAAAATTTATTATCGGGCGGTATGGTAAATAAAAAGGAGAGAAAAATGAAAATACTTGTTGCATACTTTTCGCACGAAGGAATGAATTACGTGGACGGAAAAATAGTACCGCTGTCCGTGGGAAATACCGAAATAATAGCAAAAGAGATCGCAGGACTCATAAGCGGCGACCTTTTCGCAATACGAACGCTCGAACCTTACCCTTACGATTATAAAGAATGCGTGAAAACGGCGGTAAGCGAGCTTAAAGCAGACGCGCGCCCCGCCCTTGCGAATACGATCGACGTTACGCCATACGACGCTATCGTCCTCGGTTATCCGAACTGGTGCGGAACAATGCCTATGCCGGTTAAAACTTTTCTCTGCGGCGCCGACCTTTCCGGCAAAGTAATAGTTCCGTTCTGTTCGAACGAAGGCAGCGGAATGGGTGTAAGCGAAAAAGACATTGCCAAGCTTTGCCCGAAGGCAATACTGAAAAAAGGCATTTCGATTCACGGCAAAGATTTTGACGAAACCGCGCTTAAAAATCGTTTGGAAACAATTTTTGCCGATAAATAATAGCCTGTTTTAATATTCAGAATCATATATGGAATTACAAATACAGACCGCATTTTCTGCGGTCTGTATTTGTAAATAACGATAAACTTAAATTTTTATCTATTCTTTTTCATCGGTGCGGAAATCGGAATTCTTCCAAGGCACCGTATCGCCGAGCCAGCCTTTTTCCGTCCAGTATTTTTTATCCGAACAGTCGCCGTAACCCGAAACGCGTTTTCTGCATGCGGCAAAAGCGATACGCGTCGAAAACGACGGTAACGCTTTTTTTACAAGCATCGCACATGCTTTTTTTGCGGCTATGCGCAATTCGCTTTCGGCAGGAATCGGAGAAACAAAAAACGTTTTTACCGCGCTTATTCCCCATGCCGCCGCACTCGACGATATGTCTGCGGCGGCGGTTTTGCTTTCGCCTGCCTGTAAAATCAACGCTTTCATGCCGAACATACGCTCGTTCGGGCGGTGTTCCATATTAGCGAAATGAAGATGTTCGAAAAGATTTTTCATTGCGGCAGGCAGTCCTTTTTCATAAACAGGAGTAAAAAATACAATCAGATCCGCGCCCGTCATGCTTTTCCACAGCGGCATGAATTCGCGCGAATATCTGCATTTTCCTTCGCCTTCGCGTACGCACGTCATGCACCTTTCGCAAAATCCGTTTATGCCGAAAGGCGCGTACCATTCTTTTATTTCACAGTCGCTCTCGCGAAGAATTTCGCAAAACTGCCGTACGCCGTCGCCGAACGCGCTTTCGCCCGACGCGCCCGCAATTACAGTAACTTTCATCTTATGTACCTCTTTTTTATCTTTCGTCGCTGTCTAAGTTAAGCCAGTCCGATTCTTTTTCGGTCAGGCTTACGTCGAAAGCCGCTACGCATGATTCGGCATGCGCCGCATTGCTTATTCCCGCTATCGGGAACACGTTCATTCCACGCGTCGTAAGCCACGCCATGGCTATCTGCGCGGACGTAACGTTCTTTTCCCGCGCAAGGGTTTCCGCGCGGCGCAGACGTTGCAGATTTGTAAAACATAAAAATGCGATTCTCGCCTGCAAATTCAACGCCTTTTTGGCGGCATTATAATCGTTCCCCGAAAATCTTCCCGAAAACAATCCGTTACCGAGGCAGGAATAAGCAGTCAGCGCCATTCCCGTGCGCTTGTAAAACTCGCGTTCATGCGCGTTCTTCGTGCCCGTTACGGTCACAAGCCCTCCGCCCCACGGATCTTTTATCTGCTCGGCAAGACAGAAATTAGGACTCGATACAGTCATCGGCGTAAGATTATGCGCATAAGCGTATTCGTTTGCCTGCTCTATGCGCTCACAACGCCAGTTAGAGCCGCCGAACGCGCGCACCTTTCCCTCGCTTTTAAGCGCGTTCAATATTTCGATTACGGTACCGACGGGCACTCGCGGATCGTCGCGGTGCAGCAGATAAATATCCGCATAGTCGGTATGCATGTTTTCAAGCGATTTTTTCAGATCGGAACGTATACAGCTTTCTTTTATTCTGCTGCGCCACATAAAGCCGTTTATCGCGCCTTTCGCCTGCAACACCACTTTATCGCGGTTGTTTCTTGCGGTCAGCCACATGCCGAGCGATTTTTCGGCGTCGCCGTAGCATCGCGCCGTGTCAAAAGCGTTTATTCCGAGTTCAAAAGCACGGTCGAGCAAGTCGTTTACGTTCTTGCCCGCCTTCATGTCACGCGTGCAAGTGCCGAAAAACAGCCGCGATACGGGTTTTTCAACCCCTTCGATTTCAGCATATTCCATATTCTGCGTTCTCCTTGCTTTTATATATTATCACAAGGCGGGCGCGATTACAAGACTTTTTGTCATAATTTATCTTTGAAAGAACATAAAAAAACCGTCTTGCGGATCGCTCCTCAAAACGGCTTTGCAAGGCCGAAACCCCGCATATTAACTCCGATAAGTTCCGTTTTTACCGCTTTAACGCTTTCTTGTATGCGGGCTTATCTATACGTCGGATCGAGCGGAAGCGGTAATTCCCTTTTCGAGCGATCTGTATTTGTCCGCATCCGTAATGCAAACGGAATTTATCGGTTACATTATTAATATGCCGCAGGCGCGTTTTTATTATTCATTAAATAAAAAAAAATTTTTCGTGCCTTTCGCCATACGCGATAACCGCAGATTTACATTTTCAATACAAAGTAAAAAGACGAAGCCATGCCTCGTCTTTTTACTTCGAAAGCGAACGAATTACTCCTTGGTGAATTCGTTATTAGTGCACTTAGGGCAAGGAGGCATCGTGTCTCCGCTGCCGAGGTGCACTTTGGTATGACAGTTGGTGCAGTCATACGTTCCGCTTCCCGGAGTAGTTCCGGTCTTGTAGATCTTGTCCATGCTTTCCTCCTCGATTTAAGTGTGTGCAATCGGCACATTTATTATACAAAAATAAAACGCCCTTTCCGTAACAGAAAAAGCGTTATCATCAAAAAAACCGTGCATCCGTTTTTGTCACAGAACGCCAAAGAGTCTCGCAAGCAGTTAGCTCGCTCAAAGCTTACTTGTGGCACACGCTAATAGGCTGCTTAGTGCTGCTGCGGTCAAGCCCTGACACGGTTCACAGTAAAGCGTTGCACAAGACCCTGAGGTCATCACCACTTACTTACAACTTACCTTCCACGCCCTGCGCCGAGAACGGCTTTCAGCCCTGCTGTAGCGGATTGCAGGTAAAGGGCACCGCTGGCTCCCCACCTAGCACGGCTATGTTATTTTAGCACATACTTCAAAAAACCGCAAGCGTTTTAACGCCTATTCGCGGATACAAATAAACGTACATACTTTATAAACTATGTTATTCATCGTTTATCAGCTTAAAACAATTACTATGTCACGCATAAGACCGAGTAAAAAACATTCAAATCATCTCAATATATAAAAGACGCCGCTTGTTTTACGCAAAGCGGCGTCTTTAATTAAGCTGTTACAATTTATGATTTTCTGAGATAGTCGCAGATGAAATCAAAGATATTTCCGTCCATCACGGACTGCACGTTGCTCGTTTCGTAGCCTGTGCGGTGGTCTTTAACCATGGTATACGGGCAGAAAACGTAAGACCTTATCTGGCTTCCCCATTCGATTTTTTTCAGCTCGCCTTTTATATCCTGCGCTTTTGCCATCTGTTCCTGCAAACGCAGTTCTACGAGCTTGCTTATCAGCATACGCATTGCATACTCTTTGTTCTGCGTCTGGCTGCGCTGAGTCTGACAGCTTGTGACTATGCCCGTCGGGATATGAGTTATACGTACGGCAGAGTCCGTCTTGTTTATGTGCTGACCGCCCGCGCCCGAGCTTCTGTAAGTATCTATGCGAAGATCCTTATCCTCTATTTTTATTTCGGTATCGTTCTCTATTTCCGGCATTACGTCAAGGCTTGCGAACGACGTATGGCGGCGCGCTCCGGCGTCGAACGGAGAAATGCGCACGAGACGGTGCACGCCCTTTTCGGCTTTAAGATAACCGTATGCGTTAACGCCCTTGACCTTGAACGTAACGGTCTTTATGCCCGCTTCATCGCCTGCGAGATAATCGAGTTCCTCGTAAGAGTAACCCATTTTATCGCAGAACATCTGATACATACGGTAAAGCATGCTCGTCCAGTCCTGCGCCTCGGTTCCGCCTGCGCCCGCATGCAAAGTCAGTATGGCGTTGCAATCGTCGTACTCGCCTTTAAGCAAAGACTGTATATGCAGTTCTTCGAGAGGCTCTTCGAGTTTTGCAATCTCCGCCGCGACTTCGGCGAGCGCGTCGTCCCCCTCTTCCGCCGCCATATCGACAAGATCGTCGAGGGCGGAAAGCTCGGACTTCATTTTTACGAGCGCGGAAAGTTTATCGCCGACTGCCTTTGCGTCGCGATTGATCTGTTCCGCGCGTTTAAGGTCGGAATAAAGATCGGGATCTTCCTGCGCTTTTTTAAGCTCCGCATTGCGCGCTTCGAGCGCTGGAATATCGGACGCCTGTTCGATACCGTCAAACTTCGCTCTGAGCTCTTTTATCTTTACTTTTAATTCGTCTGCTAACATTTACCTTTATTATTGATCCTTTCCGCAGCAATCCTTGTATTTTTTGGGTCTTCCGTCAGGCCAGCACGCTCCGCAAGGACAAGGATCGTTTCTCGAAGGAAGTTTGCCTTTTACGATAGTTTCCTTTGTCCGCGTAAACGTTCTGCCGTCCGACGTGGTCGCCTGTACTTCCTCGCCTACCTGCTGACGTTTCTGCACTTTTTCGTCGCGCTTTATTTCCGATATATGAGTAAGGTTGCCTACGATGTGTTCCTGTATTCTTCCTATCATATCGTTGAACATTCCGAAGCCTTCTTTTTTATACACGGCTACGGGATCCTGCTGACCGTATGCGTAAAGCATAACGTTTCTGCGCAGTTCGTCCATATCGTCGATATGATTCGTCCACTGATTGTCTATAACGCGGAGGAAGAGATTGCGTTCGAATTCCGCTATGTTGAAATTGAGCTCTTCCGCCTGCGCGTATATCTGTGCGTAACGCGCAAGCACGTTTTCCGTCAATTTTGCCGTAAGCTCGTCGACGGACAGCGCGCTGAGTACGGTGTCGCTGAAATACGACTCTCCCTTCGGAACGATAGCAAGTTTCTTCGCTATATCCTGATTGAGGCCTTCGTTGTCCCAGTCGTTCCAGTCTGTCTTGGGGTTCGTGTGTTCATTTACGACTTTCTTCGACTGATCCTCCATCATCTTTATTATCTGCTCGTGAACGCTTTCGCCTCTGAGCACTTTATCTCTCTGCTCGTAAATTATCTTACGCTGAGTGTTCATGACGTTGTCGTATTCGAGGACGTTAAGACGCTTGGAGTAGTTTATACCTTCAAGACGTTTCTGCGCGCCTTCTATTGCGCGGGAAAGCATTTTGGATACGATAGGCGTATCGTCTTCGCCCGCGATATACTCGGCAAGACTCTTTATGCGTTCTCCGCCGAAAAGTTTTATCATTTCGTCGTCTACCGAAAGATAGAATACGCTCGAACCTATATCGCCCTGACGTCCCGAACGTCCGCGAAGCTGGTTATCTATACGGCGGGATTCATGACGCTCCGTACCGATTATGCGAAGTCCTCCGACTTCTTCGACCTGCGTTTTTTCCGCTTCGGTCTTGACTTTAAAGTCTTTATAAAGCGCGTTGTACTTTTCGCGCGCGGCAAGCACTTCTTCTCCGCTCGCGTTTCTTTCCGCGCTCGGAACGGCGAAAGTATCTTCGGGCTTGACGGTCATGTGCGAAGACGCTATTTCTATTATTTCCTCGGGCACGCCTTCTTTTTTCATCTGACTGCGCGCAAGATATTCCGCATTGCCGCCGAGCAGTATATCGGTACCGCGGCCCGCCATGTTCGTAGCTATCGTTACCGCGCCGAAACGTCCCGCCTGCGCGACGATGTCCGCTTCCTTTTCGTGGTTCTTAGCGTTCAGCACGTTGTGAGGTATCTTTGCTTTCCTGAGCATTTTGGAAAGTTCCTCGCTCTTTCCGACGCTTGTCGTACCTACGAGCACGGGCTGTCCTCTGTCCTGACATTCCTCGATATCCGCAACGACCGCACGGAGTTTTGCGTCGACGCTGGCGAAGACTTTATCCGTTTCGTCAACGCGGCGGCTGGGAATATTGGGCGGAATGACCACGACGTCAAGACCGTAAATACCCTTGAACTCGGTTTCTTCCGTTTTTGCGGTACCCGTCATACCCGACAGTTTGGCATAAAGACGGAAATAGTTCTGGAAAGTAACGGTTGCAAGCGTTTTGTTCTCGCTCTGTATTTTAACGTTTTCTTTCGCTTCGATTGCCTGATGCAGTCCGTCGCTGTAACGTCTGCCCGGCATAAGACGTCCCGTAAACTCGTCGACGATGACGATTTCTCCGTCTTTAACGATATAGTCGACGTCTTTCGTCATGATATAATTCGCACGAAGCGCGTTATTGATATAATGGTTGAGTTCGCTGTTTTCCGCGTCGGCAAGGTTTTCTATTCCGAAATCCTTTTCCGCTCTTATTATACCGTTTATAGTAAGAGATACGGCGCGTTTCTTTTTGTCGACCTCGTAGTCGCCGTCCGGCTCTTCGTTCGGATCAAGCGGCTTTCCTTCGTCGTCGACGTTCGTGGAAGCGCGAAGGCGACGCACGAAACGCTGGCAGGACATGTAAAGCGAACTGGAATCCTGACCTTTACCGCTTATAATAAGCGGCGTTCTCGCCTCGTCGATAAGGATAGAGTCCACCTCGTCGACGATACAGAAGTTATGTCCGCGCTGCATTTTCTGGTTTTCGTATACGACCATATTGTCGCGCAGATAGTCGAAACCGAACTCGTTGTTCGTTCCGTAAGTTATATCGCACGCATACGCGCGGCGTTTTTCGTCTCTGCTCTGATTCGGATACACGACGCCTACCGTCATGCCGAGGAAACGGGGTATCTTACCCATCCACTCCGCGTCACGTTTTGCGAGGTAGTCGTTTACGGTAACGATATGCACGCCCTTCCCCGTAAGCGCGTTGAGATACGCGGGAAGCGTTTCGGTAAGCGTTTTACCTTCACCGGTTTTCATCTCGGCGATACGTCCCTGATGAAGAACGATACCGCCCATAAGCTGTACGTCGTAATGACGAAGACCCGTCACACGCACGGAAGCTTCCCTTACTACGGCGAAAGCGTCGCACAATATATCGTCGAGAGTCGCGCCTGCCGCAAGACGGCTTTTGAATTCGTCCGTCATCGCGCGGAGTTCGTCATCCGTCATCGCTGCGTATTTGGGCGCCAGCGCATTAATCTTTTCCACGCTCTTGGAGAGCTTTTTGATGTGTCTGCGGTTATCGCCGCCGAGTATCCATTTGATAATTCCCATATTTTCTCCTTGCCGCCTGCCGCGGCAAAATAATTTTCACTTTTTTATATACGGATAACTGCCGAGAAATTTCATCGCAGTAGTCCTTTGCGAAAGCTCGCCGAGCACGAGCGACAGCGAACAGTCGTTTCCTCGCTCGAAATCCACAAAAAACACGTATCTTCCGAGCTTGGATTTATGCGGCCGCGATTCTATCCTCGTCATATTCAGTCTGTGTTCGGAGAACAGCGACAGCGCGTTCATGAGCGCGCCCGGGCGGTTCTGAGTTTCAAACACCACGCTGCATTTTCCGCCTTGATCTGCGGCAAGCGGTTCTCTGCCGAGAAGCAGAAAGCGAGTAGAATTGTTTTTTACGTCCTCTATTTCCGCGTCTATTATTTCCTGCCCTTCGGCGGGAGCGCGGGCTATCGCCGCTTCGGAAAAGTCTTTTAACTGGCAAAGCGCGTCGGCAGTGCTTGCGGTCGCTATCACGTCGGCGTCGGCAAAATACGTGCGAAGGTAAGACGCGCACTGCGAAAGCGCCTGGGGATGCGAGTATACCGTTCTGATCCCGTCACGCCGAGCGCCTTTCAGACCGATAAGATGCTGCGGCACAGGCAATACGGTTTCGCCTCTTATATAAAGCGGAAGCGCCCATAATGCGTCAAGCGTGTCCGCTATGCTTCCGCCGCACGAATTTTCCACGGGCGCGACGGCATAATCGCTCTCGCATTCCGATACGGAATTTATTGCGGCGTAAATCGTATGGTATCCGGCAGTTACGTCTTTGTCGCTCGCAAACATCTGCGCGGCGGCATATGTGTGAGTGTATTTATCTCCCAGATACGCTATTCTACTCATTGACGTACTCCGTAAAAAGTTCGGTCAGTTCGTCGGGAGTGCATTCGGGTATGCGCGAAAGCGCACGGTATACTTTTTTATGGCGTTCGGCGCCGCAGACATATACCGATGAAACGTTCCCCAATTCGGAAGTTACCACGTTCATTCCGTTGAACGGAATTACCGCGTCGGCAGCCACGGATACCGAAGTAAAAGCAATTACGGTAAGCGAAGCAGACGAATATGCTTTCGCCGCCTCCATAAACGGTTTAATATCGCATGACTCCGAGCATATCACGACAACCGCGTTTTCGCCCCGCTCCACGGTACGTTTCATCATTTCGAGAAGAAACGCATGATCGTCCTTTGTTCCGTTTACGGCAGTGGTTTCGGGGTTTATAACGGACATAAGAAGTTTTTTGAAATCGCTTCCGCCGTTTTCGAAAATACCGAAAACCGTACCGTCAAAAGCCATGCACAGACCTTTGAATATTTCCGCTGCGGCATTTTCGAAATACGCCGCGCTCTCACGGCTTACGCCGGTCACGGCAAGACTCTCGCCCATTCCGAACGAAAGAATATTGTCTATTATGCTGACAAGCGCATGATTCCCGCGCAAAGCCACTCTTTCCGATACCCTGTCCGCCGACAGCTCCTCAAAAGGCACCCGAACAGAAGGGCGCGTCGTCGGCTCTTCGTTTACGTAGCGCACGTTTTTCAGAACACGCGCTTTGTTATAGTAAAGCACGCCCACGTTACCTATTACGCGGTCGCCGTTTTTGATACCGTACTCGGACACGAAGTCTGCGGGCACGTACACGTCGGATTCGGGCAGTTCGCAGAAAGGATCGCGCCTCAGCACACCGTCGCCCTCGGGAAAAGAACGAAAATATCCCGATACCATTTTAAGAAGACGCATTCTGCCTTTAAGACCGTGCGCAAGCGCTATACGTTCTTCGGGCGAAAACTCGTAAACGCTGTGCTTTTTCTGTGTAATGCCGATCTCCAGCTCGCGCCGTCTTACCGCTTCGTCGAGCTGTTCCTTGTTGAGCACGGTAGGAGATTTAACGCCTATGCTTTTTGCGTATTCTCTCTCCGCTATTATGTTGGAGCCTTTTCCGCTCACATCTGTTTTGGTTTTAGCCACGATAATGATTATACCATACGTAAAGAAAGATTGTCAATGCGTTTTAACCGCTTACATTAAAATATTGGTGTTTTTTTAATTTTACGTTTAACTCGGAACTGCCCGCGTTAAGCATATCGGCTGTAATCCGCATCGACTGTTTTTCATAAAATACATAATAATTACGGCATATTTCGCTTATAACGAAAAAGACTGTCGCACTATCCGAATGCAAACAATCCTTTCAGAGCCTTTTATAAGCAGCTATGTCACGCATAATACCCGCATTTTTAAGCGTTCGACGCCGAAAATTCAAGCAATATCGTAACAGGTCCGTCGTTAATCTGATTTATTTTCATATCCGCGCCGAATACGCCTGTTTTTACGCTTACGCCTTCGGAAGCTATCATGTCGCGTACGGAAAGATACAGTTTTTCCGCACGATCCGGCAATTCAGCTTCGGTAAAGTTCGGACGGTTACCCTTTCTCGCGTCGCCGTAAAGCGTAAACTGCGACACAAGAAGCACCTCTCCGCCCGTGTCTTTGACGGAAAAATTCATTTTGCCTGCGCCGTCTTCGAATATGCGCATATTGCATATTTTACGTGCCGTTGTTTCGCATTCCTTTTCCGTATCGCCGCGCCCTACTCCGAGATATACGACAAGTCCCGCGCCCGTTTCAGAAATAAGTTTGCCGTCCACGGTCAGCGACGCGCTTTTTACTCTTTGTACAACTGCTTTCATAATGTCTCCGTTATTCCGTAAAACCGACGCGCGTTATCGCTCGTAAGCCTTTCTATCTCGCCAAAAGATCTGCCGCGCTCTTCGGCAATCTTTTCTATCGTAAACCGCACATAAGCGGGATAATTGCGCTCTCCCCTGTGCGGCACGGGAGTAAGATAAGGCGCGTCCGTTTCGACAAGCAAAAGTTCGTCCGGCACGGCGCGTATAACGTCGCCTTTCTTCGCGTTTTTGAAAGTTACAGTCCCCGCAAACGAAATGTAAAATCCGAGCTTCACGTATTCGCGCGCTATCTCCTCGGATGACGAAAAACAGTGCATGACAAGCGGAGCAGTAAGTTTTTTCGCGTAGCTTTTCATTATAGGAAGCATATCGCCGTCGCACTCGCGGGAATGAATAATGACGGGTTTTCCGCATTTACAGGCAAGATCAAGCTGGAGCAAAAGATACTCTTTCTGGCGTTCGCGCGGAACGTTATCCCAATGATAATCAAGCCCTATTTCGCCGAGCGCGACTACTTTCGGCGCATTCAGCAGCGGCAATATACCGTCAAGTCCGTTTTCGTGGTCGAGCTCGCTCGGATGCAGTCCGACCGCCGCATAAACGCCTTTGTTTTTTGCGGCAATGCGCGCGCACTCAACGCTCGTCGCAGTATCGTAGCCTACCATAACCAACGCTTCCAGACCGTCACGTTTCATATTTTTTATTACGTCTTCCCCGCCCGCATAAAACGGATCGGTAAGATGACAATGCGTATCTATCATATGCGTTATTATATCACTTCGGCGCATTTAATGCAAATAAAACGGTTGATACAATTTTCAATAAAGACAATTTCTATTTATGCCGCTTTTGCTAACAATAAATTAATCGACAAATCGGCAAATAGTTGAACATTTTCACTTGTTATTTTTCTGCCATATATACATTATAGCGTCGGCATACTTGTTTGCTTCTATTTCCAAAGATCGCTTGGAACGCTGTTCTGTTTCATAAAAATACCATTGATAATAATGAGTCAGTTCGTGAATTAAAATATTACAATAATAGTCCAAAGCAGCGTCCAAACCGTAACGGGTTTTGTCTTTTTCAAAATCAGCTACTGCAATTTTGATACGAGGATATGCCGCCATATAACCGTTTTTATCTTCTACAGGCGGATAAAAAATAGCAATTGCCCGATCGCTTTTGTTTTCGCTATCCATGTAACAAGTATAATATTCAAATACTATTTTACACTTTATCGGAAACCAATAGTTGCGTCTTAGCCAACGACACAGTTTTATGTACTGACGTCTTAATTCTTCGTCAATTTCGACATCCGCAAAACAGAGTTCCAAACCGTTTATAGGCAACTCCGAATAACTGTTTTTATATTCAATCGGAATCCAAATATTCATCACTGATCAATTGTTTTAATCCAACTACATCAAATTTAATGATGTTTACGGCAAATACAATATGCGCATTAATCTACTAACAAAGTCCTGTTTTGTAACCCGACCGACGATTATGCGCCAAAATATTCATGCAATCTAATTTCCTTTTTGTCAAGCTCTACAAATAAATGATAAATTCCGAAATTTGTATTGTCTTTGTATTTATTAAACCATTTCTTAATTTCAGGCAAAGTAACCGTATTGAATTCTTTTTCAAGCTCGCTGCTATATTCGTCTTCCGCAAAAGGATAAAAGACTATAAGTTCGGATCTGGCGAGTGCTGATCTACGATTGATGCTCAAAGAACATATTATTTTCCCTTTGAGCTTTTTTAAATAATTTTTTTCACCAGCATCGCGTGCATAAGATTTACCGATAGTGCCAAAACAAATCCATATATCCCTTTCGCCCCATACTTTTTTAAACTGCTTGACGGTACAACAATATATTTCTCCTGCAATCGGTTTTCTGAATGAAATTTTTTCCATGCTTATACCTCTTAATTGATTTGTAGTTTACAATTTATAAAATAGCATCGCCTGTTATTAAGATAATACAAAATCGTCATTTTGTCAATACCTCTTATTTTTCAGGCGCATTTACCTGTTTGTTGCATTTCTTTGTAACATACATGATAAAATTCGTATTTAAAAATTAAGCTGCAATAGGCGCGGGTAAATACTTGCGCATTGGAAAAAGGAAAAGCCGCAAAGGCTTTTCCTTTTTCCAATGTAACGCTATAGCTGTGCAATTTATTATATAATTGTTTTTGTTTATATTTATTATAATTGAGGAGTAGATTCATGGAAAAGATTTCATTCAGAAAACCGATTGCAGGAGAAATATATTGTTGTACCGTCAAGCAGTTTAAAAAAGTATGGGACGAAAGGGATATAGGG
>CASFAN010000154.1 GCA_949292715.1 uncultured Eubacteriales bacterium
AGCGCTCCCGATCGGGAGGGAGGAATTATGGCAGACGAAAAGAAAAGAGATTATTACGAGGTGCTCGGTGTGTCCAAGACGGCGGACGACGCTACGATAAAAAAGGCATACCGCGACCTTGCTAAAAAATATCATCCCGACCTTCACCCGGGCGACAAAGAGGCTGAAGCAAAGTTTAAAGAAGCGACCGAAGCGTATGAAGTTCTCAGCGACGCACAGAAACGCAAGATGTACGATATGGGCGGACACAGCGCCATGAACGGTGGCTTCGGCGGCGGTGATTACAGCGACATGTTCTCGGGCTTCGGAAACGGCGGCTTCGGCGGCAGCGGTTTCGGGGATATTTTCGGGGATATATTCGGCGGAATGTTCGGCGGTTCCCGCGCTCGGCGTCAGACGGGACCTATGCGCGGAGCGGACGTAAATTATGTAATTCGCATAGACTTTGCGGAAGCTGTATTCGGTTGCGAAAAAGAAATCGAGCTTAATTCGAAAACGGAATGCAAATCCTGTCACGGAACGGGCGGAAAAGACGGAGCGCAGCCCGTTACCTGTCCGAGATGCAACGGCACGGGACAGATAAGCAGAAGTCAGCGCACCGCGCTCGGAATGATAAGCAACATCATGCCTTGTCCGGATTGCGGAGGCACGGGACGTATAATAAAAGACAAGTGTCGGGATTGCGGAGGCACGGGTTATGTCAGCGCCCGTAAACGTCTCAAAGTCAAGATACCCGCAGGTATAGACAACGGACAGGGCGTACGCGTGCGCGGCGAAGGCGAACCGGGGCAGAACGGCGGCGGTCGCGGCGATCTTATCGTCGAAGTAGTGGTTCGCAGTCATCCCGATTTCAGGCGCGAAGGCAGCGATATTTATTCGACGGTCAAAGTTCCTTTTACTGTTATGGCTCTCGGCGGCGATATTATCGTGAAAACGATAGACGGAGACGAAAAGTATAAAGTCGCTCCGGGAACCCAGACGGGAACGCGCGTCAGAATAAAAGGCAAAGGCGTACCGAGCGTAAACGGTTACGGCAGAGGCGATCATTTCGCAACGCTGAACGTCGACGTTCCGACGTCGCTTACAAGCGAACAGAAAGACGCGCTCAGAGCTTACGGAGAAAGCATGGGCGGCACCGCGAAAAAGAAATTTTTCGGCAGATAACATAAAAGCGGATAAATTTATCACGGCGATTTACCGTATAGGTTTATCCGCTTTTGCTGTTACGGCAAAAATAAAGCAACAATCGGCAACAAACAATTGTAATTCATAACTGCTTGTGTTATAATGTTTCCGAGGTATAATGCAATGAACGAAAAACTTATAAGTTTTGCAATTCCGAGCTACAATTCGGAAGCATATATGCGTAAATGTATAGAATCGATCCTTCCGGGAGGAGAGGATGTCGAGATAATAATCGTCAACGACGGAAGCAAGGACGGCACGGGCGCCATAGCCGACGAATACGCCGAAAAGTACCCGACCGTTTGCAAGGCAGTTCATCAGGAAAACGGCGGTCACGGCGAGGGGGTCAATCAGGGAATACGCCGCGCGAGCGGACTTTATTATAAAGTAGTGGACTCCGACGACTGGGTGGATTCCGACGTATTGCTTAAAGTTCTTGACGTTATAAAAAAGCACAAAGAGGCGGGAACGCTGCCCGATCTTTACGTAACCAATTTTATATACGACAGAGTATACGATAATTCTTCGTTTACGCGCCGATATGTGAAAAATATGCCCACGGACGAATTTTTCGGTTGGGAAAAAGTGAAACCTTTCCATACGTCCAGCGTGCTTCTCATGCATTCGCTGATGTATAAAACGAGCGTACTGCGCGACTGCGGGCTCGAACTTCCGAAACATACTTTTTATGTGGACAATATCTTCGCATACATTCCGCTTCCTTATGTAAAGACAATGTACTATATGGACGTAAACCTGTACCATTATTTTATAGGCAGAGCGGATCAGTCGGTAAACGTTTCGAGCTTCGCGAAGCGCACCGATCAGCAGAACAGGGTAATGCGCATAATGGCGGAGGCTTACGACCTTCGTGAAATGAAAAAAACGAACAAGCAGCTTGCCAAATATCTGTTGCACGCGCTTGCTTGCCTGATGATCGTCACGATCACGTTTACGGTAGCCGTCCCGTCCAAAGAAAAATACGCCGCGCTCAAAGAATTATGGCAGGCGATAAAAGCGAAAGACAAGTGGCTTTACGGCAAGCTTAAATACCGTTCTTATCCCGCGGTATATACTTTTCTGCCGCGTCCTATCGGCAGAGCGGCTATACTCTCGGGTTATAAATCCATGAGAAAAAAAGTCAAACTCGGATAATTATAAAAATATATATTCGTCGGACTGTTGCATTCGATTATGCGACAGTCCGTTTTTTGAATAAGCGAAGCAAAACTTTGCGCAATAGAAAAAGTTTGTTCGCTAATGTTTCGGAAACGCCTGGAATTACCTTAAAATATCATTAGAAAAAATTTTTCGGTATTGAAAAGCGAAAGGGAATGTGATATAATAAATATCGGTTAAAGGAAAACTTTACTTTTCTTAAATTAAAGGAGGAATTATGGCAAAAAGAAAGAAGATAAAGCTCGGACTGTTCGACATACTTTTCCTGGCTATTGCGGGCGCCAGTTTCGTTTTCGCGCTCATCGGGATACTGATCAACTGGTTTTCGAATGATATATCTGGGAGCGTAAAACTGTTCAGCGATTCCGGTATCCGGGATTTTATTGATGAAAAATTGACCGAAGCGGATGTTTTCCCGATAGGGGTCATCAGAGCGTTTGCTATCATAGCGGTCGTGCTCAGCGGTCTTTGCGCTGTCGGCGTCGCGCTCAAAGCGTTCGATGTCGTGAAGATCAGGGGGCTTCTGCCGTTCCTGTTTGCAGGAGCTACGATTGCGGTCGGTATACTCGTAGCTGTATTCTCGTATGTGTATGCGGGTGACGTCAGCGTGGGTTCGGAAAGCATAAAAGTATCGACAACGGTTCCTTCCGTCGGAATGTATTTCTGTGCGATAGGCACGATAGCGGGCGGCGCGGCAATGCTGCTTAAACGCGGATAAAAATTTTTAATTTAGAAAAGAATTTTTTTGGTTGAAAATTCGGCGCGGATATTGTAAAATAGTAAAATTTAAGAAAATGTCATTTTAAATACGCCCCAAAAGTCGAACAAACTTTTGGGGCGTATTTTTATATTGTGTATGGCTTTGGGCAATATAAACAACTCAATATCCGTATGCCTATAAATTATTCTTATATTCGATGCCCCATGCTTCCATAGCGTCCCAGATCGGGCGAAGCGATTTACCGATTTCGGAAAGAGAGTATTCCACGCGAGGCGGAACCTCGGCAAAAATTTCCCGTTCGATCAAACCGTCGTCTTCTAACGCACGAAGATTATCCGTTAAAACTTTTTTACTGATTGCCGGAATTGTCCTTATAAAATCTGTAAAACGCTGTTTCCCGTTATAAATCAAGTTTCGGATAATAAGCATTTTCCACTTATTGCCTATCAGTTGCACTGTTGTTGCGACAGGACATTCGGGCAGTTCTTCTTTTGTCAGCATAATACCCTCCCAAACTTTTCATAACTTTATTATAGCAAACAAACCGTTATAAGTCAATAGTTCAAATTGGAAACCAGGTTACAAATCTATTATCAGATAATAGAAAAGTAACGATCTTGTAACTCTGATTTGTGTTTGCTATACTATGCCCGTAATCGAAAAGGTTACAAAAATTTATTTTTCGGAGGAATGTATCATGAGCAAAAAAGTAGCAGTTGTATGTGCAAACGGAAGAGTAGGAAAACTCGTTGTAAAAGAGGCGGTCGAACGTGGGCTGGATGTAACGGCGTTTGTGAAAGGCGAAAACCAGTCGGTTGCCCAAAAGTCTGTCGATAAAGATCTGTTCGACATCACCAAAGCCGATCTTGCAGGATTTGACGTCGTAGTCGACGCATTCGGGGCATGGAAGGAAGAAGACTTGCACCTGCACAGTGAGTCGTTAAAGCATCTTTGCGATCTGTTGAGCGGAACGGAAACGAGGCTCATCTATGTCGGCGGCGCGGGCAGTCTTTATGTCGCGCCCGAT
>CASFAN010000155.1 GCA_949292715.1 uncultured Eubacteriales bacterium
GTATCCGCTTCCCAAAGCGACCACATATCCTGCTCGAGAATGGTAGTCTTGCCGCCTGTAGTGACTTTTACAACAATTGTACTGAAATCTATGGTATCCGTAGTCAGATAAGTTTCTTTGAGAGAAGACGTATCGACGGTCATCACGAGATCTTCAGGCACGCTTACCGTTATTGCTACGTCAAAAGTGACTTCGGTTCCGGGGATAGTAAACGTTATTTTGGTTATGTCTTCGGTAAGGGGTTCGTCCTTGTGCGTCCATTCGGCAAAATCCATGTCAAAGTAATTTTTTGTTTTACCGTTTGACAAAGTAGCTTTTACGCCCAGTCCCGTCGGATCGAAAATTTCGCCGGGATAATAGGAAGTTTTATTGGGCTGGATAACCACTTCTGCGGAAACGACCTCAGCCTCTTCTTCCTCATGCCCGGGGCATTTATCCTTATGCTCGGTGCAGTCCGGATCGGTACAAAGCCCGCACGTCGGACAAATGCTCGTACATTTTGTTTCGCTTTCGCCGCAAGCAATAGCCGTCATCGAAAAAAATACGACGATCGCGAGGATAAGCGCAACGAAAATCTTAGTTGTCTTTTTCATCTTTTTTCTCCTTTTTTCAGAATACGAAAACAGTCCCTGTCTTCTCTCACATTATAAAAAAACAGGCAAAGCGTTTCAACGCATTGCCTGCAAACGGTTTTATTTTGCTTGTGAACGGAATGATCGCATTGCTTTGGACAAAGAATTATCTTTATTCTGAAACAGAAGAGTAAGTCTGAAAACGCCTCCGTCGCCGTTAATAAGCATTTTTCCGTCGTATTTATTGACTATATATCTTATACTTTTAAGCCCGTAGCCGTGATTGGAAGTGTCGCCTTTTGTCGTCTGCGGCAAACCGCCCTTGAATTCCAGATTACCCTCATATCCGTTATATACTATAACGGTAACGAAACTTCCGTGCGTTTTGATTTGCAGACCTATGGCACGGTTTCCTATCGGAAGTCGGCTTACCGCTTCTATAGCGTTATCCATTATATTGCCGAAAAGCGCGTAAACGTCGCTGTCAGACATAAACTCCAATCCCGCGCCGTCGAGTATACACGAAAGGTCTATTCCTTTGCTTTTACAAAGCATATCCTTTTCCATAAGCACAACGTTAAGCGCTTCGTTTTCGGTCTTATACGCGGACTGATAAATGTTTATCGCGTCTTCTATTTTTTTAATTTCCTCGCTGTCCACCTGTTTTCCGCTTAAAAGAGTACGCATCTGATGTTTAAGGTCATGACACTTGATGTTGATTATATCCATATTCTCTTTCACCGCGGTATACTGTTCGCGTTCACGGGCATGGAGCTGAGTAGTCGTACGCAGTTCGGATTCTATACTGCTCCTTCGCGGAATTTCTATGAGCAGAATAACAGCAAGCACGCAACACAGAATATTGTACACGTGCAAAAGCAACTGAATGCAAAAAGCTATATTGTCGTGCATTGAAACGAAAGCCGACTGCGGCAAAACGCTCATAACGACCGCACCGATCACAACGTCTATGAGCAATATAAATCCCGAAAGCGCGAGAATGGTTCCGCTGCTCGTCTGCAACACTTTGAATTTTTCCACGCGAGGCGCGATAAAGTATCCCGCAAGTCCGTATATTATCGCGAATATGGCAAAGTATACGAATACAAAGAAAAAATTTTCTTCGTTAAGTCCGTTACCCGACGTGGTTTCATAGAAATTGAAAACACGGTCAACATACGTCGACATTGCGGAATTGAATATTTCGTAACATTCGCTCGCAATGTGCTGCACCGTATATCCGGCTATCGCGCAGAACAGAATGTTTTTCATCGGAGCGTCGAAGCACAGCGCGCCCATAGCAAGCGTTAAACAAAACATACCGATAAAAATCAGCGAATAATAAATACTTCCGCCTACCGTGTAAGGAAACGCGAACGACAGACCGAAACAAAGCGCAAGACCGAGAGGAAATCTCCATGCAAAACCTTTGCGGAAATTAAGGTTTATTGCAAACATTCCTTCCGCAAAAAGCAGCTCGAACATAAAAAGCGGGCGAAACCAGAACAGCTGAGGCATTATGCGTTACCCCCGCCGCCCGCAAAATATTCGGCAAGCGCATCCATAAAATCTTTTTTTCGTCTGCGGGATATGGGCAGTATCTCACCCGCAAGATCCATATCGGTTTCGGAAACGTATTTTACATATTTCATATTGACGATAAGACTGCGCGAACATCTGAAAAAACCTGCGCCGAGAAGCATCGGTTCAACGTCCTGTAATTTCATCGTAGTGATTTCGATATCTCCGTCAAGCGTATGATAAGTCAGTTTATAATTCATTATATCGACATACTTTATTGCCTGTAATGCGATCTGACGCATACCTTCCGGAGTCTTTATCGCAAGCGATTTGCCCGTAAAACGCGATATGTAATCGAGCGCTCTATCCATTTTAAGACGGAAACTGTACTCTGCAACGGGCTTTACGACAAAATCGAACGCGCTGACAAGATACCCTTCGACGGCAAACTGCTCCATATTCGTAACAAAAATTATGACTATGTTTTTGTCTATCTCACGCAGTTTGTAACACGCCTTCATTCCGCTCATCATCGGCATTTCGATATCCATGAAAACAATGTCGTAAGGCTGATATTTTTCAAGAAAATCAACGGCGTTCGTAAACCTCTTTACGCTTAGTTTTACGTTATCGGTTTTCCTTTCATATCCCGTAAGCAGATCGGTAAGCGTTTTCGCGTCCCCGTCGTTATCTTCCACTACCGCAATTTTTATATATTTCATCATCGCGCCCTCTTTTGAAATACTGTCGGAGTCTCCGACTGCAAGTATTGTATCACCCGTTCTGCGTTTTGTCAATACCGTTTTTGAATATTTTTCATCGTAAAAATACCAAAATCATATAAATATATACGGTTTTAAAAAAAAATCTGCATGCAAATTAGTTTATCGCATACAGAATTTTACTTTTTTACTTCCCCAACATCTTTCTAAGAATTTCCTTATCGTATGAAACAGGAACGCTTTGCATTTCCTCCGGCAC
>CASFAN010000156.1 GCA_949292715.1 uncultured Eubacteriales bacterium
ATAGCGTTTCTGCGCTTCCTTGCGTCCGAATACGACGAGCAGCTTGAAAGACACGTACTGAAATCGCAGTACAGAATAACCGAATAAAAAACAATTACAAAACAAAAGGAGAAATAAAAAATGCCATACACGGGACTTACGGCAAAACTTGTCGTCGATTTCAAAAAAGGTGAATCCGAAGTAGAGAAAAAAACGATAGCATATATCAGCAACTGGAGTATAGATGAAACGAGAGACGTCGTCGAGATAACCGAACTCGGCAAACCGACCAAAAACGTCAAACCCACGCTTTTCTATTGGAGCGGCAGCGCGGAAGGCGCGGTGGATTTTGAAAGCGGTAACAATTCGGGTCATAAAGATCTTCGTCTTGCCATGGAAAACGGCGATTCCGTGGATATGTACTTCTATCTCGGAACCAGCCTGTGCCTGAAAGGCAAGGCAGTAATAACCGCGCTCAGCTTCGGAGCGTCGGCGGAGGACAAGAGCACGATTTCCATAAGCGTAACGGGCGACGGCGCACTTACGCTCGAAGAAGATCTCCCTCAGCCCGTCGAAGGCGGAGCGGGCGCATAACGGACCATAAAACACCTTCCGTAAGGGGCGCGCGGCAAACCGCCGCGCGTTTCCCCGAGCGGAAAAGCGCAAAGAGCATAGCGTAAACGGTGAAAGGCTTCGCGAAAAGTAGATTTCGCGGGAAACGGTAAACTTACGCGACAATAAACTTTGCGGAAAAACGACATACGACGGAAAGTCGATAAAAGGAGAAAACAATGTATATAAAACTCGACAGAGATTACGAACTGAAATGCACGCTCGGCACGATAAGTGATATCGAAAGCAAATTCGGCAAGCCTTTTTTCACTCTTATGGGCGATCTCGGAAAAATGACGACGACGGAGCAGTTAAAACTGCTTTACGTCGGAGCGAAGAAAGCTGATCCCGCGCTTACGGAAGCGGACTTTATAACGGCTTGCGAAGATAACCTTGGACTGGGCGAGCTTGCGGACTATCTCGAACAGTACGTATATGAACTCGAATATCCCGGACTGACGAAAGAGGAGGTGCAGGATCGCATCGAAAAAAAGCTCCGTCGCAGTCAGGCGCTTCGTCAGGCAAAGGATTCGATTGGCTGACGATGATCCGAAGCGGGGCGGCTGTCGGGCTTAAACCGCATGAGATCTGGGAAATGCGGCTGTGGGAATATAACGCGTATATGCTCGCGCAGGAGGAGGCGGGCAAACGCGATACCGTGAACGCCATAATGACGGGGTATTACGCGGCGTATTACACCAATGGCGGCAGAAAAGCGAAGAACCCGAACGAACTGATACGCAAGCTGTACGCGAAGAAACAAAGTCTCGAAGACGGCTTGCGCGACATAGAGCGGGTGAAAGCGCTTGACAGAAAAAAGGAGTAAGATATGGCAAATACATTCATCGATCAGTCGCAGACTATCACGCGGACGACGAAAAACGTGGAAAACGAGATCAAGACCTCGATACAGAACATAAACGTCGACCTCAGCAAACTGGATATGAGCGGCGCGATCGATTCTTTCAAACGGCTCGAAGACGCGATGAAAGCGTCAAACTTCGATTCGTTCATACAGAAAATAGTGGCGTTGCAGAAGGCGTTTTCCGACTTTCAGAAATCCGTGCAGACGGCGAATACGTCGGTAACGAACTTTTCCAAAAGCTCCGCAAAACTGACGGGCAACGCGGCGATCGTGACAAACGTCGAAGTGGCTGTACCCGACAATATAGGCGAGCAGATGTCGCAGGTCGGCTCGGGCGTGGCTTCGTCCGTTTCGTCGGTAAGCGACAGTTTCTCGCAGATGAGTGCGGCGGCGACGGAGTTCGGCAACGGCATAGCGACTTCGGCGGGTGCGATCGGCAGCGGCTTTTCGCAAATGGGCGCGGCGGCGCTCGACTTCGGGAACGGCGTGGCGACTGCCGCGGGGAGCGTGGGCGGTATGCTCGACAGTCTTGCGGGCGCGCTCACGAGCGTGCAGGCGTTCGGCAACGGGATAATAAGCGCGGCAACCGGAGTGGGTATGCTCGTACCCCTTCTGCCCGCGCTCGGCACGGCAATGCTTGCAATGGCGGCGAATATGGCGGGCATTATAGAATATATTCCCGAACTGCTGGTATTTATAGGAACGCTCGCAATCCTGGCGCTTCTCGGCGAGGGGCTTGCTTTGGCGGGTCAGGGACTTATTAATATCGGGACGGGACTTACGTTGATGACGGAGGGAATGGCGGCTCTGATAGCCTTTCTGCCCGTTTTTATCGAAAATCTCGCACTTATTACCGAAAACATCGGCGGAATCGTACTTTTTGCCTTGCTGGCGGCGTCTTTCCTTGTCATGGCGATAGCGATGGAGTCGCTTAACGAACAGCTTGCGACGTTCGTTACGAACATGCAGTCGCTCAGCGGTATCATCAGCGCGGGATTCGTCGCGGCGTTCGTGGCGTTCGGCGCGGTGCTCGTGCTTATGAGTCTTTTTATGAGCAAAGTGGCGACGGGTATGGACAAAGTCACGAAGTCCATGGAAAATCAGGCGGTAAAGCTCGCGATACTCAACCCGTTGCTTGCGGCGCAGGCGATACTGACCAACCCGATATACGGCGCCGTAACGGTTGCGGCGGCGATAGCGGGCGGACTGCTCGTGAGGGCATTGCTTCCCGCAATGGCGACGGGCGGCGTGGTATCCGATCCGACGGTCGCGCTCGTGGGTGAGGGCAGATACCCCGAAGCGGTAGTGCCTCTCGGCGACAGTCCGCAGTTCGGACAGATGAAAGCGGACATAGCCAACGCGGTCGTGCAGGCGATGCGAATGTCTTCGGACTCGGGTACGTCGACTAAAAGCAGCGAACAGATCGTGCTGAACATAGACGGTAAAGCTTTTGCGCGTCTGATGTTGCCGCAGCTTCGCAAAGAAGGATACCGCCACGGTTATGACCTGGCGATGAAAGGAGTGTAACATTATGTCCGAAAAATTCAGTATAGAAGGGCTGTCGGCGGTACGCGAACCGACGTCGGTTTCCTTCAAAAAATCAAACATAACGAAACAAGAGCGAACGATGAGCGGCAATCTGGTGGTGGACTATATCGCAACGAAAAATACGGTCAGCGTAAGCTGGGGAGTATTGACCAATGCGGAGTTTAACGAACTCATGTCGCTTCTGGAAGAAAAACGCAACAGTAACAGTTATTTCGTAATCACGGTAGTCGGAACGGGAATAATTTCTCCGAATACGCCGACCGAAGACGAAAACGCTTCAGGCGGCGAAATTTCGCCCGTGACGGAAGAATACGGACAGGGCGTGCAGGAACTCGATCTGAACGAAAATCAGTCCGAGAGCGCCGATAAAGGCTTTTTGGCGGAAAATTCTTCGGATGAAGACAAAATGAAAGTGGATATTATTACCGCATACGCCGAAGAGGTGAGCTATTACCCGTATTTTCTCGCCGACGGTTCTATCGTCTGGCGCGACGTGTCCATAAATTTTTCCGAGGTATAGTTTATGGAAAAAATAAGACAAATAGAAGCGCGAGTGGAAGTTTCTTACGGAAACGAGGAAATAGCAGGCGCGCTCGACTACCAAAGTCCCGATGCAAATCCGATAAGCCGATTCGAGTGCCTGTATAACAACAAGCATACGCCGGAAATAACTGCATTTACTCTCGAGGGTGGCGAGGACAACGCGCTTTCGGCGAAGCGCGGACTTATCGATCCCGAAATAACGGGTTGGTGGAGTACGTCTTTGTCGGGGAACGTTCTGACCGAAAATAACGGTTACGCATTTGACGATATTCCCGTTCTGAAAATCGATCTCGGTACCGCGCGTCCGATCAAGTTGCTTCAGATATACGGCGATCCCAAACTTACGGAATTTCCCGTGAAAGTGAATATAAGTCTTTATCGCACGGGTACGGGCGAAGGAAACGAAACGCCCGTACAGGTGTATTCATACGACCATATAAACACGGAAACGGGTGTGGAACGCATAACATGGAACATAGATCTGCTTTCGGTGATGAGTGAGGCGGAAAAATCTTCCGTAGGGCTCGAAAACGGCTATATAACGGGAATTACCGACATTCATGTAAAAATACTCGAGTGGAATAAACCACAGCGTGTAAGCAAAATTTACCGCTGTTACGACGATATCATCGAGCGGTACGAAATGAACGAGCTGAAAAGTTTCGAATGCGTGCGCGAACTTCCGAATACGGGAGAAATATCCTACGGACTGGTAAGCGGTTCCTGTTCGGCAACGCTGCTTAATAACAAGGGCAGAAAATTCGATCTCGGTTACCTGAGCGAAATGGCTCATATAAACCGCCGCATCATACCTTTTATAAACAAAGAAAAACTCGGCAGTTTTTATATCAAGGAATGGGACATAGAGCAGGACGATATGTTCGTCAAGTGCAGCGGAAACGACAGACTAATGGATTTTCAGGACATTACGTTTGAAGGTTGTATGCCTAGTCCGGGAAACGAAATAATGTCGTTTAAAGATTTGTTTGCGAGAGTGCTCGACAGTGCTAAAAAGAACTTCGTCAAGGGTTTTTCCTATGAAATAGACGATAAATTATCCCAATTCGATATCGAGCCATATCTTCCGCGAGAAAGCGTCTGGGACGTGTTGCAAATGTTGTGCGAAGCAAGCATGTCCTATGTTTTCGTCGACAAAAACGATGTGATACAAGTCAAAAGCGAAATGGCTAAGCTTGCGGATCTGAATTGTACGACGTCTGAAGAAAACGGAAGCGTCATCGTCACTTATAAGGACAAGCCCGATGAAATAAAAGATAATGTGGAAAGTCAACTGACCGTCGACCCCGACAACGCATTTTCGATTAACGTTCCTTTCTTCGCAGACATAGAATCCAACCAGGTAGAAATAGGCTATTATCGCAAAGTCATCAAAGAAGATCAGGAACT
>CASFAN010000157.1 GCA_949292715.1 uncultured Eubacteriales bacterium
GAAGAGAAAAAACAGTACGTTATGACGAAAGCGAATCAGTTCGCGATCGAAAGCGGTATTAAATTCGACGCGGAATCGGTCAGCGCTAAGGTCGAGGAGCTTGTCGGCATGACCAAGCAGGTAAACGCTTCGACGAATAATACGTCTGTGTCCGCTAAAGCAGTCAGCGGTTCCGCAGTCGCCGCAAAAGCGGTGCTTTGACCTGTATTCGCAATATGCGAATTTTCTCGATAAAGAGCGGCGGGCGCGCGGCAAATACCGAGCGCCCGTAACGCTCGATGGGAGAAACAATGTCAAGAAAAATCATGATAGGGAAAGTTCCCGAAAATCACAGCGTGCGAAAGAACGTCGGACGTTATTATATCTGCACCATGATAAAGGACGAACACCCGTATATTCGCGAATGGGCTTTGCATAACAAAGCATTGGGTTTTGACAAGATAGTGCTTTACGACGACGGAAGCTCGCACCCTTACGACGACGAGCTCGGCGATCTCATGTCGGAAGGCTTTGTCGAAATGCGCAGATGGACGGGGGATCGGCTACGCAGACAGTCTGGCGCGTATAACGAATTCGTACGCAGCGCCGAGTGGGGCGACGACGATTACTGCGCGTTTATAGACGTCGACGAATTTATATTCTTCGACGATGCGGAAGACGTGGAAGACTTTATGTCATATTACGCGGAGTTCGCGGGAGTGGGACTGAGCTGGAAACTGTATAACGCCAACGGGCACATATCCGCGCCGAAGATCCCCACTCCCGAAGCGTACACGCGCGAGTTCGAGTACTTCGAACCGCGTATAAAAGTCATAGGTAGGCTCAAAGACATAAAGTATTTTCCGACGGTGCATCATTTCGTGCCGCTCCGCGGTCGGCTGGTAACTACCAACAACCGCACTATATACGGCATGCACGGGAATTATTGCAACTATACGAACGGACACATAAAGCATTACCTGACCAAGAGCTGGGAGGACTGGCTGCGCAGGCTCCGCCGCGGCAACGTAACGCGGGGACTGAGGACGGTGGATATGTTTTTTTGGATGAATCCCGACCTTGCCGGGTATAAAGACGAGCTTACGAAAAACCTGAATGTGAGCGAGTTTCCGACGATAGGCAAGGAAACGCGGAAATGGGACGGTGACGAATGAAAAGGAACATGATCATATACGGTTACGGGAACATAGGCAGGCATATGCATAGCGAATTCGCCGCACTGAACCCCGACATCTACGATCCGTTTATACCCGACTATGCCGAAAGACCTACGGGACGTTACGATCTCGCGTTTGTCTGCGTGCCGACGGAGGGACTGCCCGACGGCAGCTGCGACACATCGGTGGTGGAAAGCGCGGTGAAAGAAGCGAACGCGGAAACGATCGTCATAAAATCTACGGTGCCGCCGGGAACGACGGAGCGGCTCGTGGAGGAAACGGGGAAGACGATAGTGTTTTCGCCGGAGAATTACGGCACGACGCAGCACTGCGCGCAGCAGCCGGGTTTCGTCATACTCGGCGGCGGGCGCGAAGCGTGCGGGAAGGTAGCGGAGTTTTACGCGGAAGTCAAGAACGGATATTTCCGAATGTACTTCACGGACGCAAGGACCGCGGAGCTGTGGAAATATATGCTTAACGCATATCTGGCGCTCAAAGTAACGTTCTGTTGCGAGTTTGCGGATATAGCGGAAAAATTCGGAGTGAGTTACCCCGAACTGCGCGAGCTTTTCGTGGCAGACGAGCGGGTGGGCGCGTCACATACGTTTGTATATACGGACAAGCCGTATTACGACAGTCATTGTTTCAACAAGGACGTACCCGCACTCGTGTCGTTTGCGGGGGAAGCCGCGCCGCTCGCGGGATTCATGGAAAAACTTAACGTAAGGAGGAAACGTGAAAGAAACGGGAAGTGAAGAAAGGGAACGGCTGTACCTGGGCAAAGCGCCGAAGGAGCTGGTCGAACGCGCGGAAAAGCAGCGCAAAGAACGCCTCGAACGTCAGCGCGCAAAACTCGTGGCGGAAACTGCAAGTACGCAGTTCAAGTACTACTGTTCGGCATGTCTGATCATACGGGACGAGAACGAGTATCTGGAAGAATGGCTGCGGTGGCACATAGGACAGGGAGTGGAACACTTTTACATTTACGACCACGGCAGCAAACAGCCCGTGCGTGAGTTTCTGAAAACGCTGGAAAAGGGCATCGCGGACAGAGTGACGTTGATGGAATGGAAAGGACATCACACGGACGCGCAGCCCGACGCGTACAACGACTGTCTGAAACGCCGCCGCGGGGAAAGCAGGTGGATAGCGTTCATCGATACGGACGAGCAGATACGCGTCAAGACGGGGCAGACCCTGCCCGAGTTCTCAAGGACTACGAGGACTATGCGGGAGTAATGGCGGTATGGGTGACTTACGACGCCGACGGGCAGATAAAAAAACGCGAAGGTTTGCTGCGGGAGCGTTTCACGCGTGCGAGTAAAAAAGCATTGGTCGCGGGGAAAACCGTTGTGCAGGCTATGCTTATGGATGATATGTATATACATAACGGCAAAGCAAAAGAAAGTTTTTACGTCGTTGACGAAAATAAAAACGCAATAAACAATTACGCGCTTACTCCCGATCTTCCCACGGACGAACTTATATGCGTGGATCACTATTATACGAAATCCTATGAAGAATGGATGGCAAAACTGCTTCGCGGAAGCGGGCACGCGAAGTATCAAAGAAAGTATGAGGAATTTTTTCTCGTCAACACCGATATGAAGTACTGTAAAGAAAACATCAAACTTACGCAAAAATATGAACGTTTCGCAGACGACTGTAACCAAGGAGAAATTTATGACTAAATTCAAAGCCGTAAGAAAAAAGTTGCTTCCGTTTTATGAAAAAAACGACTGCTCGTTTATTTTTCATAACACTTATGTCGATATGTTTTTTTATAAAAATTTAACAGACGGAGAAATTTTCAAACTTGAAAACGAATATTTTTTCGTGAAAATAAGTTCGCCCGATCTTGTCGGTTCTCCCGTGCGTTTCCGGGAAAATAATTTTTCTTATCGGAGCAAGGACAAATTTACTCTCGTTGCCGATCGGTTCAAAGATGATTCAGACCTCGAATATATTGTTGACAGAAATCATATTAAGGAAAATATCATTATCCGTTCCGCGCAAAAAGAGTATTCGTATAACTTTTTTTATGATTTTTCAGGCTTGACTTTACATATCCCCTCGGACGGGAGCTGTCTGGAGTTTATCAACGAATGTGCGGGACGTGCTCAGTTCCGAATCCCTAAACCGGTAATGTACGACGGCGCTAACATCAGCTCGGATTCTGTTTATTATGAAATAGAAATGCTCTCCGCTTATTCCTTTATATTACGCGCCGTTGCCGACGCCAACTGGATAAATTCCCCCGAACGTGTTTTCCCCGTCACGATAGATCCTGAAATGAGGATATCTGGCAATTTTTTTTATAAATTTAGATAAAAAATTTTCAGGCGCTTTAATTTGCTTGCAACGTATGTTCTAATATGCTATAATGATTTTGAAATAAGACGAAGCCCCGTCGTATTATTTCATAGGTCGTAAGTAAGACGGATTTACCCACACGGCGGAAGACCCAACCGCTTTTAACAGAGTTGTCCGAATACACACTTCTTGCGAAACAGGGAACGGAGAAAGATATATGCAAGGGGATCGTTGGAACATAACGCGGCGATATTGTCCGAATTGCGGAAAACTGCTTTCAGGAATAAGGAATTCG
>CASFAN010000158.1 GCA_949292715.1 uncultured Eubacteriales bacterium
ATAATAAAAACCCACGCTGTGCGCGCGGGTTTTTACTATATTGTCGATGTTGTAGCGACTTATTTGTTGCCCTTTCTCTTTCTGAATCTGATCATGTAGATAATTACGCCTGCGATGAGGATAACGCCTACAACGATAAGCACTACGGCAAGAGTGGTAACTGCGTCGGAAGAAATATTTCCGCTCGTCGAAGTAACGACAATCGTATATTTCAGAGTGGAAGTATTGCCTACCTGATCGGTTACGCTATAAACTACCTGATACAGACCCGTACTCGTAAGCTCGTAAGAGTTACCGTTGTTGATACGGTCAGCCGTCGTAACGGTGAACACAACGTCGCCCTCGGGGCTGATAAGCTGTTTGGAGTATGTGTAACCGGTGTTGCTTGCGTCCTGAACCGCTATACGAGCAAAGTCGAATTTAGCGCCTACGCTCGTGCTGGGATAAGAGTCAGCGCCTTTAAGCACGCTGTCGATATATCCGATGTCAGCGGTGAATGCGGGTGCAACTACGTCGCCGGACTTGATCGTATACGAAGCAGTAGCCGTCTGTCCGTTAAGAGAAGCGGTATAGGTTACGGTGTATTCGCCGTCCTTCTCGGGGAAGAACATTGCCATATTGCCTTCAAGATCTACGTCGAGTTTCTCGTATGCCGTTTTGTACGTACCGTTAAGCGTATCGATGTCTTCTGCCATATATACGCTGCCCGTCATATCAACGCCGTCGGGATCGGTTACCGTAACTTTAATTTCGGCATTGCCGTTCTTGGACGAAGCGGAAACGTTGGGAAGCACTACGATATTGGGTTTAGCTTCTCCGTAATTTTCGTCGAACTTCTCGGTATACGTAGGCATTGCGCCCTGAAGGCTGATCGTGATGCTCTGAGTATCGGATACCTGAGATATCTGAACGCCTTTCTCTTCGTGATCGGAAACGATACCGTTGTACTTATCGCCCGTAAGATTGTATTTGATTGCGCCCTTGCTGTCGTTCGTTCCTTCGACTGCGCTTTCGTACTTGAAGACGTAATCTTTAAACGTATAAGAAGTGCTCGAATATGCGGTTACTTCGTTGCCCATGACTTTTACTCTGCCGCCCGTAATGCTGTGAAGTATACCCGCATTGTCAAGGTTGGTCGAATAAGAATCTTTAAGCTCGTAAGTCTGTCCGTATTCCATCGTTACCGGAAGTCCTACGCTCGAAGCGATACCGCCGCCCGAACCGCTGCCGCCGTTAGCGGTTACGAATACCATCTTGGTTTCGCTCTTGCCGGAAATGAAGTATCCGCGAAGTACTACCATGTAGGTACCCGATGCGTTCGGAGTAAATCTGATGTTATCGATATGAAGGAGGTTCTTAGCGTCCTCGTGCGATTTGCCGTTGTCGCTGTAAGTTTCGAACGAAACGCCCGTAAGAGGATTTTCGTCAACTGCCTTGCCGTCGCCGTCCTTTACGCGCTGAACATAAAGTTCGAATCCGGTATAGTTGCGGTCAGCATCGGTCGCGTATGCTACGGTTGCGGAACCGAGAAGATATTCCTCGCCGACTACAGCGTCTTCGTCATTGAGGGTTCCGAATGCCGTGGTAGCCGTCTTTGCGGTATCGTTAGTAGCGTCAAGCACGCTGATTTCAGCAGACTTAAACGTGTTGTTGCCTACCGCGTCGGTAGCGCTTGCCGCAAGATATACGGAGGCGGAAGTTACGTTCACATCGTGTTCTACGCCGTCCTTATCGGTAAGCGTAAGCACGTTGTTGCCGCCGTCGCGAACGAGCGTGAAGGTATTCATGCCCGTGGAATGATCGAGTTCGTAATAATTCTCGCCTTCCACAAGTCCGCTTTCAAGCGTAAGGTCGTTATCTACGCTGAGAGTGCCCTTGTTGAATATGAGATAATATTTAACGTCGAGTCTGCTGTCCTGCGTATCGCGGATATCGATGTCCTCCACGTTGACTTCTTTTTCGCTCGTGCCGAACGCGAAGTAATCGGGAGCGTCGAAATCAACGACGGGAGCTACTTCGTCGGTGAACGAAGACTGAAGATCGATGTTGAAGCTCTGCGTGCTGCCGTTGCCTTTGGTATCGCGGGCAACATACGTTACGGTATAGGAACCGATAGCGGAATTGCCGGGCTTGTACTTGTTGAAATCGAAGAAGCCTTTGGTTACTTTGCCTTCGTCTTCGTCATAGTAAACAAGCGAATATGCGTTGTCGCCTATATCGTTACCGGTGATCTTACCCGTTCCCTCGTCGACGGTATATCCTTCGGTCTCCCAATAACGGAAGAAGTAATAGGTCTTGTTGCCGCCGTCGTAATCTGCGGGAGTATACGAGCAATCGCCGCTATGCTTTGTCAGGAGAATGTTTCTGAACGTCATCACCGTCTTGTTGGAGGGATCGGTGATCGTGAACGAAGCTCTGAGATCGTCCGCTTTGTCCTTGTTGTCGTAAAGCTCGGGTATCGGGAACTGTATAGCCTGATCGATCTTTACGGCTTTTTCATCGGGATCTTCATGATCTACGCCGTCCACATACTTTCTGTAAACGCCGTAATAACCCCACTGCGAAGGAATGAGACTGCTGTCAAGCTCGTCGTATACGGGTGCGGAAGTATCGGATACGCTTATCTGATAATTACGCTGAGTCGTGCTGTTGGAAAGATCGTTCTCTCCGCCATAGTAACCCGTGCTGTCCTTTGCGCTGTAAGTTACGGTATACGTTCCTTCGTGAGCGGGATAGAAGCTCATGAAGTTATCGTTATCGAATTTAACGACTACCGCTTCTTCGGGCTTGGTCGTCGTTGCAAGCTCGCTTCCGCTGTATGCGTAATCGCCGTTCTCGTCCGCTTTGTAGTAAAGCGTGTTGCCGTTTTCGTCGCAAGCCGCATAACCGGTCTTCTTGTCTATAACGACGTCTTTAACGTCAACGACGCCGTTACCGTCGCCGTAATCGTGCGTAACTTTGATTTCGGTGTATACGCGGGTGTCGTAGTCATCGGTAACCGTTGCTTTGGGAAGCGAAACCTGTGTTCCGACGCTTGCAGACGAAGGCATACCCGAAACTACAAGCGTAGGCGCGCTCGTATCCGAGAACGTACGCTGTACCTGCATCGTGTATTCCTGACTGATCACGTTTTTGCCGCCCGCAAGTTTTGCATAATACGTGAAGAAGTAAATGCCTTCGGTGTCGGGGCTTACGGTTCTGTCGCTTTCCGTCCATGCGGAAACGTCTTTCTCCACGCTCGCTTTGCCGGGAACGGTAATTCTGCAAAATACCTTACTTCCGTCCTTTGCGGGAAGCCATTTTTCAACGTCTTTGTCGTAATAGTAAAGCGTTGCTTCGGGAAGTTTTATGTCCGCCGAATCCTTTTTCCAGTAAGTGGGTATGGTCGCTCCGTAGTTGTCCACGATAAGCTTATACTCATACTCCATATAGCACTCTACGTAATACGTATAGCTTCCTTTGTTGGATCCGTCGGAAGTATAAGTAACTTCATATATACCGACTTCATCGGCGGTTACGGAAGCTTGTCCCGTTATTTCTTTACCGCCGGGAGTTTTTACGCTCGCCGCAGTATCTACTTTGAACGAATCGCCGTATTTAACGGAATCGGTAACGCCGGTGTTTATGGTCACGTTTTCCGTGACGGGCGCAGCCGATGCTGTAAACGTGAAGCCGTTTGCGAAAGCCGTGCTGAAAACGAATATGACGCTGAGCGCCAATGCGATGAGTACGGCTACTGCACTTTTTGTGATCTTTGACATCAGATGTCTCCTTATGTTGTACTGTTACAATAACTCCGTTAATTATATTATATCGCCGTTGTTATTGTCAAATAATTTATCGCGTTATTACAAATTTAATGTTGATAATCTTGCACGTTCCGACGCTTAAAACGCTTACGAACTTCGTCTTTATTATCAGCCGAGTACTCTTATCAGGCTGACAACCTTATTGGTGTCGTCGAGGCTTTCGATATCGTTTACCGCCTTGTTGACGTCCGACTCGCTCGCCGTATGCGTAAGGAAGCAAATGGTAGCGCCTGTACCGCCCGCACGCTGAGACACGCTCTCGATGCTGACGTTGTGGCTCGCAAACACGCCCGTTACCGCGGCAAGCACGCCGGGAGCGTCCTTGACGGAAACCGCAATGTAATATTTGCTCGTGAAGTCCTTGCTTACTTCGATGCCTTCCGCAACGCTGCCGCTGTTATCGAAATCGGAGTACAGAGGGCTTGTACGTTTGCTTGCATATACGACGTCGCTTACGATAGCGCTGCCCGTGGGACGCGCGCCCGCTCCCCTGCCGTAGAACATCAGGTCGTCCACGAAATCGCCGTTAACGTACACCGCGTTGAACGAGCCGCCTACGCCGGCAAGCGGATGATCGACGGGAACGAAGGTAGGGTGAACGCGCGCTTCGATGACGTTGCCTTTGCGCTTGCCTATCGCAAGAAGCTTTATGCGGTAACCGAGTTCGAGACCTGTTTTTATGTCGGCTTTCGTAACTTTGGTTATACCTTCGCGGTATATCTCGGTATAAGGCACGCAAGTATGGAAAGCAAGCGAAGCGAGAATGCTCAGCTTATATGCCGCGTCAAAGCCCTCGACGTCAGCCGTAGGGTTAAATTCGGCATAACCGAGCTGTTGAGCCTCTTTGAGCGCATCGGCATAGCTCATGCCTTCTTCGGTCATTTTCGTAAGGATATAATTGGTCGTACCGTTGATGATACCTACGATAGAGTTGATGTGGTTAGCCTGCAAGCTCTCCTGCAACGCGCGTATAATGGGAACGCCGCCGACGCAGGACGCTTCGAAATAAAGTCCCGCGCCGCCTTTTCTCGCGGCAGCTTCGAGCGAGCTCCAATGCTTGGACACAAGCTCCTTGTTCGCCGTAACCACGCTTTTTCCTGCAAGAAGCATTTTTTCGATAAAAGTTTTTGCGGGTTCGACTCCGCCCATAGTTTCGACGACTATGCTTATGCTCTTATCTTCGGCGATTTCGTCCACGCTTTTTGCCGCGCAGGATTCGGGTATTCCGAATGTTTTGAGCCTGTCGGTATTCTTATCGAGCACTTTGGTAACCTTGTAATCCACGCCCTGCGTGCGCAGAAGAAAATCGTGGTTATCGGTCAGGATTTCATAAGTCCCGCCGCCTACAGTGCCTATTCCCATTATTGCTACATTAACGGTCTTTTTCATTGTCGTTCCTCGCTGTTATTTATTCATATTATATATAATGTTTAGTCCGCGCAGAGTCAACGTTCTGTCCATAACGTCGATTATATCGCTGTTTCTGTATATCAGTTCGCTGAGTCCGCCCGTAGCTATGACCTTCGCCGTAGCGTAACCCGTTTCCTGCTTGATCAGGCGTACGATGCGCTCCGCCATTCCGATATATCCGTGTATGAGCCCTGCCTGCATATTGTTTATCGTATTCTTTCCGACTATTTTGTTCGGAAGTATAAGCTCTACTTTCGGCAGACGCGCAGCCGCCGTCGAAAGCGCTTCCGCCGCGCTTTTCAGTCCGTGACCTATCAGCCCTCCGAGAAACTCGCCTTTTTCGCTGATAACGTTGAACGTCGTCGCCGTACCGCAATCTATCGTTATGCACGGTCCGCCGTAGGTGTAATACGCCGCTACGGAATTGACTATTCTGTCCGCGCCTACTTCCTTGGGGTTATCGTATTTTATGTTAAGTCCCGTCTTTATGCCGGAACCGACTACGAGCGGTTTTACTCCCATATAATAGTCGCAGGCATGCTCGAAAGTATAATTCAGTCCCGGATTGACGGAACTCATTATAGCGCCCTGAATGTCTTCGCGCTTTATGCCTTTTACGTTAAGCTGACCGATAATGTCCATGCCGTATTCGTCGCCCGTTCTGCCCTGTACGGTAGAAAGGCGCAACGAATGAATCAGCTTATCGTTCTCGAATATGCCGATCTTGATATTCGTATTTCCTATGTCGATGGCAAGTAACATTATCCTTATTTTGCTTCCTTTATATCATTTTCTTGCGGTGTCGCGTCGACGCTATATTCTTCTTCGACGACGGACGCGCTTTCCGCGATCGTCTGCTTCTTATATCTCGGTTTCCCGTCAATACCGAGGCGCAGACCTTTGCGCACGCCGAGTATGACGAACGGAGCGAGAATAACCGTAATAAGCAGTTCGGGCAAAAAATTTATAAGCATGAGCGTTGCATAGACGTCGGACAAAGAACCGTAAGATCCGCTGACCAAAAACATCATCGGCAACACAAGCGCGGTATTAGACACTACCGTGAAAAAAGCTCCTATACTGAGAGCGACATGTTCGCGCCCGCGCTCGCCCGTTCTGCCATTACGCGCGGCAATACACGCGAGCATTAGTGCCATAAATATTATCGAAACAAGCACGATAAGCCATACTATCACGAAATAAAGAATACTGTTTATACCGCGGGCAAATATCAGAAAACATACAAGTCCCGCAATCGCCGCGCACATGAATATAAGCGGAACGATAAAGTGCAACCGCGTCTTTTCGGCAAACGACGCAAGCTTTTTTACGGCAAACTGCGCGAATTTGTAAGCGCCGTAGCCTATTATGCCGATAAACGCTCTCGGCAACACCGACACGAGCGGGTTCCGAAAAAGTACGCTCGGGAATATATAAGCAAGTGCAAACGATACAAGTCCGAACATAACGCCCGCACCGAGCGCGTAATACCATTTGTCGTACAGCATCTCGCACAGAGCAACGGTTACGAGCGCGCATACGGCAAGCGCCGCGCCGATAAGAGCGGTAAGCCCGAACGAGTAGGCTTTGTCCAGCAGATTTGCAACGACGATCAGCGCCGCCATTACGGCAAAAGTCGCCACGATTTGCGATGATTTTTTCATTTTTACTCTCCTTGTCGAACCTCTTTAATAAGAGTGTCCGCGTTTTGTCGTTATTAAACATTCGCTCGGTTTGCCGTACGGCATAACCTGCTTTCTTATCCGAGCGCGCACTTTCGCAATCTCGGATATACTGTGTTATTTTATCATTTTTCAGCGAATAACGCAAGGAATTTTTTACCTATTATAATAAAAATATG